>NZ_JBKKRK010000019.1:0-104773 GCF_048847255.1 Pseudomonas algeriensis | reverse complement strand
CAAGCTCGCTCCCACAGTTGATCTCCAGTGCACTCAAGGTTAGTGGTCAGCACAAATCCAATGTGGGAGCGAGCTTGCTCGCGATGGTGATAGCCCAGACACCGAAGATCCCAGCCAAAGCCTACCGCTCGCGCATCGCCTCGGTCCGCGCCTTCAACACCGGCTTGAGCAGGTAGTCCAACACACTTTTCTCCCCGGTAATGATGTCCACCGTCGCCACCATTCCCGGAATGATCAGCAACGGTTTCGCGTCCCCACCCAAGTGGTTCTTATCGGTGCGCACCTGGATCAAATAGAAACTGTTGCCCTTGTCGTCGGTGATGGTGTCGGCGCCGATCAGCTCGAGCTTGGCGCTCAGCCCACCATAGATCGTGTAGTCGTAGGCGCTGAACTTGACCATGGCTTTCTGGCCTGGGTGCAGGAAGGCGACGTCCTGTGGGCGGACCTTGGCTTCGATCAGCAGGTTGTCTTCCAAGGGCACGACTTCGATCATGTCGCTGCCCGGCTGGACCACGCCGCCGATGGTGTTGACCTTCATTTGCTTGATTACCCCATGCACCGGCGAGACTACGGTGGTGCGGGTCACGCGGTCATCGATGGCGATGCTGGAGGCGGTGATTTTCGACAGTTCCGTGCGTTTCTCGTTGAGCTCCTTGGCCGCGTCGGAGCGGAAGGTCTGTTCCGATTCGTCGATCTTGCTCTTGATCTCATTGATGGCCGACTCGGCCCGAGGGATCGCCAGGGTGGTCGCGTTGAGCGAGCCGCGGATTTCCACCGCGCTGCGCTTGAGCCGCAGAATCTCCACCGGCGACACCGCCCCGGTACGCACCAGCGGCGCCGACATGTTCATCTCTTCCTGCAGCAACGCCAGTGCCGAGCTGAATTGGCCTTGCTTGGAGCGAAACTCCGCCAGTTCCTGGGTTTTCTGCCGCAATTGTTCGGTCAAGGTCCGTTGCTCGCTGGCCAGGCGACGCTGGCGCTGCTCATGGAGCGCACGCTCGTCCTCGGCCACTTGTGGCGCCTTGCCGGTCACTTCGCTGGATAACTGCAATGGCCGTCCTTCGGCCTCCGCCGACAAGCGTTCGACCTGGGCCATCAACGCATAACGGTCGGCCTCGCTCTCGCCCTTGTTCGACAGGAAGCGCGTGTCATCCAGGCGCAGCAAGGTGTCGCCCTTGTTCACCATCTGGCCTTCGCGCACGAAAATCTCGGTGACGATGCCGCCCTCCAGGTTCTGGATTACCTGGATCTTGCTCGATGGAATCGCTTTGCCTTCGCCGGTGGTGACTTCCTCCAGGACCGCCAGTTTCGCCCAGACCAGCCCGGTGACAATCAGCCCGGCCGCCAGCCAGACAGTGACCCGCGAGCGACGGGGCGAGTCCTGCAGCGTGGCGCCGGCGGTTTCCGGCATGAACTCGCTTTCAGCACTTTTGCTGAAGCTGCCGAAGTAGCTTCGGGCGGCTGAATCGGATGTTTGAGCAGACATGGGCGGTACCCGTTGGCTATATGAGATTTACTGAGTGCTGCTTTTGTGGCGAGGGGATTTATCCCCGCTGGGCTGCGAAGCAGCCCTAAACCCTGACACCTCGGTGTACCAGACAGATTGAGTTGACTGTCTTGGGGCCGCTTCGCGGCCCAGCGGGGATAAATCCCCTCGCCACAAAGGTATTTGTTGGCAGCTAAACCGCAGCAGAGCCCACCCGTCCCTTGCGCAGCGCATCGATCACCGCGTCCTTCGGTCCGTCCGCCACGATCCGCCCGTTATCCAGCACCACCAACCGGTCAACCAGGCTCAACATCGAGGTACGGTGGGTGACCAGCAGCACGGTCTTGCCTTGCACATGGGTATGAAGCTTCTGGCGCAGAGTGTCTTCGCTGCTGTTGTCCATGGCGCTGGTGGGTTCGTCCAGCAGCAGGATCGGCGGGTCGAGCAACAAGGCCCGGGCCAGTAGCACGGCCTGGCGTTGGCCGCCGGACAGCAGTTGCCCGCGTTCGCCCACCGGGCGGTCGAAGCCTTGGGGATGTTGACGGGCCAATTCGGTAACGCCGGTCAGTTCCGCCACTTCCAGCATGCGCCCGTCGCTGATGTAGCGCGCGCCGAGGGTGAGGTTGTCCCGCAGGCTGCCGGCCAGCAGCGGCAAGTCATGGGCGACATAGCCGATCTGCTGACGCAAGTCGGCAACGTCCAGTTGCCGCAAGTCCAGGCCGTCCAACAGCAACTGGCCTTGCTCCGGCGCATAAAACCCCATCACCAGCCGCGCCAGGGTGCTTTTGCCCGAGCCGCTGCGGCCGATGATCCCGACCCGTTCGCCGGGCTTGAGGCTGAAGCTGACATCGGCCAGCGCCGGAGCGTCCTGGCCGTTGTAATGGAAGGTGATGCCGCTGACGTCCAGGGCACCTTGCAATTGGGTTCGGTCCAGCGGGCGCTGCTTGGCGTCGCGCTCCTGGGGCAAGGCCATCAGGGCATCGGTGCTGCGCATGGTGAGCTGCGCTTGCTGGTAGCGGGTGATCAACCCGGCGATCTGCCCGAGCGGGGCCAGCACGCGGCTGCCGAGCATGTAAGTCGCCACCAGTGCGCCGACGCTGAGGTTGCCGGCGATGATGCTGTAGACCCCGGCGACGATGGTCGCCATGCCCGCCAGTTGTTGCAGGAACAACGTGCCGTTGGTCGCCAGGGCCGAAAGATTGCGCGCATGGCTGTCGAGGCGGGTGAGGGCGCCGTGGGTGCTTTCCCACTGATGCTGGCGTTCGCTTTCGGCGCTGCAGGCCTTGAGGGTTTCCAGGCCGCCGAGGGTTTCGATCAGCAGGGCTTGGCGCTGGGCGCCCAGGGCCAGGCTTTTTTGCACGGTGTCGCGCAGGCGCGCCTGGATGATCATCGCGAATACCACGGTGATGGGAAACGCCACCACCGGAATCACCACCAGCCAACCGCCCAGCAGCCCAATCACCACCAGCATCAGCAGGGCGAAGGGTAGGTCGATCAGGCTGGTAAGGGTCACGGCGGTAAGAAACTCCCGCAGCCCTTGGAAGTCATGGATGCTTTGGGCGAATCCGCCGATGGTCACCGGCTTGGCTTTCATGGCCATGCCGGTGATGCGCTCGAACAGGGTGGCGGAAAGAATCACGTCGGTTTTCTTGCCGGCGGTGTCCAGCAGATGAGCACGCACCACCCGCAACACGAGCTCGAAACCGGTGCCGATCAACAGCCCGACGGCCAGCACCCACAACGTGGAGGTGGCTTGGTTCGGCACCACGCGGTCGTAGGTCTGCATGACGAACAGCGGCACCATCAAGCCCAGCAGATTGATCAGGAAACTGGCCAGGATTGCGTCGCTGTACAGCCAGCGGGACAGTTTCAAGGTGTCGCGAAACCACGCTTCGACCCGTGGCACCAGGGGCGCGCGCAGGTCTTCAAGCTCATGGCGCGGCCGGGCGAAGAGCGCCTGGCCGCTGTAATCGGTGGTCAGTTCCTCGCGGCTGACCCATTGTTCACCGCCATCGGCCTCGCTGGGCAGGATCAGCGCGCGACCGTCCTCGCCCCAGCGCCGCAATATCGCGCAGCGGCCCCCGGCGAGGATCAGCATCACTGGCAAATTCAGCGCCGATATATCCCCCAGCTCGCGGCGCAACAGCCGCGCCTGCAAACTGGCCCGGGCCGCTGCGCGAGGCAGCAGGTCCAGGCTCAGACGTTGGTGCGCCATAGGAAGCCCGGCGCTGAGGCTGGCGCGGCTGACGGTCGCGCCATGGAGTTTGCAGAGGATCAACAAGCCGTCCAGCAAGGGATCATCGAAGTTCAAGCGCGGGTCGGTGCCGGGAATTGCCGGTTCCATGCGGGTCATGCTGATCACTCCCACTGGATTACTTCAGTTCCGGCAGCCGTGCCTGGTTCTTGACTTCGGTCTGCGCGACCGCATCGGCCGGCAGCACGATCCGTTGTTTCTGCAGCAGCAGGCCCATGTTCGCCAACACCCGGTACATCGAATACTCCTCGGTGTAGCGCACCTCGGTGTAACGGCGGTTGGCGTTATACAGCTCGTTTTCACTGTCGAGCAGGTCAAGCAGTGTGCGTTGGCCGAGGCCGAACTGATCTTGATAAGCCGCGCGCACACGAGAAGTGGTGTCGGCGTATTCCCGGGCGGTCGGGGTCTGTTTGCGGGCGTTGAGCATTGCGTTCCAGGCCAGGCGGGTGTCTTCGTTGAGCTGGCGCAGTGCGTTGTTGCGGATGTCCATCGCCTGGTTGATCTGGTGGGCGTTGGACGCCAGCCGCGCCTTGTCGCTGCCGCCGCGGAACAGGTTGTAGTTCATCACCACGCCCAGCCGCCAGTTGTTGTCGTGGCCTTCCTCGCCACCCAGGTTGTTGTTGGCGCCCACGGCAGCTTCGGCGTCGAAGCGCGGATAAAACGGTGATTTCGCCACCTCGTATTGGCTTTCGGCGGACTGGATGTCGGCCTGGGCCGATTTCAGGTACGGGTTGTTATCCACCATGCTTTGCTGGGCTTCGCGCAGGTCCACGGGGATCTCGCCTTTGGTGGACGGTGGGGTTTCCAGCTCATCGGGCATGCGTCCGACCACGCTGTAGAAATTTGCTTCCGCGTCCGCCAGGTCGACCTGGGCGGTGTCGTAGTTGTTTTCCGCCAGGGCCCGACGTGCATTGGACTGATCGGAGTCGGCGGTACTGCCCACGCCGCGCTCGGTGCGCAGGCCGATCTGGTCATTGACGCGCAGGTGCGCTTGCAGGTTGTTCTTGGCCAAGGTCACCAGTTCGCGACGCTTGAGCACTTCCAGGTAGACCTCGATGGTCCGCAGCGCCAGATCCTGCGCGGTGCCCTGGGCGTAATAGGCCCGGGAATTGACCACGCCCTGGGTACGTTCCACTTCATTGGCGGTATTAAAACCGTCGAAGATCATCTGCCGCAGGCGCAGCTCCGACTGGGTGTAGGTCAGGATGTTGGTGTGATGGTTGCCCAGTGCCCGGGTATTGGTGTTGTCGCTGTAGCCACGGCCATAACCGGCGTTCAAATCCACCGACGGAAAGAAGCCTCCTCTGGCGACCTTCACGTCCTCGTTGGCCGACAGACGGCTGTCTACCCGTTGCGCCAGTTCCGGGTGAGTCGCGATGGTGCTCTGGATCGCCTCGGTCAGGGACATCGCCTGAACCTGAGAGGAGCAGGCCATGGCCAGTAGAACCGCGCTGCAGAGGGGGGTAAGAACGCGCATGGGGTGCTTCTCCTGAGGTCTGTTGTACTTCGTTGTCGCCAGAATATTGACGTTTAAAAGATCAAAACCGTTTCAACCTTGTAACAACACAGCTAAGAACATCCTAGGAAAAACCTAAGAAGAATTTCTCATAAGAGTTATTCCAAAAAAAACTTATGAGCTTGGAAAAATCCAGCACATTGTTCAAAGCGAAAGCCTCGCCGAATAAGGGTTGCGTCGGTTTGTAGGCGTCAATAAAAAGTTCCACATAATTTTTGAAACGATGTGAAGAGGTGCTGAAGGGTTCAAAAGTGAGACAGTTTTGAGTGACGTTTTTTTGTCGTTATGGCAATTTGACTGTCCCTCGTACGGTCTCGAAAGCTGGCAGATTTTCCAAATTCTGGCGGCTACCCAGCACCGATCTTCACCCAGACAGGTGCCGACTGTGGTTGGCAGCGGAGGGAATGCACATGGCAGCGCTCATCGGTACCGTCAGCAAGGTGGTAGGGCAGGTTTTCGCACAGGACGTCGGCGGGCTGCGGCGTCCTCTGGTCGAAGGTGACCGGCTGTATGCCGGCGAGCACCTGGTCACCGGGGCCGAAGGCGCTGTCGCGGTGCAGTTGCAGAACGGCCATGAGCTGACCCTGGGTCGCGGCAGCGACTTGACCTTGACCCCACAATTGCTCGCCGATCAGCAGGCGCCGCGGGTGGACACGCCGCAAACGCCGACGCCCAGCGAGGCCCAACTGACCGATGTGCAGAAGCTGCAGCAAGCCATCGCGGCCGGCGCCGACCCGACCCAGACTGGCGAGGCCACGGCCGCCGGGGCCGAGGGCGGCAACCCCGGCGCAGTGGGCGGCGGGCACAGTTTTGTGTTGCTGGAAGAAGTCGGTGGGCAGGTCGATCCCCTGATCGGCTTCCCCACCGCAGGCTTCAATGGCATACCCGAATTTCCGCTGCTGGAGGTGGCGGCTGACCCGGATGGCGACGGCGCAGCCGTTGCGCCGGTCATTCCTGAAACCCCAGACAACCCCGTCACCGTCGACGGCCTGACCGTGGACGGTGGCGAACTGACCGCCAACGAGGCCAACCTCGCCGACGGCACCGCCAGTAATGCTGGTGCATTGGTGCAAAACGGCACCTTTACCATCTCGGCTCCCGACGGCCTGAGCAGCTTGAGCATCGGCGGCATCAGCGTCATCACCGGCGGCGTGCCCGCAGGTTTCCCGCAGTCCATCACTTCGGCCCTGGGCAACACGCTGACGATTACCGGATACGACCCCGCCACTGGCGTCGTCACCTACAGCTACACCTTGACCGACAACGAGGCGCATCCGGCGGGCGGTGGTGCCAACACCATCAGCGAGCAATTCCCGGTGGTGGCAATCGACACCGACGGTGATATCGCGAACGGGAGCCTGGACGTCAACATCACCGACGACGTGCCCCAGGCGATCGACGACAGCCACGCCAGTACCGCGTCGGAAACCCTCGTGAGCCTGACCGGCAACGTTTTGCCCAACGATCACCAGGGTGCGGACCGCATTCCCACCGGCCCTGACAGCGGGCCGATCATTGGCGGCACATTTACCGGCACCTACGGTACTTTGGTTCTCAATCCCAATGGCACCTACACCTACACGCTGAACACCAGCGATCCGCAGTTTGTCGCCTTACACGGTGGCGGCAGCGGCACGGAAACCTTCACCTACACCCTGACCGACGCCGATGGCGACACCAGCACCGCGAACCTGGTGCTGCAAGTCCACAACAACGACGACCCGGTGATCATCACCGGCCTGGATACCGATGGCGGCGAGCTCACGGTCCAGGAAAACAACCTCGACGACGGCAGCAGCCCGGACACGTCGGCGCTGACGCAAAACGGCACCTTCACCGTGACCGCGCTGGACGGCGTGCAGAGCCTGAGCGTTGGCGGCATCACCGTGGTCAGCGGTGGCGTGGCCGCCGGATTTCCACAATCGGTCACCACGGCGCTGGGCAATACCCTGACCGTGACCGGCTTCAACGCCGCCACGGGCGTGGTCAGCTATAGCTACACCTTGCTCGACAACGAAGCCCATCCCAACGCCAGCGGCGCCAACAGCCTGGGCGAGCAATTTACCGTGGTGGTCACGGACGATAACGGCACCACGGCCACCGGCAACCTGGACGTGAATATCGTCGATGACGTGCCCAACGCCGTGGACGACAGCAACACCGGCACCGCGTCGGAAAGCAACCTGACCCTCACCGGCAGCGTGCTGCCCAACGACACCCAAGGCGCCGATCAGGTGGCGTCCGATCCGATCACGCCCGGAACGTTCACCGGCACCTATGGCACCCTCGTCCTGAACGCCGATGGGTCCTACACCTACACGCTCAATGCGTCCGATACCGATTTCAAAGGCCTGAATGGTGGCGGCAGCGGCACGGAAACCTTCACCTACACCCTGACCGACGCCGATGGCGACACCAGCACCGCGAACCTGGTGCTGCAAGTCCACAACAACGACGACCCGGTGATCATCGACGGCCTGGACACCGATGGCGGCGAGCTCACGGTCCAGGAAAACAACCTCGACGACGGCAGCAGCCCGGACACGTCGGCGCTGACGCAAAACGGCACCTTCACCGTGACCGCGCTGGACGGCGTGCAGAGCCTGAGCGTTGGCGGCATCACCGTGGTCAGCGGTGGCGTGGCCGCCGGATTTCCACAATCGATCACCACGGCGCTGGGCAATACCCTGACCGTGACCGGCTTCAACGCCGCCACGGGCGTGGTCAGCTACAGCTACACCTTGCTCGACAACGAAGCCCATCCCAACGCCAGCGGCGCCAACAGCCTTGGCGAGCAATTTACCGTGGTGGTCACGGACGATAACGGCACCACGGCCACCGGCAACCTGGACGTGAACATTGTCGATGACTTGCCTACCGCTCATGCCGACTCCGCCTCGGTGGATGAGGGCGGGACGGTCAGCGGCAACGTTCTAAACAACGATGAGGGCGGTGCCGATGGGCCTGCGGCAAGCGGCGCGGTGATCGGCGTTCGCGCTGGCAGCGATACCTCGACCTCGGCCGTCGGCGGCCTCAATACCCAGATCAACGGCAGCTATGGTTACCTGACCCTGGACGCCAATGGCAACGCTGTGTACCACAGCAATCCGAATGCCGTCAGCGCACCGGGTGCCACCGACGTGTTCACCTACACCGTGCGCGACGCCGACGGTGACGAAAGCACCACCACCATCACCATCGACGTGCATAACAGCTGCCTCGTCGCCGCACCGGATGATGAAGTCAGCGTGCGGGAAAGTGCGCTCGACCTGAACCAGGACGGCCAGGACCTGGCCCCCGGCACCGTCACCGGTAGCCTGCCGAACGCCACCAGCGAAACCGCCAGCGGCAGCCTGCTGGACTCGGTGACCGGTGCCGCTGGCGCCGTCACGTTCGCCCTGGTCGGCAATGCCACCGGCGCCCACGGTCAACTGTTGCTCAACCCGGACGGTTCCTATACCTACACCCTGACGTCGCCCGCCACGACAACGCCCGCCGCCAACGATGGCCCGAATGAACTGAGTGAAAGCTTTACCTATCAGGCCACGGATTCACTCGGCAACACCGTCACCAGCACCATCGTCATCAATATTGTCGACGATGTGCCCAAGGCGCATTGCGATACCGCCGCGGTGGTGGAGGGCGGGACGGTCAGCGGCAACGTTTTGCACAACGACGTGCTTGGTGCCGACGGTGGCACGGTGGTTGGCGTGCGCGCTGGCAACGACACCTCAAGCCCCGCCAACGGCGGCCTCAATACGCAGATCAATGGCGCTTATGGCTACCTGACGCTGGATGCCAACGGCAATGCGGTCTATCACAGCAATCCGGACTCCGTCGGCGCGCCAGGTGCAACTGATGTGTTCACCTACACCGTGCGCGACGGTGACGGCGATGAAAGCACCACAACCATCACCATCGATGTGCACAACAGTTGCCTGGTTGCCGAGACCGACCATGACATCACCGTCTACGAAAAGGCCCTGGACCTGAAACAGGACGGCCAGGACCTGGCGCCCGGCACCACGACCGGCAGCGAGCCAGGCTCCACCAGCGAAACCGCGACTGGCTCCCTGGTAGGCTCGGTCACTGGCGCAACCGGAGCCGTCACGTTCGCCCTGGTGGGTGATGCCAACGGCGCCCACGGCCAATTGTCGCTCAACCCCAATGGTTCCTACACCTATACGCTGACGTCTGCGGCGGCAACGTCGCCCAATGCCAACAATGGCCCGAACGTATTGACCGAGAACTTCACCTATCAGGCTACTGACGCCCTGGGCAACAGCACCACCGGCAACCTGGTGGTCAGCATCGTCGATGACGTACCCAAGGCTGTCGCGTCCGAGCGTTCGGTCACGGCGACCGAGATCGACTCGAACCTGCTGATCGTGCTCGACGTCTCCGGCAGCATGAAAGATGCCTCCGGTGTCCCGGGGCTTTCGCGAATGGACCTGGCCAAGCAGGCGGTCAGCGCCTTGCTCGACAAATACGACGACATGGGCGACGTGAAAGTCCAACTGGTGACCTTCAGCGGCAGCGCCACCGACCAGAGTGCCGTCTGGGTGGACGTTGCAACGGCCAAGACGCTGATCGCCGCGCTGAAAGCGCACGGTGACACCAATTACGACGCGGCGGTGGCCACGGCCCAGACTGCGTTCGCAACCTCCGGCAAACTGGTTGGCGCACAAAACGTTGGCTACTTCTTTTCAGACGGCAAGCCGACCTTGGGCGAAATCGGCTCGGCGGACGAGGTCGCGTGGAAAGCCTTTCTCGATGCCAATGGCATCAAGAACTACGCCATCGGACTGGGCAGCGGCGCGAGAAACATCAATCTCGATCCGCTGGCCCACGACGGCAGCACCCACACCGACACAAACGCGGTCGTGGTCACCGACCTGAACCAGCTCAACTCGGTGCTTTCCGGTACCGTGCAGGGCGTGCCGGTCACCGGCAGCCTGCTCGGGGAGGGTGGTTCGTTCGGCGCCGACGGCGGATTTGTCAAAAGCCTCCTGGTGGACGGCACGACCTACAGCTACAACCCGGACGCCAACGGTGGCCAGGGAGCACTGACTGCCAGCGGTGGCACCAATCATGGGGTCTTCAATACGGCGACCAACACGGTCAGCATCGCCACCGGCCACGACGGCACTCTGGTGGTGAACCTCGACACCGGGGCGTTCAGCTACACCTCCCAGACCACCACCGGTACGTTGATCACCGAAAACATCGGCTACACCCTCAGTGATAACGATGGCGACCTGGCCAGCTCCAACCTGGTCATCAAGGTCCAACCCAACAGCCCGCCGGTGGCGATCGACGACAACGTCATAACCAACGTGCTGTCGGGCAATATCGTAGTCCCCGGTGAGCTGTTGCTGGGCAACGACAGCGACGCCAATGGCGACCCGCTTACCGCGTCGCCGACCAGTTTCAACACAGGCTGGGTTGCCAAGGGCGCGGACTTCACCGGCAGCACCGGCACCGCAAGCTTCGCCGGCAACAACGTCCAGTCGATCAACCTGAACCGCAGCGCCTTCGTCGCCAATGCCGCGAGCATGACAGCGGTGCTGGTGGTCAGTGGCGCGCTGGGGGCGGTGTCGAACAGCAACGCCAACGATGAAGACCGGCTCAACATCAGCCTGAAGCAGGGCGAAACCCTCAAACTGGATCACAACCTGGCCGCGGGCCGCATCGCCATGGAGTACTCCTTGAATGGCGGGCCCTTCATCGCGATCGGCGACGGTGCCTCGTTCACGGCGGCGGTGACTGGCAATTACCAGATCCATGTGACCAACATTCCCAATCCTGGCAATGGCAACGGCAATGGCTCGGAAAACTACCAACTGACCCTGACGGTCAACTACGCGGGCGCTCAAAACAGCACGCCGGATTTCCATGGCACCTACACCGCCAGCGACAACCACGGTGGCAGCGATAGCGCCGGGGTAGGCATCAGCTATCAAGCCGGTCACACCCTGACGGGGACGGCGGGCGACGACGTGCTGCTGGCCGGCAATGGCGACAACGTGCTGAACGCCGGCGGTGGCGATGATGTTCTCAGCGCGGGCACCGGCAATAACGCCATGCACGGTGGGGCAGGGGATGATGTGCTCTACAGCGGCGTCGGCAACGACCTGCTCGACGGCGGCACCGGCAACGATACCGCCAGCTATGCCCATGCCACGGCAGGCGTCACCGTGAACCTCGGCCTGCTGGCCGCGCAAAACACCCTCGGGACCGACACCCTGGCCGGCATCGAAAACCTCGTTGGTTCGAATTTCAACGACACCCTCACGGGTGACGGCTCGGGCAATCGCATCGATGGCGGCCTTGGCCATGACGTGCTCAACGGCGGGGGCGGCGACGACATTTTGATTGGCGGCCTGGGCAATAACATCCTCAGCGGCGGCAGCGGCGCGGACACCTTCCAATGGCAGGCTGGCAACAGCGGCCACGACGTCATCACCGACTTCATCCCGGGCCTGGACAAACTCGACCTGTCCCAACTGCTACTGGGCGAAAACGGCAGCGCGGCGTCCCTGGACGACTACCTGCACTTCACCGTCACCGGAACCGGCGCATCGGTCGTGACCAGCATCGACGTCAGCAGCACCGCGGGCGCCACGCCGAACCAGACCATCGACCTGGCCGGGATCGATCTTGCCAGCCATTACGGGGTGACGCCGGGATCGGGTGGAATGATTGGCGGGGCTGATACGGCGACGATCATCAACGGAATGCTCAATGATCATTCGTTGAAGGTGGACACGGTTTGAGCTGAAACGAAGTGGGCAGCACCCGGCGAAGTGCCGGGTGCTGCCTGGCGCTTTGGACTCAAGCATGACGAACCCTGTCAGGCCTCGTTCAGCGTTTCCTGCCGGTCAAGCGTCCACCACGCTGTCTTGGAGGATGACCTGGTACCGATACGTCCCCGACGCATCGAGCCAGGTGGCGAGAATGGCGTTGGGATTAGAGGCTACGGTCAGGGTGTCGTCTTCCGGAGCGGGATCCCCGCCAAATACGGTTTCGGCATCCGTCTGTTGCAGGATTACTTTCCATTGATAGACCGAACCCTCGCGCCAGGTCACGAGTGTGGCGGTAGCCCCCTCGACCTGGTGATGTTCATCAGGAATAGGGATCTGAGAATCGCCTTGATCGTCGCCGATGGCGCCGGGCTGACGCACTTGCAACGTTGCCTCATCGACCAACTGGCCGATGCCGTCGAAGACTTGGCCGGAGGTCGCCAACTGCCGGGCCAGTGTCTTGCTGTTCGGCAGGGCTTCTTTGTTCAGCCAGGTCAGCGCGATGTATTGATAAGCGCCAACGGTTCGAGAACTGGCCGTCGATATGATGTAGCCGACGCCTCGATAGAGTGGGAGCTGGTTAGTCGTGTCCCAGGTACCGTACCAAGTTAATCGATAGTAACGATCTGGCCCGGCGACGGCACCGTAATAAACCGCGGAACGCCAATCAGCGGGGAACACATAACGGGCGTCGAGGGCTGTGAACTGAGTGCCCGGCGAAGGGGCTATCGCCCCGGAAACACTTCGCCGCCACCTTTCTGCGTTATCACCGCTAATACGGTGCGTGGAAAAAACCCACACCCAAGCCTGGTTGACGGTCACGGTGTAGGCAAGGCTGGCTCCGGTGCTGTCGGTGACGCGGATATCGGTGGTCCCTGCGCGTGCGATAAAGACTCGGCCATCAGCGGCGTTCACCGAAGCGACACTGGGATTGCTGGAGGTGTAGCTGTACGGAGGACTCCCATTGGAGGCTTGCCGCTGCACGTCCGAGAAATCCGGCCTGAACGGATGCGCTTCGGATGCGGTGGTCACGTGCACCGGTTGGGTGAATCTTACCGGGCTGGTATCGATCGTCAGGGCCACAGCCACCGTAAGGTGGCGTACATTCGAGTACACATTTGTGGGGTGGTAAAGGGATTTGGCATAAAGACGACGTCTTCCTGCGGGGACGGTGATGGCCAAGGTCCAAAGGCCGGTTGCTGCATCTGCGGTTGCAGTCCCCTTGGAAACGGCGCTGGACCCACTACCGTCGTATACCTCGATTTGCTTTCCTTTGCTTGCCTGCCCCGAGAGCGTCAAGGCGGTGCT
This sequence comes from Pseudomonas algeriensis, assembly GCF_048847255.1. Taxonomy (NCBI): domain Bacteria; kingdom Pseudomonadati; phylum Pseudomonadota; class Gammaproteobacteria; order Pseudomonadales; family Pseudomonadaceae; genus Pseudomonas; species Pseudomonas algeriensis. The sequence continues at coordinate 91,406 of NZ_JBKKRK010000019.1, read as the reverse complement.
GGTGGTGCTGCCTTCGTCGGGAATGTCCTGGCCGGCGGGGTCTTTTACGCTGTCGAGGGTAGGGGTGATCAACGCAACTTCAAGATGAATATCCAGGCGCCTGGTCTTCGACTCGTTGGCATTGCCCAATTGGTCGGTGACGGTGAATCGCAGCGGCGTGGCGGGGTTGTCCCCCGCCTGCCTGAACGTGTCGGTGAACAACGTATGCGCAACCGGCTGGGGAACATCCGCCACGTCGAATGGGACGGTCACGTTGCCCACAAAAAAATCGATATGGTCGTAGTTTCGGCGGTTGGTATAAGTGAATCCGAACTCCACCCCTTGCTCCGCCTTATCGAAGCTGACGCCGTCGCTAATAACGTCAAGTGGAATGACTAGATCCGCGCTGAGTGATGGGTCACCCGGCGATTGCAGGTGATAGAGAACGTTCAGCGGTCGAGAGAGCTCTTCGTTGTTCCCAACGCGGGTGACTTTATAGTGCAGTTTGTTCACCCCTTCATTCAATCTCCCAGGAGTGACATGCAATGGGATGCGTTCTTGCTCCTGCCCTGGCAGAACGGTATGGCCATCAACGGGGGTCGGCCCGTCATTGACGTATAAATCGACTCGATCAAACGCGGCCATTGTCCAGGAACGACCGATGAGTTCGGCCCATGGGTCAACCACGCATAGCAGTCCGTCGGACGATGAGTCGTAAAGCTTCTTGGGCACTCCGCCATCTGCGATGCCTGTCGGTTTCACCGGACTTATCCAGCCCGGAATGACCACAGGATATAGTTCAAACAGCTGGTTTAAGGCAGGGGATTGTATATCCATGGCGATTTTTCCCAAGAGCAGAACGGGCGAATGCCCATTGACGTATGGGCTATCAAACTCCCAGCCGACAGCGCTGGCTACTGTCAGAGTCGACAGGTATGGGCAGGTTTTGGATGAGCGGTAGGGAGCTGGGAGGGGTGACGTTTTTCGCAGGCTTGGTGGGCGAAGTTTGAAGCTGGACACGGTTTAAGCTGAGCCGAATAGACAACACCCGGCGAAGTGCCGGGTGTTGTCTATTCAGCTACGGGAGGGCTCTGCTGGAACGGGTCATGCTATGAGTTCACGCACCAACAAGTTGAGCTCCGATGAGTATTCATATTCCCGCGTGCCGGCGCGCCACAGGGTATAGCTCACCCTGACACGTCGGCCCATGTTCGGCATGACAAATTCTGTCCCCACCGCGAACCGCACCGGACGGCCTTCGAAGACGTCGGAGACGGTCAATTTGCCGCTGGTACACCCCAACGAATCTTCCCCAAGCCAATAGCACCTAAGAATGTCGTTGCGGGCCATTTGCGGATATTCGATCAGCACGTGAACAACTTCGAACTCTTTGCCAGGATCGAACACATCCGGCGGGGAGGCCTCTTCCAACCTGGGGCAGGGCAACGTGGCACGCACGGTAGGGGGCAGCCGTTTGGCTGCATGGCGGGCGCGAGGCGATACTTGATTGGCGTAGGAACCGAGTGGGAAGGAAATGTCGGGCATGACCACGCTCCTTGGGGCGACGCTATGGTTGAAGCATGACGAAATGATGACATTGAGCCTCGACCGTGGCGCGCTGGCTACTGTCAAGGTTGACAGGTCGGCAGCGATTCGCGACGAAAGGTGCAGAACCTTTGCGACGCTACGCGACCTTCTGCATCAGGGCCGGCGCAGCGTTTTTTGCCGGAGTATGTAAACCGTCACCAGCACCGCGCTGGTCAGCATGAAGACCCGCGCCCACGGCAATGGCACCAGGTAGCACGAGAGCAGGATGCTTACCCACATCAAGCCGATGGCGTAGATCTTGCCCTTGAGCGGGATGCCGTTGCCGCTGAGGTAGTCGCCGATCCACGGGCCGAGGCGGGGATGTTCCACCAGCCATTGGTAGAAGCGCGGCGAACTGCGAGCGAAACAGGCAGCGGCCAGGAGGAGGAAGGGGGTGGTGGGGAGAACGGGAATGAAGATGCCGATGACCCCCAGCACCACGCTCAGCCAGCCGACGGCCAGCAGAGCGTAACGCAGGATCAGCGGGCGCTTGCCGATAGGGGCGCGCACCCGGTGACTCAGTGGTGGCGAGGCTTGAGAATCGCCGGCTTCTCGTCCGGTGCGTTGCACAGCAGGTACAGGGCCGTCAGCGCTTCCGGGATCTGCACGATCATGTCGTCCATCAGGTTCGCGTCCTTGGCAATGTCTTCGAACTCCGGTTGCTCGTCGAACAGGCCGGAACCGACCATGATCGGCAGCAGCATTTCGCTGACTTCTTCCTCGGCGGTTTCGAACCAGGCGGCTTCGCGCAGGAACACGCCTTCCATGAAACCGATGCACCAGCCGCGCAGTTCCGAATCGTCCGGGTCGTCGCCCAGGTCCAGCTCGCACGGCAACTCGAATTCCTCATCGGAAGCCAGTTGACGCGCGATGTGGGCCTTGAGGCCCACCAGCGTGGCTTCGATTTCAGCGCGCTGGGCTTCGTCGGCGTAGTGCGGTTCTTCGGCGAACAGGGCGTCGATCCACTCACGATCGGGCACCGATTCCGCGCAGATCGACAGGGCAGTCAGATAGCCATGAGCGGCCACGTAATCCAGCGCCTCTTCGTGCAGCTCATCGGCGTCGAGGAAGACTTGCAGGCGGGTCAGTTGCTCAGCGAAGGACATTACGGGCTACCTTGGGGAATAAACAATGCGGGAATTCTAGGCCTTCTTGAGCGCTCAGGCCAGCCGCGTGGTGGATTTGCCTCTTCGTTGGCCGGGCATGACTCAATGTCAGGGCGATCTGTGGCAGGTTTGGGCCTTGTCCAACATTCGCCGCTAGCGCCTCTTGTCAGCAACCCCCTTCGCAACGAAGCCCTCGGGTATACTGCCGCGTTTTGTGATGCCCTGCGGCGTCCCGCCGGTTCGAAACGCCCACTTACGATTTGTCGGTGCAGTCTTTTGGATTCTGAACCAGCCTTGCAGGGATGTTTTGGTGATTTTGGAGTTTCTATGCTCGAACAGGCTCAACGCGTTCTCAAGGACATCTTCGGCTACGACAGTTTCCGTGGCCGCCAGGGTGCCATTATTGAGCGCGTGGCCAGCGGTGGCGATGCCCTGGTGCTCATGCCCACCGGCGGTGGCAAGTCCTTGTGTTTCCAGGTGCCCGCGCTGCTGCGCAATGGTCTGGCGGTGGTGGTTTCGCCGCTGATCGCTTTGATGGATGACCAGGTCGCCACGCTTGAAGAGCTGGGTGTCGCCGCCGCATCGCTCAATTCCACCTTGAGCGCCGAGCAGCAGCGGGACCTGGCGGCGCGCATCAAGCGTGGCGAGGTGAAAATGCTGTACCTGGCGCCGGAACGCCTCGTGCAGCCGCGCATGCTGGCTTTTCTACAGGGCTTGGAAATAGCCCTGTTCGCCATCGACGAAGCCCACTGCGTGTCCCAATGGGGTCATGATTTCCGTCGCGAATACCTGCAGTTGGGGCAACTGGCGGAGCTGTTTCCCGATGTACCGCGGATCGCGCTGACGGCCACCGCCGACAAGCGTACCCGTGAAGAAATCATTGAGCGGCTGCATCTGCAAGACGCCGAGCGATTCCTCTCCAGTTTCGACCGCCCGAATATTTTCTATCGCATCGTGCCCAAGGAGCAGCCGCGCAAGCAGTTGCTGGCGTTCCTCGCGGAGCGGCGCAGCGACGCGGGCATTGTCTATTGCCTGTCGCGCAAGAAAGTCGAGGAGGTGGCGGCGTTCCTCAGCGAACAAGGTTTCCCGGCATTGCCCTATCATGCGGGGCTACCCAATGACTTGCGGGCCTATCACCAGAAGCGCTTTCTCAACGAAGAAGGCTTGATCATGGTCGCCACCGTGGCGTTCGGCATGGGCATCGACAAGCCCAACGTGCGTTTCGTCGCTCATCTTGACTTGCCCAAGTCCCTCGAGGCCTATTACCAGGAAACCGGGCGTGCCGGTCGTGACGGTTTGCCGGCGGATGCCTGGATGGCCTACGGCCTGCAAGACGTGGTGATGCTCAAGCAGATGCTGCAGAACTCGGAGGGCGATGAACGTCACAAGCGGTTGGAGCAGCACAAGCTCGACGCGATGCTTTCACTGTGCGAAGAAACCCGCTGCCGACGCCAGACCCTGCTCGCCTATTTCGACGAAGAAATGCCCCAGCCTTGCGGGCACTGCGACAACTGCGTCGATGGAGTGGAGACCTGGGACGCCACCGAGCCTGCCCGCCAGGCACTCTCGACGATCTATCGCACGGGCCAGCGTTATGGCGTGGGGCATCTGGTCGATGTGCTGCTGGGCAAGGACAACGAGAAGGTCCGTGGCTTCGGTCATCAGCACTTGTCAGTGTTTGGCGTGGGCAAGGCCCGCAGCGAAAGCGAATGGCGGTCATTGTTCCGGCAACTGGTGGCCCGCGGGCTGGTGGACATCGACCTGGAAGGCTACGGCGGCTTACGCCTGAGCGCGAGTTGCCGCCCCTTGCTCAAGGGTGAGGTCACCCTGGAGCTGCGCCGCGACCTCAAGCCCGCGACAGCGGTCAAGAGCAGCAAAAGCCAGGCCAGCCAACTGGTGCGCGGCGAAGAGCGCGATCAGTGGGAAGCCTTGCGCACCCTGCGTCGCAAGCTGGCCGAGGAACACGGTGTACCGCCGTATGTCATCTTTCCCGATTCCACTTTGCTGGAAATGCTCCGCAGCCAACCGACTTCCCTGGCGGAAATGGCCCGGGTCAGTGGTGTCGGCGCGCGCAAGCTGGAGCGTTATGGCGAGGCCTTCCTCCAGGTGTTGGGCGGCGAAGCCGAGACACCGCCAGCGGTGGCCGATGTACGCCACGAACTCATCACCTTGGCTCGAGCCGGCATGACCCCGCTGCAGATTGCCGGACAGTTGCAATGCTCGGAAAAGAACGTCTACACGATGCTGGCCGAGGCCATTGGCGAACAACAGCTGTCCCTGGAGCAGGCGCTGGATCTGCCTGAAGAATTGATGGGCGAGGTTCAGGATGCGTTCCTCGATGGGGAGGGCGAGTTGCCTCCCGTATCGGAAGTTGCCGCATTGTTTGTAGGACGTGTCCCAGAAGGAGTTTTGTATTGCGTCAGGGCTGCATTGCAATCGGAATTTGAAGTCTGATCAGCCAGTTACATTCCTTTAACGATTCACTACAGTGCGAGCCTTGCCTGAACCTCAAGCTCATGCTTAGCTGACTAATAATTAGTTTTTCTCTATTTCAGATTTGATGAGTTTTTTATGCCTTTGACCGATCAACACCGTTTTGGCATGCAGTTGGCGCAAATGTCCCGAGGCTGGCGCGCCGAACTGGATCGTCGTCTCGCCGGGCTGGGCCTGTCCCAGGCGCGCTGGCTGGTGCTGCTGCACCTGGCCCGTTTCGAACAGGCGCCGACCCAACGCGAGTTGGCCCAGAGCGTCGCCGTTGAAGGCCCGACCCTGGCCCGCTTGCTCGATAGCCTGGAAACCCAGGGGCTGGTGCAACGCCAAGCCGTGGCCGAAGACCGTCGGGCCAAGAAAATCGTGCTGTGCGCCCCGGCGTTACCGCTGATCGAACAAATCGAAACCATTGCCACGCAGTTGCGCCGGGAGTTGTTCGAGGGCGTCGATGAAGCGGACATGCGGGTTTGCATGCGGGTTCACGGCACGATCCTGGCCAACCTTGAAAAATCCTGAGGCATATCCCTGGCATCCGACTTTTGAGATTCGACGGTTAGCGAACTATAACCAGTACTAAGCGATCGTATTGGAAGCGTTTCGCATAGGTCGTTGATCAAAGGGATACCCATGCTTGAAAGTTTGCAGTCCACGTTGCGCAGTTGGATCAACGTGTCGGTCGTCGTGGGTGTCCTGGGATTTCCAGCCCTGGCGTCGGCGCTGGGGCTGGGTGAGATCACGCTCCATTCCGCTCTGAACCAGCCGTTGCGCGCCGATATCGCCTTGGTTGACGCGGCGGGCCTCAGCGAGGGCGACCTGTCCGCCAGCCTGGCGGGGGCGGAGGATTTCAGTCGTGCGGGCGTGGAGCGGGTATTCTTCCTCAATAATTTGCGCTTTACCCCCGTGCTGCGTGGCGGGCGCAGTTTCATTCGGGTGACGTCCAGCAAACCGGTGGAGGAGCCGTTTCTCAACTTTCTGGTGCAGCTCAATCAGCCCAACGGGCGTTTGTTGCGCGAATACACCGTGTTGATCGATCCACCGGGCGCGCCCGGCATAGCTCCGTCTGTTGATGAGCCTTCCGCCCCGGCCGAAACAAAGGCAGCCATCAAGCCGCCTCCGGCCACACAGGGCAAACGCTACACCGTGGTGCAGGGCGACAACCCTTGGATCATCGCCAAGCGCCTGCACGATGCGGGCAGCAATGCATCGGTCAATGAACTGATGCAGGGGATTCAGGTCTTGAACCCCGGCAGCGAGCGACTTTCCATCGGCCAACGCTTGTTGCTTCCCGATTCGGCCATCCTGCCTGCTCCAGCCCAAAGTCCTGTCAGCCCGGCTCCCGCCGCGCCCGACAATAATGCCGAGCAATTGGCAGCCAGTGTGCTGCAAGGCCAGCAGCAACAGCAGACCATCGAACAACTGCAAGCCAGGATCCAGGCTCAGGACCAGGAAATCGCCGCTCAACGCCAGCAGATCAGCGATCTCCAGGCGCAACTGACCCAGGCATCGTCACCTGAGATCACCTCGGAACTTGCTCCGGAACCTGCCGAATCAACCGAACCCGCCGAAGCCTTGCCGATGGACGAGACAGCACCAGCGACGCAAACCGAAGGCGTCGACTGGTTGTGGGTAGGGGGATTGGTGGGGCTGGTTGGGTTGCTTGCGCTTTTGCTGTTCCTTCGTCACCGTCAACAACAGGAAGTGACGAGGCCTGTGCCATTGGCCGAGCGTCCGGACCTGGCCCTGGATGACGACACCGAAACCTATGCCGAGAGTGCCGACAAAGAGCATCCCGAGGTCGCCTCGTCGTTCAACAATGGCGATGCGCCTTTGGGAGACGTGCTCGAGGGCGTTGGGATCTACCTGACGTATGGCCGTTTCACTGAAGCCGCGGGGCTGCTGCGCGCGGCACTGCTGGCCGAGCCGGACCGTACCGACCTGGGCCTCAAGTTGCTGGATGTATTGGGCAAGCAGGGCGATGTGATCGGCTTCCAGGCCCAGGAGAGCCATTTATCGGCCCAGGGCGTCGATCGCCAGGCACTGGAAGACGTCCGCAGGCGTTACCCCAGGGTCACCCTCGTTAATGCTGCGACGCAAACGCCGACAGAACCCCAGGCACCAGTGCCCGCGCCGAAACCTGTGGCCGCGCCCAGCGATGAGTTCGAGTTGAACCTGGATGGACTTTCCCTGGAGAACAGCTGGGACCTGGCCGATGACCAACGGGCATCCCCAGAGCCCCCAAAACCGCCGGCCGCTGCCGCCGATACGCTGACCCTATCGGGCTTCGATGAGACGGACCTGCAATGGGGCGCGCCGTTGGAAACGGAGTCGTTGGACGATGATTTCCTCGATGGGTTTGCCGATGAGGAGCAAGCGCTGGAGTTGGAGCCAGCGCCCGTTGAACCCGAATTCGAATCCCTCTCCCTCGAACCTGTCTCCTTCGAACCGCACACATCGGAGCACTCGGAGAAACTCGAAGAAGCCCAGAATTGCATCGACGAGGGCGATCTGAAGAGCGCCATCACGTTGCTGGAAGAGCTGCTGCAAGAGGGCGATGAACCGCTCAGGGAAACCGCCCGGGTTTTGCTCGCCGGGATTCGCTGAGGCGATTGCAAGGCCGACGGGAATCCTGTGTGGGGGCGAGCCTGCTCGGGATGACAGTTGTGTATTCACAACCAGTGCTAGCCGGTCTACCGCATTCGGGAGCAGGCTCGCTCCCACTAGGTAGGGGCTGTGTTCTTTAGAACGTCTGCCCCAGGTTCAAATACACCGCCTGCTCATCGTCGTCATTTACGCCATAGCTGAAGTTCAAGGGGCCCAGCGGCGTGTCGAAACCCAGGAAAATACTGGCGGCGTTGATGTAGCCACTGTCGAACTCGTTGTCGTTGTTCCAGGCCCGACCACGCTCCAGCGAGCCGCCGATATACAGCGGGAAATCCAACGGCAGGTAGGCCCGAGGCGTGAGCCTGCGGTAATACACGGCGCGCATCAGGCTCATGTTCTGGCCGGATATCCCGTCCTCGCGAAAGCCTGATAATTGCCGAGCGCCGCCGAGGACAAAACTGGAGGTCACTACTTCGGCGGTATCGAGGGTGCGGCCGTAGCGACCACCCAGGATGAACGTGTCCGGGCCGCTGCTCAGGGCCTTGTCCAGTTTGAATTCCCATTGGCGGTAGCGCTGGTCCGAACCCAGGCCCGGTTCGTACTGACGCCAGGACAAACCGATGTCTTCGCCTTCGTGGGGGAAGTACACGTTGTCCAGGGAGTCGAAGGAGTACTTGAGTTCGTAGAATCCCTCATTGAAATTTTCGCTGGGCTGGTCGTGGTCGCCGATGCGCACGTCGGCCTTGCCCCAGGCCTGGCCGACACCGAAGCGGATCTCCCCGCTGTTGCCGATCTGGCGACCCAGGTTCAGACCAAAGCCATAGCGCTCGACCCTGTACTGGGCCACCGGATCGTTGTCGAGGATCGAATCGACGTTGCGCGATTCGAACCGTCCATAGGGCGCGACGAAGTAGCGCGAGCCGACATCCAGCGGTTGGTAGAACTCGCTGTACAGCTCCTGTTTGTCGCCGATCTGCGCCCGGGTCAGCCATTCCGCACCCAGTCGATTGATGCCGTTGACCCGATAGCTGGCGCCAAGGTTGAAGGCGCTGTCGCCGCGCATGTCGTCCGACAGGCTCAGGCCCACGCGCAGGTAATCGGTGCCGGTGCGTCTGCCCCGGGCATTGATCACCAGCGTGTTGTCCGCGCCCTTGTGTACGACGCGGTATTGCACCTGCTCGAAATAATCCAGGCCGTACAGCGTGCCCATGTCGGTTTGCAGGCGCCCCAGGTCCAGCGGCTCGCCGATCTTCTGGCGAATGTAATAGCGGATCACGTCGTCACCGACTTTCGAATCGTTTTCCACCCGGATCGCGGTGATGACCGGGGTGCGCTCGCTCGGGGTGCGCGCCGCCAGCAGTTCGGCGTCGGCCGGCTCGGCGGGACGCAAGTGCGCCAGGCGCGTTTGGAGTATCCGTGTGGCGCGGTAACCGGCATCGACTATTTCCTGCGCTCGTCCGAAGTCGGTGGAACCGAAGCTTGCCAGGGCTGGTTGGATCAACACGTCATCTTTCCCCAACGTGGCCAATTGCTCTTCGGAGTTGCGCCGGGTCATCAGCGTCGTTGACTGATTCAACACGTCCACCACCGTGACCAGTTGCTTGCGGGTGCGCAGTGGGGTGCCGATATCAACGACGATGGCCACGTCCACCCCCATTTCCCGAGCCACATCCAAAGGGATGTTGTCGGTCATGCCACCGTCCACCAGAAGGCGGCCGTCCAGCTCCACCGGCGCAAACACGGCCGGAATCGACATGCTGGCGCGGATGACCTTGGGCAGGTGGCCCTTGCGAAACACGACTTTTTCACCGGTGGCGATGTCGGTCGCCACGGCGCGGAAGGGGATCGGCAGTTTGTCGAAGTCCCGGGTATCACTGGCGTGGGCCAGGAGGCTTTCGAGCAGCAGGGCCAGGTTCTGTCCCTGGATCACTCCCAGCGGCAGGCCGAGGCTGCCGTCGTCGCGAAAGCTCAGTTTCTGCTTGACCAGGAAATCCCGGTCATCCTGCTTGCGCCTGAAGGGTACGTCCTTGCGCGGCGGGGCATCGGACAGGGCTTGTTGCCAATCAATGCCCAGGGCGAGTTTTTCCAGCTCGTCGATCTTGTAGCCCGAGGCATAGAGGCCGCCGATCACCGCGCCCATGCTGGTGCCGGCGATGGCGTCGATCTTGATGCCTTGTTCCTCCAGGGCCTTGAGCACGCCGATGTGGGCCAGGCCACGGGCCGCGCCGCCGGACAGTACCAGGCCGATCTTCGGGCGCGATGTTTCGACGGCGGGCTCGTTGGCCTGGCCGAGCAGGGGCAATAGCAAAAGTAGCAGGCAAGGCAGCAGGCGGCGCATCGTCAATTCCGGGTAGGCAATCAGAGGCGAGTAGTATAACGACGCCTTTGCAACCAGGAGTTGATCCCATGACCGCGCAGAAACCGGAAATCGTCATCACTTATTGCACACAGTGCCAATGGCTGCTGCGTGCCGCCTGGTTGGCCCAGGAACTGCTAAGCACGTTCGGCGACGACCTCGGCAAGGTGTCCCTGGTACCAGGCACCGGTGGGGTTTTCCACATTGGCTGCGATGGTACCCAGATCTGGGAGCGCAAGGCGGATGGAGGTTTTCCCGAGGCCAAGGTGCTCAAGCAGCGGGTCCGCGACCAGATCGACCCGGAGCGCGACCTGGGGCACAACGACAGAATCCAGTGACCGGGCTCAGTGAGACGGGGCCTGGGCGCCGGCGCTGGATTTCTTTGTGCCGTCCAGCTGGCTCGACACCACGATCGCAACGATGATCAGCGCGCCACCGAGCAACATGCGCAGGGTCGGGTCTTCGTCGAACAGCAGCCAGGCGATGGTGATGCCGTAGACCGGCTCCATGGCGAACACCACCGCGGCGGTGCGGGCCTTGATCACCGCGAGGCTGGCGACGAACAGGCTATGGGCCAGGCCGGTGCAGAACACCCCGAGCAGGCCGATCCACAACCAGTCGAGCGGACGAACGTCGGCCAATTGCGGCGCGGCCATTGGCAACAGGCAGAGTCCGACCACGACGTTCTGGCACAGCGCGGCCTGCACCGGGGGCACGTGTCCGGAACCGGCGCGATTGGTCAGTGATAACAACGAGAACAACAGCCCCGAGGCCACCGCCCAGAGCAGCCCGGTGGTAGCGCCGCTCGCCAGGTCGAAGGTTGGCGTGACCAACACCAGGCCGACGCTCACCAGCACCACCAAGAGGATTTCGTTGGCGCGGATGCGCTCGCGGAAAATCAGCCCTTCAAGCAGCACCGTAAAGGCCGGAAAACTGGCGAATCCCAGGGTGGCGATCGCAACGCCGGCGACTTTCACCGAAATGAAAAAACTCACCCAGTGCCCGGTGAGCAACAGCCCGCCAAGCAGCAACCTGCGCAGGTCCCGGCCCCGCAGCTTTTCCCAGCGGGTAGGGCTGGCGAACCGGGCAAACGCCGCCAGCGCCAGCACGGCGAACACCGCGCGACCAAACACGATGACGGCCGGCGAGGCTGCGGCGAGCTTACCGAACACGCCGGTGAGGCCGAACATGAGTGCGCCGATGTGCAGGGCGCCGAGGGCGGTACGGGGTGTCATTGCAATCCTTGTTCAACGGTGGGACGTTCGGCTATTAAGCCCGCTGCCAAGCGCCTTCGTCTGTCGCGATCCTAGCGATTTTTAGCGCGAGACTAGCGCGGTTGCCGGAGCTTGCCCGGCGGGACGCCGAATTCGCGCTGCACGGCTGCGGCAAAAGCGCTTTGCGAGCTGTAGCCAACGCGATGGGCGATCTCGCCGATCGCCAACTGCGAGTCACGCAGCAGCTCAAGCGCCTTGTGCAAGCGGCGGCTGCGGATGTATTCCATCGGTGTCTGGCCGCATTCGGCGACGAAACGGGCATGCAGGCGAGCACTGGAAAGCCCTGCGACTTGCGCCAGGTCCGCTACCTGTAGCGGATAAGCGGCATATTGGTCGATGTGAGCGTTGAGCGCCGCGTAGGGCAGGCGCCGGCCACCGGTGGTTTCCAAACGCCCGCCGTTGAGGCTGGCCAGCAACAGTACCGCGCCTTGCTGTGCAATCACCGGGTCGTCCACCGGGCTGCCCGCCAACCAACTGACCAGTTGGCTTTGCCCCGCATCCAGGGGCAGGCGGGTGTTGTTGTCGAGTAATCGGCGGCTGGCATCGGCATGGTCGCCCAGGCATTGCCCGATCCATTCATCATCCGGCACGTCCAGTACCAGGCAACGGCTGCCCCGTGGGCTGCCGCACGCATGATGAGCACCGGCCGGTACCACCACGAAACTCTGCTGCACCACCTGGCTGCCACGCCCTTCGACTTCGAAGTCCAGCGCGCCAGACAACCCGAACACCAGTTGCGCGTGGTCGTGGCTGTGGACAATCAGATCGTGGCTGTAGTGGCGTAGCGTGAGGATCGGTCTCATCGCAGTCTCCCTTGTCAGGCGGCCAGTCTACACCGAGGGCGCGGCGCCCCGCGCTGTCATGTAATCGACTTATTGCTGTCACGGAGCATTAACCGCTCGGGTGCACTGTGGTGAAAACGATCAGAGGGTTGCCCCCATGACCAGCGCCGAGCTCGCCAGGCCCAGCCGCAAGCAACGTGTACGCACCCTTTGGATTTCCGATGTGCACCTGGGCACTCGGGATTGCCAGGCCGAACACCTGTCGCACTTCCTCAAGGGCTACCACGCCGACAAGGTCTATCTGGTGGGCGATATCATCGACGGCTGGAAACTGCGCAGCGGCATGTATTGGCCCCAGGCCCATACCAATGTCATTCGCCGCCTGCTGACCATGAGCAAGCGCGGCACCGAGGTGATCTATGTCACCGGCAACCATGACGAATTCCTGCGGCGTTATTCGAAGCTGATACTGGGCAATATCCAGTTGGTGGACGAAGCGGTGCACGTCACCGCCGACGGCCGGCACCTGCTGGTGATCCATGGCGATCAGTTCGATGTCATCACCCGTTACCACCGTTGGTTGGCGTTCCTTGGGGATTGGGCCTACGAATTCACCCTGACGCTGAACCGTTGGCTCAACCATTGGCGGGCCCGTTACGGCTACGGCTATTGGTCGCTGTCGGCGTACCTCAAGCACAAGGTCAAGACCGCCGTCAGTTTTATCAGCGATTTCGAAGAAGCCATCGCCCATGAATGCGTGAAGCGTGAGTTGCACGGGGTGGTCTGCGGGCACATCCACCATGCCGAGATTCGCAAGGTGGGCGAGGTGGAATACCTTAACTGCGGCGACTGGGTCGAATCCTGCACGGCGCTGATCGAACATTGGGATGGGACGATCGAGCTGTATCGGTTGGCGGACGCCCAGGCGCGGGAGGCGCTGCTCAAGGCTGAATTGAAAGTGGCTGAGCCTGCCTAGAGCGCCGGCCTGTCTATCCACCCATTTAGAACCCGTGGCTGCGTCTGCAAGAATTCAGGGCTGTTCGGCCATCGCCGCCTTGTAGATGGATTGCTTCGGCGCGGCGAACACCCTTTCCAGCATCGGCTCGAAGAAGCTCAACGGCAGCGTGTCGTATTCGGGATCGAACGCCGCGGCGTCGTATTTCGCACAGAAGTCGATGGTCGCCTGGTACTGAGGATGTTCGCAGAATTGCTCGCGCAAATGCCGGTCCATGCCCAAGTGATGGAAAAAGTAGTAGCCCTGGAAAATACCGTGTTTTTCCACCATCCACAGGTTTTCGGCGCTGACGAACGGCTTGAGGATCGCCGCGGCGATGTCCGGGTGATTGTAGGTGCCCAACGTATCGCCGATGTCATGAAGCAGGGCGCAGACCACGTACTCCTCGTCCCGCCCGTCGCGGTAGGCGCGCGTGGCGGTTTGCAGGGAATGGGTCATGCGATCCACCGGGAACCCGCCAAAATCGCCGTCGAGCAATTTCAAATGAGCGAGAACCCGACCCGGCAGCTGCCGCGCATAGGCGCTGAAGTCGGCCGCGATGATCGCCCAGTCTTCCTGGGTCCCGTCCTGCATGTGGGTGAAGCGTGCGTGAGAATTCATTGACAGCCCTCCTAGAACGCGACTTTGCCCAGCAGCATGTCGCGGTACATGACAAAGTCACCGAGCAGGCTGTAAAGGGGATGTTGGAAAGTGGCAGGACGGTTTTTCTCGAAGAAAAAATGCCCGACCCAGGCGAAACCGTAGCCCGCCACCGGCAGGGCGACCCACAGCCACCAGGCACCGACCACCAGCGCCGTGGCGAAAACCAGCAGGACCAGGGAGGTACCGATGAAGTGCAAGCGTCGGCAGGTGCTGTTGCGGTGTTCGCTGAGGTAGTACGGATAAAACTCGGCGAAGGTGTTGAATCGTTTAGTGTTTTCCAAGACTGCGGGCTCTTTGGTTATTGTTCTGGCGACCGGTGTTTCATGGCTCATGACCAAGTCTAGAGCGGCCGTTCGCAACGGCCAGTGACAATCAGCGCCACTCTAGTGTCCTGTCTTACAAATACTGTTCGTATGACAGGACACTGATATCCTCCGCAAATCCAGCCGTACCCTGCGGCTCGTCATGCAAGTAAACGTCATGAGCGAACGAACCACTTCTTCAAGCTGGGCGATGGGGATTGTCAAGGCGTTGGAAATGGACGGCCTGGACTGTCGGGCGCTGTTCAAGCAACTGGGGCTGGATTTCGAGGCGCTGGACGATCCGGATGCGCGCTTTCCCCAGGATTCGATGACACGGCTCTGGCAGCTTGCGGTGGAGCAGTCGGGCAATGCGGCCATCGGCTTGAACATGGGCAAGGTGGTGCGCCCGGCATCGTTCCATGTGGTCGGTTACGCGTTGATGTCCAGTCGGACGCTGGCCGAAGGGTTCCGCCGGTTGGTGCGTTATCAACGAATCATTGCCGAAAGCGCCGACTTGAGCTTCCGCCATTTGGATGAAGGGTATGGGCTGATCCTGACGGTGCACGGCGACCACCTCCCGCCCACCCGGCAAAGTGCCGAAGCGTCCCTGGCTTGCGCGCTGGCCTTGTGCAGTTGGCTGACCGGGCGCACTTTGCATCCGGTGAAAGTGCTGTTCCAAGGCAACGAACCCGTTGACGTTGCACCTTATCGACAGGCCTTCGGCGCGCCGCTGGTTTTCGACGCACCCTACGATGCGCTGATTTTCCAGCAGGACGACATGGAAACACCACTGCCCACGGCCAACGAGGCCATGGCGCTGTTGCACGACCGGTTCGCGGGGGAATACCTGGCGCGGTTTTCAGGCAGCCGCGTGACTCACCAGGCGCGGCAAGTGCTGTGCCGGTTGCTGCCCCAGGGCGAGCCCAAGCGTGACGTGGTGGCGCAGACGCTGCACTTGTCCCAGCGCACCTTGCAGCGGCGCTTGCAGGAAGAGGGCACCAGTTTCCAGAGTTTGCTGGACGACACCCGACGCGAACTGGCCGAGCAATACCTGGCGCAACCCAGCATGACCTTGCTGGAAGTCGCCTACTTGCTTGGGTTTGCCGATCCGAGCAATTTTTTCCGGGCCTTCCGCCGTTGGTTCGGTACCACGCCCGGCGACTATCGGGCGCGGGGCGTGGCCAAGCCGGTCAGTGACGCCAGAACGCAGGAATACACAGCACGAACACCGTGATGATCTCCAGCCGGCCCAGCAACATGCCGCCTGAGAGGATCCACTTGGCCGCGTCCGGCAGCGGCGCGAAGTTGCCGGCCGGGCCGATTGTCTCGCCGAGCCCAGGGCCGACGCCGGACACGGTACTGGCCGCGCCGGTCAACGCTGTCATCCATTCCACGCCCAACAGCGACAACAGCAGCGCGATCACGCAGATGGTGATGGCGAAGAAGAACGAGAAGGTCAGGATCGAGCGCACGATTTCTTCATCGAGGCGATGGCCGTTGTATTTCTGCTTGATCACCGCACGCGGGTGGATCAGTTGGTTAAGGTTGGCCCGAAGCAGGATGTAGGCGACCTGGAAGCGGAAAATCTTGATTCCGCCGGCGGTCGAGCCCGAGCAGCCGCCGACGAAACCCAGGTAGAAGAACAGCATCAGTGAGAAATTGCCCCAGAGGCTGTAGTCGCCCAGGGCGAAACCGGTGGTGGTGACGATGGACGTCACGTTCAGCGCCACATGCCGCAGCGCGTCGAGCCAATGCAGGTCGGTGGTCGCCCAATACCAGGTGCCAAGCACCAGCCAGGTGACCAGCAGCACGCCGATAAGCCCCTGGACTTGCTGGTCCTTGATCAGCGCCCGGCGATTGCCCCGCAGCGTCGAGACATACAAGGCGAACGGCAGGCTGCCGAGGATCATGATCACAATAGTGACCCAATGCACCGCTGGCTGGGTCCATTTGGCCAGGGACAGGTCCGAGGTGGAAAAACCACCGGTGGAAATCGCCGACATCGAATGGTTGATCGCATCGAACAGGCTCATCCCGGCCCACCAGAGCGCCAGCGTGCCGAGAACCGTAATGCCCACATAGGACGCCACGATCAGCCGCGCCACCATGTGCGAGCGGGGCATGACCTTTTCCGAGCGGTCGGACGACTCGGTCTGGAACAGCCGCATGCCGCCGATGCGCAACAGCGGCAGGATCGCCACGGCCATGCCGATAAAGCCGATGCCGCCAAGCCAGTGCAACAGCGATCGCCACATCAGGATTCCGGGCGACATCGTGTCCAGGCCGCTCAACACCGTCGCGCCGGTGGCGGTAATGCCTGACATGCTTTCGAAGAACGAATCGGTGTAGCTGATGTGCTGGGTCAACAGGAAGGGGAGCGCGGCAAACACACACACCACCAGCCAACTGCTGACGGTCAAAAGGTACATGTCCCGGGGCCGAAGATGGACGTGCTCGGG
The DNA here is from genome assembly GCF_048847255.1 of Pseudomonas algeriensis. Classification (NCBI taxonomy): domain Bacteria; kingdom Pseudomonadati; phylum Pseudomonadota; class Gammaproteobacteria; order Pseudomonadales; family Pseudomonadaceae; genus Pseudomonas; species Pseudomonas algeriensis. Next base: position 74,813 of record NZ_JBKKRK010000019.1, on the reverse strand, counting down.
GCGTCCGGGAAGAATCAGTGCCAGACCGGCGACAAAAGTAATCATGCTTGACCAGAGGAACGATGGCAGGTCGCCGGTGCGCTCGTAGACCAGCAACGTGGCCATCGGCACGACCATGAAGATCGCCAGGGTGATCAGGAAGATGCCGATGATGAAACCAATGATCCGCAGGGTCGGCAACGCCATGAAGTCCGCTCGGTCTGAAAGAGGAAAGGGCGCCATTCTACCTGCGACAAGCGGCGTGTAAACCGGCGTCCGGCGTTGCCTGTCTCTGAATTCGGGCTAACGGATTGACGGAACAGCCACTAGAATAGCCGAACATTTTTCCAGGAGGTCGCCGATGCAGGCTTTAGATGCTTTGCTCAACCGTGTTTCCGTGCCACGCCTGGTTGACCCGGCGCCCACGCCGCAACAGCGCGAAGTCATGTTCGCGGCCGCGATGCGCGCGCCCGACCATGGCCAGTTGCGCCCGTGGCGGTTCCTGACGGTGGAGGGGCAGGCACGCCATCGCATGGGCGAGCTGTTGGCCGAAGCAGCGCGCTTCAATGATCCGCTGGTGCCCGAAGCCGTCGTGGAGAAAGCCCTCAACGGCCCGCTACGGGCGCCGCTGGTGGTGGTAGTGATTGCGCGGTTGCAAGACCATTTCAAGATTCCAAAGCCTGAACAATTGCTGGCGGCAGGCTGCGCGGCACACGGCATTCTGCTGGCCGCTTATGCACAAGGGATAGGCGGCGTGTGGCGTACGGGTGAGCTGGCTTACTCGCCGCATGTGGCCCGGGGCCTGGGGCTTGAAGACGGCGAGGAGGTGATTGGTTTCCTTTACCTTGGCACGCCGCAGAAAGAGGCGCGCACGGCACCACAGGAAGATATCGGGCGGTTTGTCCGGGCCTGGACGGGGGGATAACTTCTCAAGGGCGGCGGATAACCTGAGGCGGCTTTGATCCACTGTGGCGAGGGAGCTTGCTCCCGCTGGGGCGGCGAAGCCGCCCGGATGGAACGACGCTATGTCCCAGGTACACCGCGCCAGGCCTGTACACGATTGCTGCGCAGCCGAGCGGGAGCAAGCTCCCGCGCCACAAGATCAGCAGCCGACGGTGGCCATTATTTGCAAACATCCGCAATCGCCACCGCCAGGGCATCCAGGCGCGTCGCATCGATGCCGGCCACGTTGGCCCGGCCGGTGCCGACCATGTAGACGCTATGGCGCTCGCGCAGGTGCTTGACCTGTTCCGGCGTCAGGCCGGTGTAGGAAAACATCCCGCGCTGCACCCCCATATGGGCAAAGCGCTCACGCAAGCCGTGGGGTTCGAGTGCTTCCAGCAGACCGCCGCGCAGTTGAGCGATGCGCAGGCGCATGGCTTCCACTTCGTCGGCCCACAGGCCCCTGAGTTCCGGATTGCCGAGGATCGTCGCCACCACCGCCGCGCCATGATCCGGCGGCGTCGACCAAAGGTTGCGGGCGATGTTGGCCAGTTGGCTGCGAATGTCCGTCAATTTTTCCCCATCGCGAGCACAGACAATCAGCGCACCGGTGCGGTCGCGGTAAAGGCCAAAATTCTTCGAGCATGAACTGGTGACCAGCACCTCGGGCAACGCTTCGGCAAACAACCGCACGGCCCAGGCGTCCTGCTCCAGCCCGTCGCCGAAGCCCTGGTAAGCGAAATCGATCAACGGCAGCAGGCCACGGCTGCGCACCACTTCCAACACCTGGCGCCATTGCTCGTGAGACAGGTCGAAGCCGGTCGGGTTGTGGCAGCACGCGTGCAGCAAGACCACATCGCCTTTTGGCACCTGGCCCAGGTTGGCGAGCATTGCCTCGAAATCCAGGCGGTTGTCGGCGCCCACGTAGGGGTAATGACTGGCCTTGACGCCCGCGGCGGCGAAGATGGTTTCGTGGATCGGCCAGGTCGGGTTGCTCAACCAGACACCACGGCCCGGCAGGCACTGGGCGATGAAGTCGGCGCTCAAGCGCAGGGCGCCGGTGCCGCCTGGGGTCTGGGTGGCACCGGCGCGTTTGCCGGCGATCAACGGTGAATCGGCGCCCAGCACCAGCGCATTCATCAATTGGCCGAACGCGGCGTCGCCATGACCGCCGATGTAAGTCTTGGTGGACTGGCGATCCACCAGCCACTGCTCGGCCTGTTTCACTGACTGAAGAATCGGCGTCAGACCCTGGGCGTCCTTGTAGACACCAACGCCCAGGTCGAACTTGCCAGGGTTGCTGTCCGCCCCGTAGGCCTCCATCAGGCCCAGGATCGGGTCGCCGGGCACGCGGCCGATGGCATCGAAATGCATTACTTGCGGCCCTCGGCGGTCTTGGCAACTTCATCGGTGCGGGCGGCCATGATGAAGTCGTTGCGGTGCAGGCCCTTGATCGAATGGCTCCACCAGGTGACGGTGACTTTGCCCCATTCGGTGAGCAGGCCCGGGTGATGACCTTCGGCCTCGGAGATCTCGCCGACGGCGTTGGTGAACGCTAGGGCGTGCTTGAAATTCTTGAACAGGAAGACCTTTTCCAGCTGCATCACGCCGTCGCGCACTTCGATGTTCCAGTCGGGGATCTGCTTGATCAGTACTGGAAGTTCTTCGTCGCTGACCTGTGGGGCATCGGCGCGGCAGGCTTCGCAATGGGCTTGGTTCAAAGTGGTCATGGTGGGTTCCCGGATCGGATATTTGGAAAACGTCGATGCAGCCACGCTAAAGCAAAGTCGCGAGGCGCAACAGACTCAATTGGAATCAAAACCAGCGGTTCACGCGGCTTTCGGTGGAAATTTCGGTGCGTGCAGGCCCAGTTCCCGCCCGCGCTTGACCATGCCCATGATGTCCTCGTGGGCCAGGTCGAACAGGCGCTTGAGCTCGGGCAGCACGAAATACACTGGCTGCAGGATGTCGATGCGATAAGGCGTACGCATGGCTTCCAGCGGGTCGAAGGCTTGATGCTCCGGCTCGTCTGACAGGCAGTACACGGTTTCCTTGGGCGACGAGAGAATGCCGCCGCCGTAGATGCGCCGGCCTTGCGGCGTCTGCACCAGGCCGAATTCGATGGTCATCCAATACAGACGCGCCAGGTAGACGCGTTCTTCCTTGGAGGCCTGTAGGCCGAGTTTGCCGTAGGTGTGGGTAAATTCAGCAAACCAGGGATTGGTCAGCAGAGGGCAGTGACCAAAGATCTCGTGGAAAATGTCCGGCTCTTGCAAGTAGTCCAGTTCTTCACGGGTACGAATAAAGGTTGCCACCGGAAACTGCTTGCTGGCGAGCAACTCGAAGAAGGTCTGGAAAGGGATTAGCGCGGGCACCCGGGCGACCTGCCAGCCCGTGGTCTCGCCCAGCACTTTGTTGACTTCGTCCAGCTGCGGGATGCGGTCATGGGGCAACCCCAGCTTGTCGATACCGTCCAGATACTCCTGGCACGCACGGCCTTCGATGACTTTCAGCTGGCGGGTGATCAGCGTGTTCCACACTGCGTGTTCTTCAGCGGTGTAGTGGATAAAACCTTGCGCATCGGGCTCGCGGGCCACGTATTGCGTCTGCTTCATGCTGCTCTCCTGCTGATATCCCTCAAGGGGAAGATTTGTTTGTTGTTATCTCCAGCGATGCATAAGGGATAACCCAAACCAGGGGCAGGCGCAGCAGGGCTAGCTGGCCGAACAACGACCAGTCATGCACAAAATGTAAAGTTTCCGTTACGTATTCTGGCGAGTCTCGGTGTTGCAGGTGTTTTCGGCTGGGAAAGGTCCTTAAACTGTCACATAATCTTGACGGCTATTTGCGCCGCAGCGCAGAAAACCGTGGCGAGGGAGCTTGCTCCCGCTGGGCTGCGCAGCAGCCCCAAAAAAACAGGGCCGCTTCGCGCCCCAGCGGGAGCAAGCTCCCTCGCCACAATGAATCAAACAAACCTTAAGTGAACAGCATCGGGCCTCTCATGCGTATCAAAGTCCATTGCCAGAACCGCATCGGCATCCTGCGGGACATTCTCAATCTGCTGGTGGAATACGGCATCAACGTCGCCCGGGGCGAGGTCGGTGGCGAGCATGGCAATGCGATCTACCTGCACTGCCCGAACCTGATCAACATCCAGTTCCAGGCGTTGCGTCCGAAGTTCGAAGGCATCGCCGGGGTGTTCGGCGTCAAGCGCGTAGGGCTGATGCCGAGCGAGCGTCGGCACATGGAGCTCAATGCCTTGCTTGGCGCCTTGGAGTTTCCGGTGTTGTCCATCGACATGGGCGGCTCCATCGTCGCGGCCAACCGGGCGGCGGCGCAGTTGCTCGGGGTGCGGGTCGACGAGGTGCCGGGGATTCCCTTGTCCCGCTACGCCGAGGACTTCGACCTGCCGGAACTGGTGCGCGCCAACCAATCTCGGATCAATGGCCTGCGGGTCAAGGTCAAGGGCGATGTGTTCCTGGCGGACATCGCGCCGCTGCAATCGGAGCACGACGACAGCGAGGCGATGGCCGGCGCGGTGCTGACCTTGCACCGCGCCGACCGGGTGGGCGAGCGCATCTATAACGTGCGCAAGCAGGAACTGCGCGGCTTCGACAGTATTTTCCAGAGTTCGAAGGTAATGGCGGCGGTGGTCCGCGAGGCCCGGCGCATGGCGCCGCTGGACGCGCCGCTATTGATAGAAGGCGAAACCGGAACCGGCAAGGAATTGCTGGCCCGTGCCTGTCACCTGGCAAGCCCACGGGGGCAATCGCCGTTGATGGCGCTCAACTGCGCCGGATTACCGGAGTCCATGGCCGAGACTGAACTGTTCGGCTACGGGCCCGGCGCCTTCGAAGGGGCGCGGGCCGAAGGCAAGCTCGGGCTGCTGGAGCTGACGGCGGGCGGTACGCTGTTTCTCGACGGTGTCGGAGAAATGAGTCCGCGCTTGCAAGTGAAATTGCTGCGTTTCCTACAGGACGGTTGCTTCCGCCGCGTAGGCAGTGACGAAGAGGTCTACCTGGATGTCAGGGTGATCTGCGCGACCCAGGTCGATTTGTCCGAACTCTGTGCCCGGGGAGAATTCCGTCAAGATTTGTACCATCGCCTGAATGTGCTTTCTCTGCACATCCCGCCGCTGCGCGAATGCCTCGACGGGCTGGCCCCGCTGGTCGAGCATTTCCTCGACCAGGCCAGTCGCCAGATTGGCTGCCCACTGCCAAGACTGGCCCCAGCGGCGATGGACCGGCTCAGTCACTACCACTGGCCAGGCAATGTCCGGCAACTGGAAAACGTGCTGTTCCAGGCCGTTTCCCTATGCGACGGCGGGAAGGTCAAGGCCGAACACATTCGCCTGCCGGACTACGGCGTGCGCCAACCCCTCGGTGACTTTTCCCTCGACGGAGGGCTGGACGAGATCGTCGGCCGTTTCGAGAAGGCCGTGCTCGAGCGCCTGTATTCCGAACACCCGAGCAGCCGGCAACTGGGCAAGCGGCTGGGGGTTTCCCATACGACGATTGCTAATAAGTTGCGTGAGTATGAGGTGGGCAAAGAACCCGGCGTGTGATGATAGACGCTTCGTGGCGAGGGAGCTGCTCCCGCTCGGTTGCGTAGCAATCGCCAAAAGTGTGGAGCCGCTACGCCCGAGGCGTCGGACCGGCCCAGCGGGAGCAAGCTCCCGCGCCACGGGGCGGCTATTTGATCAGGTTAGGCGGACACTTGCCGTAAGCGGCACGACACCGCCGGTTTTTCGTCTTCGATACGTTTCCATAATCCCTTTCAATTCCGCCAAGTCCTTTATTTACCGGCCCCACCAGCGTCAGAAATAAGTTGGTCTGCAATTTGCTTAAGGCTGTGCAACACAGCAGTGGGCGGCAAACGTCCGGCATGCAGAGGAACGACAGTGGACAAGTACCTTTATGTGGCAATGACCGGCGCCAGCCAGAACGCACTGGCGCAACGGGCCCATGCCAACAACCTGGCGAACATCTCCACCAATGGTTTTCAGAAAGACCTGGAGCAGGCACGTTCGATGCCGGTGTTCGGCGACAGCTTTCCGGCGCGGGCGTTTGCCATGTCCGAACGGCCTGCCACTGACTTTACCCCGGGAGCGCTGGTTGAAACCGGTCGCGACCTGGACGTGGCGGTCAGCGGACCGGGCTGGATGGCCGTGCAGAATCCCGACGGCGGTGAAAGCTACGTGCGTACCGGCAGCCTCAACGTTGACGCCCTGGGTGTGCTGCGGGCCGGCAACGGCATGCCGGTAATGGGCAATGGCGGTCCGATCGCCGTGCCACCGGAGCAGAAAATCGAAATTGGCCAGGACGGCACCATCAGCATTCGCGCCATGGGCGAAGGCCCGCGGGTGATGGCTGAGGTGGACCGAATCAAACTGGTCAACCCTGACCTCAAGAACATGACCAAGGGCCTCGACGGCTCGATCCGTACCAAGGACGGCCAGCCCGCGCCCATCGATGCCAACGTACAACTGGTGTCGGGCTTCCAGGAAGCGAGCAACGTCAATGCGGTGGATGAAATGACTTCGGTGCTGGCCCTGGCCAAGCAGTTCGAGCTTCACGTCAAGATGATGAACACCGCCAAAGAAGGCGATGAGGCCATGGCTCGGGTCTTGCAGATCTAATCACTAATTACAGCGCTGCGCCGAAAAACAGGCGTGAGAGGAGAATCGAATGCTTCCGGCTCTTTGGGTTGCCAAAACAGGTCTGTCCGCCCAGGACACAAACCTGTCCACCATTTCCAACAACCTGGCGAACGTCTCGACCACGGGTTTCAAACGTGATCGCGCCGAGTTCCAGGACCTGCTCTACCAGGTAAAACGCCAGCCAGGCGCCCAGTCGACCCAGGACAGCGAATTGCCGTCGGGCCTGCAAGTGGGTACCGGCGTGCGCATCGTCGGCACCCAGAAAAACTTCAACGCCGGCAGCCTGCAGACCACCGAACAGCCGCTGGACATGGCCATCGACGGGCGCGGTTTCTTCCAGATCCTGCAGCCGGACGGCACCACGTCCTACACTCGTGACGGTACCTTCCACCTCGATTCCAATGGCCAGATCGTCAACGCCAGTGGTTTCGCCCTGGAACCGGCCATCATCATCCCGAACGATGCCCAGACCTTCACCGTGGGCCGCGACGGCACCGTGTCCATCACCGTGGCGGGCAACCCGGCCTCCCAGGTGATCGGCAACCTGCAGACCGCCGACTTCATCAACCCGGCCGGCCTGCAAGCGGTGGGTAACAACCTGTTCATGGAAACCGCTGCCAGCGGCGCGCCACAAGTCGGCACGCCTGGCCTGAACGGCTTCGGCACCACGCTGCAGAACACCCTGGAAACGTCGAACGTGAGCACCGTTGAGGAGATGGTCAATATGATCACCACCCAGCGCGCCTACGAGATGAACTCCAAAGTGATCTCCACCGCCGACCAGATGCTCTCGTTCGTCACGCAGAACCTGTAATCGCGTCGCAACATTCGTCATCACGTAGACAGGGCGGCTCCAGGGTCGCCTGCAACACCAAGAGGTAGGGTCATGAATCGCTTCGTATCTGTTCTGGCATTGAGTGGGATCACCGCATTGGCGGGCTGTGTCGCGCCAACGCCAAGGCCCAATGACCCGTACTACGCTCCGGTGTTGCCGCGCACACCGTTGCCGGCGGCGGCCAATAACGGTTCGATCTACCAGGCCGGTTTCGAGCAGAACCTGTACAGCGATCGCAAGGCTTTCCGGGTCGGTGACATCATCACCATCACCCTGAACGAGCGGACCCAGGCCAGCAAGAACGCCAACTCGCAGATCGACAAGACCAGCGAGACCAGCGTCGGCCTGACATCGCTGTTCGGCTCGGGCCTGACCACCAACAATCCGATCGGCAGCAACGATCTCAGCCTCAACGCCGGCTATGGCGCCGACCGTGCCACCAAGGGCGACAGCAAGTCGGGACAAAGCAACAGCCTGACCGGTTCGATCACCGTGACGGTGGCCGACGTCCTGCCCAACGGCATCATCGTCGTACGGGGTGAAAAGTGGCTGACGCTCAACACCGGTGACGAACTGGTACGCATCGCCGGCATGGTTCGGGCCGATGACATCGCCACCGATAACACCGTTTCGTCCACTCGCGTGGCCGATGCGCGCATCACCTATTCGGGCACTGGTGCCTTTGCCGATGCGAGTCAGCCAGGTTGGTTCGACCGCTTCTTCCTCAGCCCGAAGTTCCCTTTCTAGGTGATCAAGTTGAATCTTAAACAGCTGTTGATCGGTGCCCTGGTGATGTCGGCAGCCTTCAGCGCTCAAGCCGAGCGCCTGAAGGACATCGCCAGTATTTCCGGCGTGCGTTCCAACCAGTTGATCGGCTACGGCCTGGTCGTTGGCCTCAATGGCACCGGTGACCAGACCACACAGACACCGTTCACCCTGCAGACCTTCAACAACATGCTGTCGCAGTTCGGCATCAAGGTGCCGGCGGGCTCCGGCAACGTGCAGTTGAAAAACGTTGCGGCGGTGTCGGTCAGTGCCGATCTGCCGGCCTTCGCCAAGCCCGGCCAGCAGGTGGACATCACCGTTTCGTCCATCGGTAACTCCAAGAGCTTGCGCGGCGGCACCTTGTTGCTGACCCCGCTCAAGGGTATCGACGGCAACGTCTACGCCATCGCCCAGGGCAACCTGGTGGTGGGCGGTTTCGATGCCGAAGGGCGCGACGGTTCGAAGATCACCGTCAACGTTCCGTCGGCCGGGCGCATCCCTGGCGGCGCGTCGGTAGAACGTGCGGTGCCGAGCGGTTTCAACCAGGGCAACAGCCTGACGCTGAACCTCAATCGTTCCGACTTCACCACGGCCAAGCGCATCGTCGACAAGATCAATGACATGCTCGGCCCAGGCGTGGCCCAGGCCATCGACGGCGGCTCGATCCGCGTCACCGCGCCACTGGATCCGAGCCAGCGGGTCGACTACCTGTCGATCCTGGAAAACCTCGAAGTCGACCCGGGCCAGGCGGTGGCGAAAGTCATCATCAACTCGCGCACCGGCACCATCGTGATTGGCCAGAACGTCAAGGTTTCGCCAGCCGCCGTGACCCACGGCAGCCTGACCGTGACCATCACCGAAGACCCGATCGTCAGCCAGCCGGGCCCATTGTCCAACGGCCAGACCGCCGTGGTCCCGCGTTCGCGGGTCAATGCCGAGCAGGAAGCCAAGCCGATGTTCAAGTTCGGCCCGGGCACGACCCTGGATGAAATCGTCCGGGCGGTGAACCAGGTCGGCGCGGCACCGGGCGACCTGATGGCGATTCTCGAAGCCTTGAAGCAGGCCGGCGCGTTGCAAGCCGACCTGATCGTGATTTAAGGAAAGCGGTCATGGTGGATATGCGCAAAGGCGCCTTGATCAGTGGGGATTCAGCGTCCTATTCGGACCTCAATCGCCTCAATCAGCTCAAGGTCGGCGACAAGAACAGCGAAGGCAACCTGCGCAAAGTGGCTCAGGAGTTCGAGTCGCTGTTCCTCGGCGAAATGCTCAAGTCCATGCGTTCGGCCACCGAGGCCCTGGGCAAGGACAATCCGATGAACACGCCGGAAGCCAAGCAATACCAGGAAATGTACGATCAGCAGTTGGCCGTTTCCATGTCCCGCGAGGGCGGCGGTATCGGCCTGGCTGACGTGCTGCTGCGCCAGATGTCGAAGAACAAACCGCTGGCCTCGGGCGAGGCGGCCACCTTATCGGCCGCCAAGCAGCAAGAGGCGCTGGACAAGGCCAAGGCGCCAGTACCCACGCCTGTGGCGGCCGGAACGCTGCCCGACGGGCCGTTGTCGCGCAGCAACGGCCAGCGCCCACTCTGGGCGTCGCGGGCCGTGAGCGCGCCGCAAGGTGCCGAGGGCATTCACCGTAACGACATGGAATTGATCAACCAGCGCCGCCTGGCCCTGCCACCGAAACTCGCCGACCGCTTGCTCGCGGGGTTGGTGCCTTCGGCATCGGTCAAGCCTGAAGCGATGGCGCAGAACGTCTTGCCTGATCGCGCCATTGCCGCCGTCAAGCCGGCTTCCGGTGAGCTGGCCAACGGTGACTGGCTGGCCGCGCTCAAGGCTGCCGAGCCCAAAGGCGACATGCAAGTCTATGGCCGCGCCGTGGCCCAGCCACCGTTGGCGCCGGCGCGCAAGGCCTTCCGCGATGCCGATGAATTCGTCAACGCCATGCTGCCAATGGCCAAGGAAGCAGCGGACCGTATCGGCGTCGACCCTCGTTACCTGGTGGCCCAGGCTGCTCTCGAAACCGGTTGGGGCAAATCGGTGATGCGCCAGCCCGATGGCAGCAGCAGCCACAACCTGTTCGGCATCAAGGCCAGCGCGAACTGGAAGGGCGATTCGGCGCGGGCGATCACCAGCGAATTCCGCAATGGCGAGATGGTCAAGGAGACGGCCGAGTTCCGTTCCTACGCCTCGTACCGTGACAGTTTCCATGACCTGGTCAATCTGCTGCAAAGCAACAGTCGCTATCAAGCTGTGCTGAAGTCGGCCGATAACCCGGAACAGTTTGTACGCGAGTTGCAGAAGGCCGGTTACGCCACCGACCCGAACTACGCCAGCAAGATTTCGAACATAGCCCGGCAGATGACGAGTTACCAAAACTACGCTTCGGCTGGTGCCACCACGACTTTATAAGGTCTGAACCATGAGTTTGCTCAATATCGGGATGTCGGGTCTGTCCGCAAGCCAGACCGCACTGGTGACCACGGGTAACAACATCGCCAACGTCGATACCGCAGGGTATTCGCGTCAGCAGACCGTGCAGACCACCAAGGCGTCGAACCAGTACGGCAACGTGTTCATCGGCTCCGGCACGACCCTGGCGGACGTACGCCGGGTCTACAACTCCTATCTTGAAGCGCAACTGAAGACCACCACCTCGCTCAACAGCGATGCGGCGGCCTACCAGGGGCAGATCACACCGCTTGATTCCCTGCTGTCGGACAGCGGCACTGGCCTCAACGGCGCGCTGACCAAGTTCTTCGCCTCGGTGCAGAACGTCAACGCCAAGCCGGGCGACGACGCCTCTCGCCAGTTGCTGCTCAGCGATGCACAGGCCTTGAGCAACCGTTTCAATTCGGTAGCCAGCCAGTTGACGGCGCAGAGCGAGAACATCAACGGCAACCTGTCGAACATGGTCGAGCAGATCAACAGCCTGGCCACCACCGTCGCCCAGTTGAACAAGAAAATCGCCGAAGTCTCCAACGCCGGCGGCGCGCCGAACGACCTGCTCGATGCCCGCAGCGAGACCATTCGCCAGCTGTCCACCTTCACCGGCACTCAGGTCGTGGAGAACGGCAGCAGCCTGGACATCTACCTGGGATCCGGCCAGCCACTGGTCATGGGCAATATCACCAATAAACTGGAAGCGGTGCCGGACAAGAACGACCCCGGTCGCATTGGCATCCAGCTCAACAGCGGCTCCAGCGTCATGGACATCACCCAGGTGATGACCGGCGGTGAAATCGGTGGCCTGATGCGCTACCGCAGCACCGTCCTCGACCCGGCCATGAACGAGCTGGGCCGTGTGGCCCTGGTCGTCGCCGACCAGATGAACAGCATCCAGGCCTCGGGTATCGACAAGAACGGCGCATTCGGTTCCAACCTGTTCAGCAGCATCAACAGTGCGGCCCAGATGAGCCAGCGCAGCGTTGCCTCGCTGGGCAACAGCGCCGGGTCCGGCAACTTCAACGTGTCGATCGAAGACACGGGCAAGCTGACCACCAACGACTACAAGATCACCTTCACCAGCGCCACCGACTACACCGTCCAGCGTCTGCCCGATAACACGCCGATGGGTGCGTTCAACACCGCGACCACGCCGGCGCCGGTGGTCGATGGTTTCTCGCTGACCTTCGCCAACGGCACCGCGGCCGTCGGTGACTCGTTCAAGATCACCCCGACCCGCAACGCCGCGGGCAGCATCAAGACCGAGATGACCGACTCCAAGCGGCTGGCGATTGCCGCGCCGCTGGGCGCCGCCATCACGCCGGGCGGCAGCGGCACGCTGACCATTCCGGCCAGCGGCCAGCCGACCATGACCACCAAGCTGGACATCTACGACGAAGCCACTACCAGCATCATCCAGAACGGCATCAAGAATTCGATGCCGGTCAAAGTGGTGTTCGGGGCGACGTCGGCCGGTGGCACCAGCCAGGCTTATCAGTTGCTCGATGCCAAGGGCGGCGTGATCAGCAGTGGCACCATCAAACCCGGTCAGAGCAACACCCTGAGCCTGAGCGTTCCGCTCAAGGACGCAACCGGCGCCCCGATCATGGATTCGTCCGTACCGCCGGTGCAGCGTACCGTCACGTTCGATATGTCCATCGCCGGCGCGCCTTCCGACGGTGCCGGCATCGATATAAGCCTCAGTCAGCCTGGTAGCCTTGATAACCGTAACGGTACCGTGCTCGCTGGCTTGCAGACCGCCAAAACCGTGGATACCGGTTCGGCCAGCAAGGGCATTTCCTTGAACGATGCCTACGGCAAACTGGTGGAAGGCGTCGGTGCCAAGGCCGCCCAAGGCAAGCTGGACAGCGCCGCCACCGGCGCGATCCTGGACAACGCCAAGAATGCCCGCGACTCGCTGTCGGGCGTCGACCTGGATGAAGAGACCGGCAATCTGGTCAAGTTCCAGCAGTACTACACCGCGTCTTCGCAGATCATCAAGGCTGCGCAGGAAATCTTCAGCACATTGATCAACAGTCTTTAAGGAGCCGTAGCCCATGCGCATTTCTACTTCTCAGTTTTACGAAAGCACGGCTGCGAACTACCAGAAGAACTTCGCCAACGTGGTCAAGACCAGCGAAGAGGCCAGCAGCCTGGTGCGCGTGAACACCGCCGCCGATGATCCGGTGGGCGCTTCGCGTCTGCTGCAATTGGGTACGCAGGCTTCGATGCTGGCCCAGTACGAAACCAACGCCAACACCATCAAGGCCACCCTGGGTACCACCGAAGCGGTGATGACCAGCATCGGCAACGTGCTGCAGCGCGCCAAGGAACTGGCTGTCGGTGCCGGTAACGCCGGTTACACCGACGCTGACCGTCAGGCCAACGCTTCGGAGCTGGCGCAGATCGAAGAACAGTTGCTGAGCCTGATGAACAGCAAGGACGAAAACGGAAAGTACATCTTCTCCGGTTCCAAGGGTGACACCGTCCCGTTCACCCGCAACACCGATGGTAGCTACAGCTACAACGGCGACCAGGTGACGCTCGACCTGCCGGTCGGTGACACCATGTCGATGGCCACCAACAGCACCGGCTGGGAGGTGTTCCAGCAAGCCGTCAACACCAGCCGCAGCCAGGTCACTCGGACCGCGCCGCCGGTGGATGACGGGCGCGTGGTCTTGTCCGACGGCCAGGTTTCCTCCAGCGTTAGCTATAACAGCAAGTTCCGCAGCGGCGAGCCGTACACCGTGGAGTTCACCAGCGGCACGCAACTGAGAATCACCGACTCGCTCGGCAATGACGTGACCGCCGAAGCGAGCCAGGGCGGCGCGTTCGACCCTAACAGCAAGAGCGGGCAGGCGGTCCAGTTCCGTGGTGTGGAGCTGACCCTGAACATCAATCTGCAAACGGGCGATGTCCCTGGCACGGTGTTGCCAGGCCATACCTTCACCCTGGCTGCCAAGCCGGACACGTTTGTTCCGATGCGCAGTCCTGGCAACCCGACCGCGGTGCAAGTCACCGGCAGCGAAATCACCGATCCGGTGGCCTACCACGCTAGTTTCCCTACGGGGGCGGCCGTGTTGAAGTTCACCAGCGCCACCGATTTCGACCTTTACGCAGCGCCGCTGACCGCTAACAGCCAACCCGTGTCCAGCGGCACCCTGGCCGGTAACGTAGCCACCGCTTCGGGCGTGAGCTTCACCCTGGACGGCACGCCAGCCGCAGACGATCAGTTCAGCATCGCGGTCAACACCCACGAAACCCAGAACATCCTGGACACCGTGAATCAGCTGAAAACCGCGTTGAACACACCGACCAACAACGATCCGATAGCGTTGCAGAAACTGCAGGCTTCGCTCGCGTCCGGCATCGGCAATCTGGCAAGCGGCACCGATCAATTGTCCAGTGCCCTGAGTTCCGTGGGTGGTCGTGGTGCCGCTCTGGACAACCAGAGCGACACCAACCAGAGCTTGATGCTGGCCAATAAACAGACCCAATCGTCGATCCGTGACTCCGATTCGGCCGAGGTATTAACCCGCCTGACATTGCAACAGACCATGCTGCAAGCCTCGCAACTGGCGTTCAGCAAGATCGCCCAGTTGGGTCTGTTCAACAAGATCTGAGCCGGTATCGACCGAGCCGCCAACCGTCTTTTTTTAAGCGGTTCCGGGGCTCCGGCCTGAAAAGGCCGGGGCCCGCCGCTCGAGAGTTTAAACCGTGAAGTCACTTCCCCTCGTCAGCATCGTCATCCCCGCATACAACCCTCGGTTCTTTGACCAGGCACTGCTCAGTGCGTTGGCCCAGACCTACGAAAACGTTGAAATCATCGTTTGCGACGATTCGCCTGACGATGAGATTCGCAACATAGTCGCGTCATTCAAACAGCCGACCCATCCGGTCCGCTATCTGAAAAATCCTCAACGGCTAGGACTGCCGGGCAATCTGTTGCGTTGTGTCGATGAGGCGCAGGGCGAGTTCATCAAGGTGTTGTGCGATGACGATCGTCTATTTGCACCGAGCATTGCGATGCAGGCCCGGGCGTTGATGGATCATGCTGACGTGAGCGTGGTGTTCGCGCTGCGGCTGTTGTGCGACGCAGGCAACTTCATCTTGCCGCCCCGGGTGGATAACTGCCGCTTCTCGCCTAATGACGCCTTGCTCAAAGGCGACGACATGCTGGCAATTTTCGAGAGCACGCCAACCAACTTCATCGGCAATTTCAGTTCCACCCTGATGCGCCGGGCCGATGTGCTGGAATTGCTGCCCGCGCTGATTCAGGACGGTGCCGGTTTTGTTGCGGTGCTCGATTTTGCTTTGTTTGTCTGCCTGATGCGACGCGGCAATCTGATTGCCTTGAATACCGTGTTGAGTATCGAGCGCCTCTACCCGGAGCGTTTGAGCAAGACCCCGGAAATGCTCAAGGCAGCAAAGACAGAGTGGGAATGGCTGGCGCAGATGCTTGTCGCGCGCAGCGGTGAAGCGGCGCCGGCTTCTGGTTGGGTGCGCTGCATTGATCTGGACAAGATCACCGGTGAACCTCACGCCTGGCAGGAGCTCTGCGTAACCCGCGTATTGGGCAACCGCAATACCGTCGTGAATGGTCGAGTCGGGGCGCAAAGCGATAGTTATGCCGACTTCTATCGGGAATGGCTGGCCGTCCGCCGGTTCAGTGAGGTAGAACGACGCGTCATGCCCGCGCGCATCGATAGTTGGCCGTTTCGGCCGAACATTGTGCCTTTGGTCATCGACGCGCTCGGCGATGCGGAGTCGCTTGAGGCGACGCTACGCAGCATCAAGGGCCAGCTGTATTCAGCCCAGGCCGTAGTGGTGCTTTCCGATGCTCCTTGCGAAGCGGATGAACGGGTTCTGCAATTGCCGTATCAGGCGGATTGGCCGAGTCAGTTCAATGCCATCGTTCCACAGTTGGAAGGCGCCCATTGGTTCTACGTGCTGCGCGCGGGCGACGTGCTGCGCGATTCAGCGTTGTTGATCCTGGCCGAGCGCGTTGCCGGGAGGCCGGGCATCCTTTGCGTCTACAGCGATGAAGGCGCTTTGGTGGACGGCGAGTCCTTCGAGCCAGTGTTCAAGCCGGATTTCAACCTGGACCTGATGCGCGCCTATCCCTATGTCGGTCGGACCTTGGCTTTCGAGCGTGAACGATTCATGGCCCTCGGTGGTTTTGAACCGGATCACGGTGAACTGGCGCCCCACGATCTGCTCTGGCGCCTGGTGGAAGAGGCTGGCCCTCAGACCATCGAACACATCGCGGAAATCCAGGTTGAGTCGGTCCTGAGCTTCGCCCAATGGTTGTCGCTGCCCGAGGTGATCGAGGGCAACGCCCGGTTGGTTGGCGCGCATCTGGAGCGTATCGGCATCGATCATGAGATTTCCCCGGACACCTTGCCGTTGATCAACCGCATCAGCTACCGACACGGCGAGCGCCCGCTGGTATCGATCATCATGCGTACCGGTGACTCGCTCGCCGCCTTGCAGCGTTGCGCCGAGAGCCTGATCGAACGTACGGCCTACACCCATTATGAAATTCTGATTGTTGACAGCGGCGTCCGGGACCCGGCCATGCTCGACTGGCTGGAGAACATGTCGCAGTTGGGTGCGAGCATGTTGCGCGTATTGCGATACGCCGGTGATGACAGCGATGCAGCAGTGCGCAATTTTGCTGCAGGTCAGGCCCGGGGCGACTATTTGCTGTTGCTCAGTCCGCAAACGGTCATTTGTGAAAATGACTGGTTGGACGAGATGGTCAATCATGCCCAGCGTCCTGAGGTAGCGGTGGTCGGTGCGAGAATACTCAGTCCTCAAGGCACGGTTGTCGGCGGCGGGCAAGTTCTTGGGTTGGCTGGGCCGGTGGGCACGCCGTTCTACGGTGAATCCGCGGCTTCGCGCGGCTACATGCAGCGTTTGCACACGACGCAGAACTGGAGTTCGGTAAGCAGCGATTGCTTGATGGTGCGCAAGCAGGTATTCGATGAGCTCGGCTGCCTGGATGCGTCCTTAACCTTCGGCCTCAGCGATGTCGATCTGTGCCTGCGCGCAGGAAAAATTGGCTACCTGGTTGTCTGGACGCCCTACGCCACGGTCATGAAAGTCGACCTGCCGTCGACCGCTGTCCAGCCTGAAGAAACCACGTTGGTGGAGCGCGAGCGCGAAATCTTCTATCGCAAATGGCTGCCGCAGATCGCCCAGGATCCAGGCTACAACCCTGCGCTGAGCCTCGGGGCGTCCAGCTTCAGCCTGGAACCTTCGCTGCGCAACAATTGGAACCCGTTCTGCCGCCGCGCCCTGCCATTGATACTTGGCTTGCCGGTCAACGCCACCGCGGTTGGGCATTATCGCGTCACGGCCCCGTTGGCCGAATTGGAGGCCGCCGGGCGGGTAATCGCTCGGGTCGCCTACGAGTCGCCTCCTACCGTTGAGATTGAGCGCCTGTCGCCGGATACGATCGTATTGCAGGGGCGCTACAGCGAAGGGGCCGCCGGCGATATTCTCAGAATGAAAAAATACTCCGGTGCCTTGCGGATTTTCGAACTCGACGATTACGTCATCCAGGCACCCAAGAAAAACACGCATGCGCGCAACAAGCCGGCCAATATCGAACAGATGCTGCGCGAAGGAATCGGGCTGTGTGATCGTGTGGTGGTGACGACACCTTCGCTCGCTGATGCCTTGTCCAGCATGCACAATGAAATTCGTATCGTGCCTAACATGTTGCCACCTGAGCCGTGGGCGAAGCTGACCAGCCGGCGCGGCACGTCCTCCAAGCCTCGGGTGGGTTGGGGGGGAGGAACCAGCCACAGCGGTGATCTGGAAATCATTGCGGACGTGGTTCGCGAGTTGGCAAACGAAGTGGAATGGGTGTTCTTCGGTATGTGCCCGGATGCACTGCGTCCGTATATTCATGAGTTCCACAGCTCGGTCGGCTTGAACACCTACCCATTCAAGCTGGCCAGCCTGAATCTCGACTTGGCGCTGGCTCCCCTGGAGTTCCACATTTTCAACGACTGCAAGAGCAACCTGCGCTTGCTGGAATACGGTGCCTGTGGCTACCCGGTCATCTGCACCGACACCAAGGCCTACGACGGTTTTCTGCCCTGCACCAAAGTGCGCAGCAACAGCACCGAGGAGTGGGTTGAAGCGATCCGCATGCACCTGGCCGATCCGGACGCGAGTTACCGCATGGGTGACGAACTGCGCGAAGCGGTGCTGCGGGACTACATGCTCAGCGGCAAGAACCTGCAGCATTGGTTGTGGGGGTGGTTGCCGGATTGAACGTTGCCCTGTGCAGCGTTGACACTCGTGGAGAGGGAGCTGGCTCCCTCGCCATAAAGGCCGCATACGCTCGTCTTTTCGCCTTCCTTCCCCTGAAACCGCCCCAACAGAGCTGGCGCGTTTCCTGCAAGCCCCCCTCATATCGCCATAAAACGAGCGCTCGCGGCCTTTCGCAGCGCCCAAATCGGCATTGAAGGTGTAATCCCCGCGTCCGCAAAGCGAAACAACGCTTGGTCGAGCCCGGTGATGAACAAGAGGGGAGACGATGAAGGCAGTTATCTTGGCAGGTGGTCTCGGCACGCGGATCAGCGAGGAGTCGCACCTCAAGCCCAAGCCGATGATCGAGATCGGTGGCAAGCCAATTCTTTGGCACATCATGAAGCAGTATTCCGCCCATGGAATCCACGACTTCGTGATCTGCCTGGGCTACAAGGGCTATGCCATCAAGGATTTCTTCGCCAACTACTTCCTGCACACCTCCGACGTTACCTTCGACATGTGCAACAACCGCATGGACGTTCACCAGAACTACAGTGAACCGTGGCGTGTGACCTTGATCGACACTGGCGATGACACCATGACCGGTGGGCGACTGCGTCGGGCGGCGCGTTACCTGGAGAATGAAGAGGCGTTCTGCTTCACCTATGGCGACGGTGTGTCGGATCTCAATATTGGCGCGCTGGTGGATTTTCATTTGTCCCACGGCAAGCTTGCCACGGTGACAGCCGTCCAGCCGCCTGGACGTTACGGTGCGCTGGAGCGCAACGGCGATTCTGTCCTCGGGTTTACCGAAAAACCGCGAGGCGATGGCGGTTGGATCAATGGCGGATTCTTCGTGCTTTCGCCCAAGGTGTTGCCTTATATCGCTGACGATCAGACCTCATGGGAAGCCGAACCGCTGGCGACGCTGGCAGCGCAGGAGCAACTCAACGCTTTCCAGCACGACGGGTTCTGGCATCCGATGGACACCTTGCGGGACAAGAACCACCTCGAAGCCCTGTGGCAAAGCGGCGAGGCCCCATGGAAGCAATGGTCTTGAACCCTGAATTCTGGCGTGGCAAGCGTGTACTGGTCACAGGCCATACCGGCTTCAAGGGCAGTTGGCTGACGCTGTGGCTGCAAAGCCTCGGGGCCAAGGTCAGTGGTTTTTCCCTCGACCCCGCCACCCAGCCGAACCTGTTCGAGTTGGCCCGCGTGAGCGAGGGCATCGATGACCGGCGCGGTGACTTGCGCGACCTCGGCGCCTTGCTGGAACTGCTGGCCGACCTGCAGCCGGAGATCGTCCTGCACCTCGCCGCTCAGCCGCTGGTGCGCGAAGGTTACCGGGACCCATTGGGCACGTATTCCAGCAACGTCATGGGCACTCTCAACCTGCTGGAAGCGGTTCGCCAGGTGGGTGGCGTCAAGGCATGTGTACTGGTTACCACCGACAAGGTCTACGCCAACCAGGAATGGTTATGGCCCTACCGCGAAAACGAGCCTTTGGGCGGTCACGATCCTTATAGCAGCAGCAAGGCCTGCTGCGAATTGCTGGCGCAGTCTTATGCCGCCTCATTCTTTTCGGCTGAGCGCTATGCCGAGCATGGCCTTGCTCTGGCCACGGCGCGGGCCGGCAATGTGCTGGGCGGCGGTGATTTCGCTCCCGAGCGCCTGATTCCCGACGTGCTTAAAGCCTGGTCGGCAGACGAGCCGGTGACGCTGCGTTATCCACAGGCCGTTCGTCCGTGGCAGCACGCCCTGGAACCGTTGGCCGGTTACCTGTTATTGGCTGAGTGCCTTTATCAGCAGGGACCAGAGTTCGCCGGTGCCTGGAACTTCGGCCCGGGTGAAACCGACATGTGCAGCGTCGGCGAGGTCGTCCAGCTGTTGGCCGAGCGCTGGCCGCAAGCGCCCGGCCTGCGCATCGAGCCGAGCGACTTACATGAGGCCGGCCTGTTGCGCCTGGACAGCAGTCGCGCCCGGCAGCTGCTTGGCTGGCAGCCGCGCTGGTCGTTGCAACAATGCCTGGCCCAGACCCTGGATTGGCACTTGGCATGGCAGGACGGCGATGATATGCGTCAAGTCAGCCTCGGCCAACTGAACCTGTATCGAGGGGCGTTGTGAGCGAGTTTTCCTTGATGGCGTTGCCGCTGGCTGGTCTGTTCAGCGTTCAGCACAAACGCTTCGAAGACCAGCGCGGGCATTTCGCCCGGCTGTTCTGCGAAGGTAGCCTGAGCGCATTTGGCCAGCCATTTCATATCCGCCAGATCAACCATTCCTGCACTCGTGAGCGCGGTAGCGTGCGTGGGTTGCATTATCAGAACGCGGCGCAGCCGGAAGCCAAGCTGATCACCTGCCTGCGTGGCGAAGTCTGGGATGTAGCAGTGGATCTGCGTCCCGATTCCGAGACGTTTTTGCATTGGCATGCCGAGCACTTGAAGGCTGGCGATGGCCGCAGCCTGTTGATCCCGGCCGGGTTTGCCCATGGGTTCCAGACCCTGACCGAAGACGCCGAGCTGCTTTACTTGCACAGTGCCGACTACGCTCCCGAGCACGAGGGCGGCCTGTCGGTGAATGATCCGCGGCTGGCGATTGCCTGGCCGCTGTCTGTCAATAATCTGTCGAGCCGGGACAGCAACCATCCCTTGCTCGACGAGCGTTTCGCTGGAGTGCGTCTATGAACTGCCGAGGTTGCGGAACTGCCCTGGCTTTGCCTTTGATCGATCTTGGTACTTCGCCGCCATCCAACGCTTATGTGCGGGCCGACCAACTGGATCAGGCCGAGCAGTGGATGCCGCTCAAGGTCGCGGTGTGCCAGCAATGCTGGTTGGTGCAGACCGAGGACTACACCCGCGCGGACACATTGTTTGACGCTGAGTACGCCTATTTCAGTTCGTTCTCCAGCACCTGGCTGGCCCACGCCGAGCGCTACGTTGCCGAGATGGTGGAGCGCTTCGAATTGAGTGCAGACAGTCGCGTGGTGGAAATTGCCGCCAACGATGGCTACCTGTTGCAGTACGTGGCCAAGCGCGGTATTCCCTGCCTGGGCGTCGAGCCGACGCGCAGCACCGCCGAGGCCGCTCGTGCCAAAGGCCTGGTGATCCGCGAGTTGTTCTTTGGTCGCGAAACGGCCACGCAACTGATCGGCGAAGGCTGGGCAGCGGATTTGATGGCGGCCAACAACGTATTGGCCCACGTGCCGGACATCAACGATTTCCTTGCTGGTTTTGCCACCCTGCTCAAGCCAACCGGCGTAGCGACTTTCGAGTTTCCGCAACTGCTGACATTGATGGCCGGGCAGCAATTCGACACGCTGTACCACGAGCATTTTTCCTACTTGTCGCTGACGTCCGTGCAAACCCTGTGCGAGCGCAACGGGCTGGAAGTATTCGATGTCAGCCGGTTGTCGACCCATGGCGGTTCGTTGCGAGTCTTCGTCCAGCGTGCCGACGGAGTGCGGCGGCCGATCCAGTCCTCGGTGCAGCAACAATTGCAGGCCGAACAGGAGGCTGGCGTGAAGACCGCCGCGTACTACGCCACCCTGGCGCCGGCTGCCGAAGCGATCAAGCATGGCTTGCTGCGTTTCCTGTTGCAGGCCAAGGCCGATGGCAAGCGTGTGGTGGGCTATGGCGCAGCGGCCAAGGGCAATACATTGCTGAATTATGCGGGGGTCAGGCCCGACCTGCTGGCATGGGTAGCCGATGCCAATCCACACAAACAAGGTAAATACTTGCCGGGCAGTCGCATTCCCATAGTGGCGCCTGAGCGTATTGCCGCCGAGAAGCCTGATTACATTCTCGTCCTGCCTTGGAACCTGCTGAGCGAAGTCAGCCAGCAGTTGGAAGAGGTGCGTGGGTGGGGTGGCCGATTTGTAGTCGCCGTACCTGAGTTGACGCTCCTATGAAGGTGCTGGTGACGGGGGCAACCGGATTTGTGGGTCGACATCTCGTCGAAGCTCTGCTCGCGCGTGGTTGCCAGGTTCGGGCCGTTGCGCGTCGGGTCGAGCCGGCCGAGGCGCTGCCCTGGTTCGACCGTGTTGAATTCGTCGCGGCCGATGTCCATTCCAAAGAGCTGGACGTCGCTGCATTGGTCAAGGGTGTCGATGCCTTGGCGCACCTGGCGTGGCCGGGATTGCCGAATTACCAGGCCCTCCTTCATTTCGAACATAACCTGATGGCCGATTATCAGTTCATCAAACAGGTAGTCGTGGCGGGGGTGGGACAGGTGCTGGTCACGGGTACCTGTTTTGAATACGGCCTGCAGAGCGGGCCGCTTGACGAGCAGACTGCGCCACAACCGTCCAACCCTTACGGCTTGGCAAAAAATACCTTGCGCCTGTTTCTTGAACACCTGCAACGCGAGCATTCGTTTACGTTGCAGTGGGTACGCTTGTTCTATTTGCACGGCATCGGTCAGAACCCCAACAGCCTGCTCGCGGCGCTGGACCGGGCCATCGATGCCCAAGCGCCGGTATTCGATATGTCAGGTGGCGAGCAGTTGCGCGATTACCTGGCCATCGAAACAGCGAGTGCTTATATGGCGGGTCTGCTGTCGCGGCGCGAATTCAATGGTGTCGTCAATTGCTCAAGTGGCGAACCGGTGTCGGTTCGCGCACTGGTAGAAGCACGCCTGCGCGAGCGTGGCGCGGCCATTCGCCTGAACTTGGGCCATTATCCCTATCCGACCCACGAACCCATGGCGTTCTGGGGCGTGGCCGAACGTTTGCAAACCTTGTTGGGAGCCGAACATGACGCGTGAGCTGTACCGGGCCGCCGGCCTTCCGGTTCTGCAGAACCGTACCTTCGCCGATGAGCAGTCGGCCAGAGCCTCGGCGAGTGCCGACATGGTGTTGGTTCAGGACGACGTGAGCGGGTTGGTTTTCAACCAAGCGTTCGATGCGGACAAGCTCAGCTATGACAGCGACTACCAGAATGAACAGGCCCACTCCGGTCAGTTCCAGAGGCATCTCGCTGACGTGGAAGGCATCATCGCCAGGCATTTCAGCGGTCAGGACTTGATCGAGGTCGGTTGCGGCAAAGGCTATTTCCTGGAACTGCTCAAAGAACGTGGTTATGCGATCACGGGTATCGACCCTGCCTATGAGGGGGACAACGCCGACGTGATCAAGGCGCCGTTCACTCGCGATCTGGGCCTGTCGGCCGACGCGGTCGTGCTACGTCACGTGCTGGAGCATATTCAGGATCCGGTGGCTTTCCTTGCAGAAATCTCAGCGGCCAACCAGGGCGGACAGATTTACATTGAAGTGCCGTGCCTGGACTGGATCCTGGAGCATCGTGCCTGGTTCGACTTGTTCTATGAGCACGTGAACTATTTCCGCCTCGATGACCTGCGCCGGATGTTTGGCACGGTGCATGAGGCCGGGCACCTGTTCGGCGGTCAGTACCTGTACATCGTTGCCGATCTGGCCACGTTGCGCCTGGAGCCGGAGCAACCCGTTCCAGCCTTGCAAATGCCAGACGAATTCACCGCCAGCCTCAGTCGCGCCGTGCAGATCGTTCAGGCCGCGCCGCAACAAGGCTCGGCGATCTGGGGGGCATCCTCCAAAGGGGTGATCTACTTGCTATTCCTGCAACGAGCCGGTGTAACGGTGGACTGCGTGGTGGATATCAACCCGGCCAAGCAGGGGCGATATCTGCCGCTGTCGGGCGCCCGGGTGTCTTCGCCGCAAGAAGCCATGAATGCATTGCCCGAAGGCGCCAACCTGTTCGTAATGAATTCCAATTACCTCGAAGAGATCAAGCGGATGACCGGTGGGCGCTACGTCTACCACGCCGTTGACAGCGCTTCGTTCCTATAACCGCGAGATTCGAAAAATGACTGACAACACTATCCATACAGCTTTCGAAGCCCAATGCCAGACCGAAATCGCCGGGCAAGGCCAAGATCAGAAACTCGTCGGCTTGGCCAAGGAGTTTTTCAACGAGTCGGCCCGCCACAAGTACAGCTACCATTTTTCATGGATGGGCCGGCCAATCATCCAACTGCCGCAGGACATGATGGCCATGCAGGAACTGATCTGGCAGATCAAGCCTGACCTGATCATCGAATGCGGTATCGCCCACGGCGGTTCGATCATCTATTACGCTTCGTTGCTGGAGTTGCAAGGCCACGGCGAAGTATTGGGCATCGACCTGGATATCCGCCCGCACAACCGTGAAGCCATCGAGAGCCATCCGATGAGCAAGCGCATCTCGATGATCGAGGGTTCGAGCATCGATCCGGCCATTGCCGAGCAGGTCCATGCAGCGGCCAAAGGCAAGAAAGTTATTCTGGTACTCGACTCCAACCACACCCATGACCATGTCCTCGAAGAACTGCGCCTGTACGCGCCGCTGGTTTCGGTGGGCAGCTACTGCGTGGTGATGGACACGGTGGTGGAAGACATGCCGGCGGACTTCTTCCCGGATCGCCCATGGGGCCCGGGCGACAACCCGAAAACCGCTGTGTGGAAATACCTCGAAGAAAACGACAGCTTCGAAATCGACCAGCAACTGCAGAACAAGCTGCTGATCACCGTTGCGCCGGATGGTTATCTGCGTCGGGTTCGTTAATCCATCCGTTTCAAGTCATTGGCGTCTGGCAGGTTGTGGGGACTAGGAAATATGCAGGTTCGAAATATGCTTCAAAACAACGTGGCACCGCTGAGCGAGCGGTTCACCGTGGTAGTCATCTCCCACAACCGCAGCGCATTTCTGCGCCGCACATTGCATTACTACAGCAGCTATCCGTGTTCGGTATTGGTATTGGACTCGTCGGTGGAGCGCGATGATCGGATCGCCGAGGATTTTCCGTCGGTCGATTACCGCCACTTGCCCCAGTTCACCTACAAAGGGCTTCAGGAAAAATTGACCTACGGTGTCAACCAGGTCAAAACGCCTTATATGGTGTTCGCCGCCGACGACGATTTCCTGCTGCATGATGCCTTGACCGAATCGGTTGAGTTTCTCGAAGCCAACCCCGACTACGGCCTTTGCCACGGCTACGGCATCATGTATTTGTCCTGCGCAACAGAAGTCTGCTACTTCCGCCGTGACCGCAAGGTGCATGAGGACTACGACAGCGAACTGGCCGAGGACCGTGTGATCCGTTTCATGGATCAATTCCTGCCGCCGTTCTACGCCGTGACCCGCACTGACTTGCTGCAACAGTGGTACGGCATGTTGCCGCCTGGCACCAGTTTCGAGTGGCAGGAGATCGGCCATACCTTTTACTTGCTGGCTTGTGCCAAGGCGCGGATCCTGCCGATTCCGTTCGCCGTGCGCGAACTCAACTACGGCGGTTCCGAACACAACACCAACGTGCTGACGGTGTTGAGTTACAAAGACGCCAAAAGCGTCGCCGAGCGTGAGCAGTTCGCCGAGTTCCTGGCATCGGTGCCGACCCAGCTCAGCGAGCAGGCTCCGGAACGCATCAAGCAGATTGCCCTGGACAGTTTTGCGGCCATGGCCGACTGCCTGCAGCAAGGGCGTTCGCTCAAGGGCACGCAGATTATCCGTTCGGCCTGGTTGGAGGCCGGTGGTGAGCCGGTTCGTTCGTTTGGCCCACAGCAATTTGTTGAAATGCCTTTCTACAATCAACGGGTCTTCGATCTTCTGACTCACTTTGAATTCCTGCTGCATGCCATGCCAGCCGGCCGCCTTCAGCTTCAACAATTGGAAGGCATTCTGCTGCGTCAGCATGAGCTGATGCGTGTGCAACCAAACGATAACGAGCGCACCCTACGCAGCCGTCTGTGGGAAGCCCAAGGCCTGTACGCGTTCAACCGCACCGTGATCAAGCGCCTGGCCGAGTCGTTGAAAAGCAGCGATGAGCCTGATGAGGCAGTGAAACTGCAGGCCTGGGCCGAGCGCCTGGACTCGGTGCCGGGTCAGCAAGAGCGCCGGTTACTGGAAAACATGCACTCCGGCCGTTTGTTAAATTGGCTTGAGGCGCGTAATCCAGATGCGCAGCAGCTCAAGTCCATCGCGGCGCACCTGGCCGAGCATCAAGGCGGCCCGCGGTTCGGCATCTTGTTGCTGGACCTGGACGCTGACATGTTCAAGCTGCAGGCGACCTTCGACAGCCTGGTCAACGGTCATAGCAAGGCGTTCAACGTGGTGGTCTTCACCACCGGCGACCTGCCGGCGACCACCACCGTGCGCGACACCGTGCACTTCGTCAAAGTCAGCACTGGCAATTATGTCGAGCGAATCAACCAGATCATCGGGCAGTCCTCCGCCGACTGGATGGTACTGGCCGAGGCTGGCGACCAGTTCACCGAAAGCGGTCTGCTGCGCGCCAGTCTTGAACTGATCGGCGCCGATGGCGTGCGTGCCGTGGCCATGGACGAAATCCAGCGTAAGGCCGACGGCAGCCTGGTCGATGTGTTCCGTCCTGGCGTCAATCTTGACTTCCTGCAATCGGTGCCTTCGCTGATGGCGCGGCATTGGCTGATTCGTCGTGACGTGCTGGTACAGGCACGCGGTTTTACGCCTGAATACACCCAGGCGTTGGAGTTGGACGTGTTGTTGCGTCTGATCGAAGAGGCGGGGCTTGCCGGCCTGGCGCATCTGTCCGAGCCGTTGCTGATCTGCAATGCCCCGGCGCAAGAGGAAAATGCCCAGGAGCGTCAAGTACTGACGCGCCACTTGGCGGCCCGGGGTTATCGTGCCCAGGTCACCTCGGCGCAACCGCTGACCTATCAAATCGACTACCAGCATGCCGAGCGGCCGTTGGTATCGATCATTCTCGAAAGCCGGGACAACTTCGAACAGATTCAACAGGCGCTGGTCAGCGTGCTGCAGCGCACCCGTTATCATCGCCATGAAATCCTGATCGCCGATAACCATAGCCAGTCCGAAGCAATGGCCCAGTGGCTCGACAGCCTGGAAGGCAAAGGCGATCGGATCCGTATCCTGCGCAGCGATCGGCGCTTGAGTGCGTCGGCTCTGTACAACTGGGCGAGCGCCCAGGCCAAGGGTGAATACCTGGTGCTGTTGTCGGCCGAGGTGCAAGTGATCAACGCCAACTGGCTCGACAGCTTGCTCAACCAGGCCCAGCGACCGGAAGTGGGGATCGTCGGCAGCAAACAGATGGATATTCGCGGCATCACCACCCAGGCTGGCCTGGTGCTCAAGCCCGATGGCCAGGTGGCCTCGGTGTTCGTTGGCGAACGCAAGGACGCCAAGGGTTATCTCAATGGCCATCAGGCGGAACAGAACTACTCGGCGGTATCCGGTGTTTGCCTGATGATCCGCAAGGACTTGTTCGACGCCATAGGTGGACTGGACGAAGAACATTTCGCCGAGGCTTTTGCCGACGTCGACCTTTGCCTGAAAGCGGCCGATGCGGGTTATCTCACGGTCTGGACACCCCAGGCGCAGATGCTGCACGCCGGTACGTTCCCCGATGCGCCGGAGGTGGTCGAGGCCTTGCGCAGCAAGTGGCAGGCGCGCTTCGACCATGACGCGGCCCGTAACCCGAACCTGGCGTTGACCGGTACTGGCTTTGTGCTGGGTACCGCTGTGGCGGTGGATTGGGCACGGTTACTGGCATAAGCCTGCCAGGCAAAAGGAATCAGGATATGTTCAACGGTAAATCGATTTTCATCTCAGGCGGCACCGGCTCGTTCGGGCGAAATTTCATCCGCCGGTTGCTGGAGCAATACCAGCCCAAGCGCGTGGTGGTCTTTTCCCGCGACGAACTCAAGCAGTACGAGATGCAACAAACCTTCAATGCTCCGTGCATGCGTTATTTCCTGGGGGACGTGCGTGACGCCGACCGTTTGCGCCAGGCCATGCGCGGGATTGATTACGTTGTGCATGCAGCGGCGCTCAAGCAAGTGCCCGCAGCGGAATACAATCCCACCGAATGCATTCGCACCAATGTCAATGGCGCAGAGAACATCATCGCAGCGGCCATCGACAACGGCGTGAAAAAAGTCGTTGCGCTGTCCACCGACAAAGCGGCCAGCCCAATCAATCTATACGGCGCGACCAAGTTGCTGTCGGATAAGCTATTCGTGGCGGCCAACAACATTGCGGGGGAACAGCAGACCCGCTTCGCCGTGGTTCGTTACGGCAACGTTGCCGGTTCGAGAGGCTCTGTGGTGCCGTTCTTCAGCAAGCTGATCGCGGAGGGCGCGACGGAGCTACCGATCACCGATGAACGCATGACTCGCTTCTGGATCACTCTCGATCACGGCGTACAATTCGTGCTGGACAGTTTCGCCCGCATGCACGGAGGTGAGGTATTCGTGCCGAAGATTCCATCGATTCGCATCGTCGACCTGGCGTCGGGCATGGCCGGGCACCTGCCTCACAAGAACGTGGGCATCCGGCCCGGTGAAAAGCTTCATGAGTTGATGGTGCCGCTGGACGACGCGCGCATGACCATCGAGTTCGCCGATCACTACACCATCCAGCCATCGATTCGCTTCACCAGCGTGGACGTGGATTTTGCTGTGGACAACCTGGGTGAACGAGGCAGGGCCGTCGCGGAGGACTTCGAGTATCGCTCCGACACCAACCCGCACTTTCTTTCGGTGAAGCAGATCGCTGATTTGCACGCCCGGCTGTCGGTATGATTCCTTACGGTAGGCAAAGCCTCGATCAGGCTGATATCGATGCCGTGGTGGCTGTGTTGCGGTCCGATTGGCTGACGCAAGGGCCTGCGATCGAGGATTTTGAACAGGCGATGGCCCGTCGCTGCCAGGCGGGTCATGCCGTGGCAGTGTGCAATGCGACCGCCGCGCTGCACATCGCTTGCCTGGCGGCTGGGCTTGGGCCGGGGGACCGTTTGTGGACCACGCCCAACACGTTCCTGGCCTCGGCCAACTGCGGCCGCTACTGTGGCGCGCAGGTGGATTTCGTCGATATCGATCCGCTGACCTGGAACCTGGATGCCGTTGCCCTGGCCGCAAAGCTTGAACAGGCCGAGCGTGACGGGAGCCTGCCAAAGGTGTTGGTGGCGGTAGCGTTCTCCGGGCAAAGCTGTGACATGCGTGAAGTGGCTCGCTTGTCCGAGCGCTACGGGTTCACGGTCATTGAAGATGCCTCTCACGCGGTGGGCGCGTCTTATGCCGGCAGGCCGGTGGGGTGTGGCGAATTTGCGGACATGACGGTGTTCAGTTTCCACCCAGTGAAAATTATTACCAGCGCCGAAGGTGGGATGGTCTTGACCAATCGCCCGGAGCTGGCGCAGCGCCTGCGACGTCTGCGCAGCCATGGGATGACCCGTGACGCTGAACAGATGAGCGAGCCCAGCCATGGGCCTTGGTATTACCAGCAGGTGGAGTTGGGATTCAATTACCGCATCACGGATCTTCAAGCTGCCCTGGGGCTTTCCCAGTTGGATAAGCTTGAACGTTTCATCGCCCGCCGTCGTGCACTGGCGGCGCGCTATAACCGCTTGCTGAATGGTTTGCCACTGACCTTGCCCGGTTTGCAACCCGAGGCCGAATCGGCTTGGCATTTGTATGTAGTGCGCTTGCGGCTCGACGAGATATCCCTGGATCATCGCCAGATTTTCGAAGGCTTGCGTGCGGCAGGGATCGGCGTGAACCTGCACTACATACCGGTTCACCTGCAGCCGTATTACCGCGAACTGGGATTTGCCCCTGGAGACTATCCACAGGCTGAGCGTTATTACGCAGAGGCCATCAGCTTGCCGATGTTTCCTTCCCTCAGTGATGAACAGCAAGACTATGTGATGGGGCAACTGCAACGATTGCTTGAGGAGTAACGACGCGTGAGCGCAATCGCGATCATTCCCGCCCGTGGCGGCAGCAAGCGCATTCCTCGCAAGAACCTGAAGCCGTTCGATGGCGTGCCCATGATTGCCCGCTCGATTCGCACGGCGTTGGACTCGGGACTTTTCAACTGGGTGATTGTCAGTACCGATGACGAAGAAATTGCTGAATTGGCGATGGCTCATGGTGCGCAAGTGCCGTTCTTGCGACCAGCCGCGCTGGCGGATGATTTCACCGGGACGGCAGCGGTGATGGTTCACGCCCTGGGTGAGCTACGTGAGCGCTCGTTCGATTTCGCCTGTTGCATCTACGCCACGGCGCCGCTGTTGCAAGCGCGGTTTTTACGTGAGGGCATTGACTTGCTGCGCGGCCATCCGGACAAGTCGTTCGCGTTTTCCGTGAGCAGTTTCGGTTTTCCCGTACAGCGCGCCTTGACGTTGGATGAGCAGGGCGCGTTGACCCCACTGTATCCGCAATTTCGCGATACGCGCTCCCAGGACCTGGTTGAAGCTTTCCAGGACGCCGGCCAATTCTATTGGGGGCGTCGGGACGCCTGGTTGCGTGGCGATACGTTGTTTTCGTCGAGAAGCCTGCCGGTTGTGCTGCCTCGTCATCTGGTGCAAGACATCGACACAGCCGAGGACTGGAAGCGCGCCGAGTATCTCTACGCCGCTTTGAGAGCGGGCGGTGAATTGCAATGAGAGTGCTGATTCGCGCCGATGCTTCGCCAATCATCGGCAGCGGGCACATTGCCCGTTGCCTGACCCTGGCGCGAGCCCTGCGCGGGCAAGGCGTGCACGTCGCGTTTGCTTGTCGGCTGCTTGTTGGGCATCGTCTGCACGCTCTGACGGCCGAGGGCTTCGAAACGTTCGCCCTGCCGGACCTTTATCGCGGGGAAGATCCGCAACAGGCCATCGAATCGTTGCTGCCCTGGCAAGCGGATATCGATGCGTTGGAACAAGCGTTGGCCGAGCGGCCCGGCTTCGACTGGGTCATTGTTGACCACTATGGTCTGGATCAACGTTGGCAGACTGCGGCCCGGCGCTTCGCGCCTCGGATCATGGCATTGGATGACCTGGCGACTCGGACTTACAGCGCTGACCTCTTGCTCAATCAGAATTTGTCCGGCACGCAAGCTGCGTATGAAGGATTGTTGCCTGAGCATTGCCGGACGCTGCTGGGACCGCGTTACGCGTTGTTGCGCGATGAGTTTCGTTGCGGGGCGATTGAGATAAAAAAGAAGGTCAGGCGCGTACTCGTCAATTTCGGCGGTTTCGATGCGGCGATGCAGACCCATCACGCAATGCTGGCGCTGGTGGCTTACCCCGAGCTGGAAGTGGATTTTGTCGCCGGTGCGGACAACCCGGCCTGGGCTCGGATGCAACGGATGGCGGCGAGCCGACCCCACTGGCGATTGCACAGCTTCGTCAGCGATTTTCATCAGCTCATGCTGGAGGCCGATCTGTTCATCGGGGCCGGTGGCGGAACCAGTTGGGAGCGGGCCGCCATGGGGTTGCCCACGATCTGTATCGCGGTATCGAACAACCAGCAGGCCAACAGCGATGTCATGGCGACGTTCGGTGCCCATGTCTATCTCGGGTGCAGAGAAAGCGTCACCGTTGAACAGTTGCGCCAGGCTATCGGCTTTGTCGTGGATAACCAGGGGTTGCGTCAGAGTCTTGCGCAGCACTCCCGGCAATTGGTCGATGGCCTGGGTGCCTTGCGCGTAGCCGTCGCACTGGCTGGTGCCTTGCTGCGGGTTCGTCCGGCCACGCAAGCCGACGCCCGTTTGCTTTTCGAGGGGCGTAATGCCGAGGTCGTGCGCCGCGTATCGCTGGATCAGTCGCCCGTCGACTGGGATCGTCATTGCCAATGGCTGCAAGCCAGTCTGGTCAATCCACAGCGCTTGTTGTTGGTTGGCGAAGCGTCCGACGGACCCGTCGGTGTATTGCGTTATGACCTGCAAGGCAGCGAAGCGCTGGTATCGATTTATTTGTTCAAGAACCGCCTGGGGTTGGGGTGGGGCAGGGCATTGCTGGCCCGTGGTGAGGCGTTTGCTACCGTCCATTGGCCGCAACTGCGCAGCTTTACCGCTCAGATCCTGCCCGCTAACCAAGCGTCTCTGGCGTTGTTCCGCCAGGCAGGTTTCAGTCAGGGCACATGCGTGTTTACCCGCGTATTGAAGGAAGAAATTCATGAGTAGTTTCAAGATCGGTCAGCGCAGCATCGGGGCTGACGCGCCGCCTTTCATCATTGCCGAGATGAGCGGCAACCATAACCAATCCCTGGAGGTGGCCTTGCAGATCGTCGAAGCCGCTGCCCGAGCCGGTGCTCACGCTTTGAAGCTGCAGACCTACACCGCCGATACCATGACGTTAGATCTGAGCGAAGGGGAGTTCTTCATCAGGGACCCCAGCAGCCTTTGGGCTGGAACATCCCTTTATGATTTGTACGAAAAAGCTCATACGCCGTGGGAATGGCACGCGCCGATTTTTGCCCGGGCCAAGGCGCTGGGGATGCTAGCGTTCTCGACCCCGTTCGACGAAACGGCGGTGGACTTCCTGGAAAGCCTGGATGTGCCGGCCTACAAGATCGCCAGTTTCGAAAACACTGACTTGGCGCTGATTCGCCGGGTCGCTGCCACCGGCAAGCCGTTGATTATCTCCACCGGCATGGCCAGCATCGCCGAACTCGACGAAACCGTGCGTGCCGCCCGCCAGGCTGGTTGCAAGGATTTGGTGCTGCTCAAGTGCACCAGCACCTACCCGGCGACGCCGGCCAATAGCAACGTGCGCACCATCCCCCATCTGCGGGAGTTGTTCGGCTGTGAGGTAGGTTTGTCGGACCACTCCATGGGCGTCGGGGTATCCGTGGCTGCGGTGGCGCTGGGGGCGACCGTCGTGGAAAAGCATTTCACCCTTGACCGTGCCGCTGGCGGCGTGGACGCCAGTTTCTCCCTGGAGCCGGCAGAGCTGGCAGCGCTGGTGATCGAAACCGAGCGCGCCTGGCAGGCCATGGGACAGGTGCGCTATGGCGTGACCGAGGCCGAGCAGAAATCGCTGGTCTATCGTCGTTCGCTGTACGCTACGCAGGACATGGCCACCGGCGAAGTGTTCACGTCGCAGAACGTCCGGGCCATCCGTCCGGGGCTCGGGTTGGCGCCCAAACATCTGGATTCCTTAATGGGTCGTCGTGCCCGCCAGGCAATCAAGCGTGGCACGGCGCTGTCCTGGTCATTGGTTGAATAGCTTCTCAATGGGCTTATTCGGCAATTTAGCGTGACCTGCGAGTCATAACGCGCATCTTCACTGTATTGTATTGACCGGGAAGATGGCGCCTGGCCCTTATCAGGACCGGTGATAGCCCTTTACACTTCCCGTTTGTCGGCGCCCCTCGATTCCTTGCGAGCGGTGGTATTGGGCTGTTTTTGATTGGGAAGCCGTAATGATTGGCATAAAAAGCATTGCGAGCTACGTTCCTGTAGCCGGCGTGGACAATTACGCACAAGGTGCAAAATTTGAAAAGGATGAAGAGTTCATCCTCGGCAAGATCGGTTCCGCCTTCTTGCCACGCAAGGATGACGGCCAGGAAACCTCGGATCTGTGCGTCGAAGCGGCCAATGCGCTGTTTGCCAATAATCCCGATCTGAAGCGCGAATCCATTGACGTGCTGATCGTCGTCACCCAGAACGGCGATGAAGAAGGCTTGCCCCACACGGCGGCTATCGTCCAGGACAAGCTCGGCCTGCCCACCAGCGTAGCGGCGTTCGATATATCCCTGGGTTGCTCGGGTTATGTCTATGGCATCTACGCCATCAAGGGCTTCATGGAAGCCGCTGGCCTGAAGAATGGCCTGTTGGTAACCGCCGACCCATACTCGAAAATCGTCGACCCGGAAGATCGCAACACCACGATGCTGTTCGGTGATGCCGCCACGGCGACGTGGATGGGCGAGGATGCGCCGTGGCAACTGGGCAAGGCAAAGTTCGGCACCGACGGCTCCGGTGCGCCGCACCTGAAGGTCAGCGACGGCGTATTCTTCATGAACGGTCGCCAGGTGTTCAACTTCGCGTTGCTCAAGGTGCCGGCACATTTGCATGAGTTGCTCGCCGATTCCGATCTGCAACCCAGTGACATCGATGCGTTCTGCATTCATCAAGGCAGCGCCGCAATCGTCGATGCCGTGGCGCGGCGTTTCGAAGGCGAGCCGGAGAAGTTCATCAAGGACATGGTCGAGACCGGCAACACCGTGTCGTCGAGTATTCCGTTGCTGCTCGAAAAGCACGTGCTCGATTCCGACTGGAAACGGGTCGCGTTGAGTGGCTTTGGCGTAGGTCTGTCATGGGGGTCGGCGATCATCTATCGCCCGTGAGCCGATAAAACCCGGGCACAAAAAATAGCGTCCAAGGTGTAACCTTGAACGCTATTTTTTTGCCTGATGCAAAAGCGAGACGCCATGAGCGAGTACTTTGAGCGCAACCTCCAGGTGATCCAGCAGCGTTGGCCGGCCTTGGCCGAGCGTCTGTTGCAGGAGGACGCTGGTGGGTTGCAGGCTGATCTGGTCGAGGGGCTTGGATCGACCCTGAGCATCAACGGCATTCAGTTGACCAGTCGCCATGACCGCCTCGCCGAGGCTGACTTGCAAGCCGCCAGCTTGCCGCCGGAGGCTGCCATTGTGCATGTCTATGGCACGGGGCTGGGGGATCTGCAGAGTCGCTTGCTGGAGCGGACCGGGCTTGAACGGTTGTCTGTGCATATTCTCAACGGTGCGGTGTTCGCCTTGGTCCTGCAGCTGCTGGATCAATCGCCCTGGCTTGCCGATCCGAGAGTGGCGTTGCTCTACGCCGGTGATCTGGCGGAAATCCAATTGCCATTTTTCGCACTCCCCGCCGAGTTGGTGCTGGCCGATGATTACAACGCCAAGATTCGTGACCGATTGATCAGTGAGATTCATCTGGACTTTACCAACCAAGCGTTCGATCCCCAGTCCCCTGAGATTGTCGAGCGTTTGCAATCGACGTTCAGTCTTGTGCAGGAAGATCGTGACGTTGCCGAGTTGTTCGGCAACTTGAAGGGGGGCGAGGCGTTTATCATTGCCACCGGTCCCAGTCTTGAGCGGCATTTCGAGAAATTGCATCACCTGAGCAAGCAAGCCGAGCGACCCTTGTTGATTTGTGTCGATACGGCCTACCGACCGTTGATCGACCATGGCATTGCCCCGGATATCGTGGTCAGCATCGACCAGCGCATCTCGGCGCGTCATCTTCCGCCTGAAAACACCGACAACATTGCGCTGGTCTATCTGCCAATGGCCGACCCTTCAGTGATCCGAGCATGGCGGGGCGCGCGCTACGCTGGGTATTCATCAAGTCCTGTCTATCGGGTGATGCGCGAGCAACTGCGCCGGGCCGAACTCCATGTAGGCGGCAGCGTGATTCACCCGGCCGTCGACCTGGCGGTGAAAATGGGCGCTGCGCAGGTCACGCTTTTCGGCGCCGATTTTGCCTTTCCCCATGACAAGACTCATGCAGGTTGGGGCGATGGTGACCTGGGGCCGCAACTGGGGGCGTCCAGGCATTGGGTGCTTGACGGGTATGGTCGGCGAGTCAAGACCCAGCTCAACTTCCGCAGCTATCTTTGCGAGCTGGAGCGTTTTATCGCCGGCCACCCCCAGGTGCGTTTCTTTAACAGCAGTCGGGACGGGGCGATGATTGTCGGCACCGATTTCCACCCGGAGTATGTGCAATGACCGAGTTTGAAAAGGTGATCGATGACGCCCGTGAGTGCGCACGCTTGTTTCGCCTTGGGCGGGACGTTGAGGCGGGGTTGGCGATGGTCACGCTGATCGAGTCTGCGCAGCCCTTGGTCGAACGGATGCCAGGCGAGGTCTCTTCGTCGTGGAGCGAGCTGCTTGCCCTGATGCTTGATGATCAAGAGGCGCAGAACTGGATTTCGCTGGCCGATTATCTTGAGTCCGAATGGGTCCAACTGCTGACCGCTGGTCAGTCCATCTAGCTTCTTTTCTCAGCTTCACCGCTGTCATGCGCTTTCAGCGACGTCAGCGGCGTTTCCCTGACGCCATTTTTTCAGCCACGAATCGCAGCCAAGTCCTTGATTTACGAGGGGTGGCACCCTGATGGCAAAATTTTTGAAAAATCTGCTAAAGCAAGTTCCGAATACGACGATAACTATTACGAAGGTTCTCTAGGCCACACCCGGCGGTTGCCAGGGCCGGAAGCCGCAGTACCCAACCAACGAGGAATTCGTCATGGCTTTAACAGTAAACACTAACGTCACATCGTTGAACGTTCAGAAGAACCTGAACAAGGCTTCCGATGCTCTGTCCACTTCGATGACCCGCCTGTCGTCCGGCCTGAAAATCAACAGCGCCAAAGACGACGCCGCCGGCCTGCAGATCTCCACTCGTATGACTTCGCAAATCCGCGGTCAGACTGTTGCGATCAAGAACGCCAACGATGGTATCTCCATCGCTCAGACCGCTGAAGGCGCTCTGCAGGAATCCACCAACATTCTGCAGCGTATGCGTGAACTGGCAGTACAGGCACGAAACGACAACAACGGTACAGCTGACCGTGATGCTCTGAACAAAGAATTTGCTCAGATGTCCGACGAGCTGACTCGTATCGCTGATTCGACCAACCTCAACGGCAAGAACCTGATCGACGGTTCCGCTGGCACCATGACCTTCCAGGTCGGTTCCAACACTGGTGCTACCAACCAGATCACTCTGACCCTGAGCGACAGCTTCGACGCTGCTACCCTGAGCGTTGACTCTGGTGCCATCGCGATCAGTGCTGCGGACAGCGCCGAAGCTGAAACCAACACCTCTGCTGCAATCGACGCGATCGACGCTGCTCTGGCGACCATCAACGCCAGCCGTGCGGACCTCGGTGCTGCCCAGAACCGTCTGACCAGCACCATCTCCAACCTGCAGAACATCAACGAAAACGCCGCTGCTGCACTGGGTCGCGTACAAGACACCGACTTCGCTGCTGAAACTGCCCAGCTGACCAAGCAGCAGACTCTGCAACAGGCTTCCACTTCGGTTCTGGCCCAGGCCAACCAACTGCCGTCCGCTGTACTGAAGCTGCTTCAGTAATAGCTGGATGAGTTTTAGCGGGGGAGTGCGCTTGCGTACTCTCTCGCTTTTTCCGTTCAAGAGGTGATGGACATGGATATGAGCGTGAAGCTGAACTTGTCTTATCCGGCGGCGAAACCGGCACCCAGTGTGGCCGATAAGCCCGTGGAGAAGCCTCGGGCCGAGATGGCTGTGGTAGCTCCGGTCAAAGAAGCCCCTAAGGATGCTGCTGCCGAGCATGACAAACTCAAGAAAGCCGTTCAGGAAATCGAGAAGTTCGTCCAGTCGGTCAAGCGTAACCTGGAGTTCTCTATCGATGAGCCTTCAGGCAAAGTAGTAGTCAAAGTGATCGCCAGTGGTTCCGGTGAAGTGATTCGCCAGATCCCGAACGAAGAAGTTTTGAAACTGGCTAACAGTTTGAATGATGCAAACAGCTTGTTGTTCAGCGCAGAAGCCTGACAACCGGCACGAATTCTGTTGTTATGTTCTTTTGGGCGTTGTAAAGGTCAAAAGGCCGGCGACACACTGAAGGGAGTCCCACATGGCAAGTCCAATTCTACCTGGCTTGGGTTTAGGCTCTGGCCTTGACACCACTGCTATCGTCAAGGCACTGGTTGATTCTGACAAAGCGGCCAAGCAGGGTCAGATCGACCGCGCCACCAAGACCAATACAGCCAATATTTCAGGGATCGGTACCCTGAAGTCGCTGCTGGCTACCTTTCAGTCCGCGCTTGAAAGCCTGGGCAGCACGACCTCGCCTCAATTCACCGGGGTTGCTGCCACTTCGGCCAACACCAGCGCCTTGACAGTAGTAGCCAGCAACTCGGCGGTCAGCGGTACTTACTCGGTAAACGTCACTCAGTTGGCGACGTCATCAAAAGTCGCTACCGCCGCGTTCGCGGGTGGTCCTTCCAGTGTCGTAGGGGCGGGCACGCTGACGATCAGCCAGAGCGGCAAGGATTACACGATTGATGTTCCGGCGGACGGGACGCTGCAGTCGGTTCGCGATGCGATAAACAGCAAGTATTCCTCCAGCGGCCTGACCGCTAACATCGTCACCGACAACTTTGGTTCCCGTCTGGTAGTGGGCTCGACAAAGACCGGTGCCGGCAGCGATATTTCCCTCAGCGGTATTGCCAGTCTTGCTGCCGATGGATCTACGTTGATGGGGACGCCCAGTGCAACCTCTTCGGGCTCGATCGGCCTGGCCAAGGATGCAATTTTTACGGTTGATGGACTGTCGATGACTAGCCCAACCAACAAGCTGGATAATGTTATTTCGGGCTTGAACATGACATTGCTCGTCGCCGGCTCCGGACCGACGACGGTCACCGTCGCCACTAACGCCGACGGCTTGAAGGCTTCGATCCAAAAATTTGTCGATGCTTATAACGCTATTGCCAAGGCGGTCACATCGTTGACCAAACCGTCGACGGATGCTGATGGTAATTCGGTCCCTGCCGCGTTAACGGGCGACTCTTTGCCGCGTTCGCTCCTGGCGGCCATTCGTGCTCCGTTGTCTGAGGCGGGGGCGGGCGATAAGTTGACCGTGTTGTCACAGTTGGGCATCACGACCAACCAGACGACCGGTGCCCTGGACTTCAACAGCGTGAAGTTTACGGAAGCCCTGAATACCAAACAGTTGGGTGGCGAGGTCCAGACTCTGTTCACCGGCGAGAATGGTTTGATCGAACGCATGCAGAATGCACTCAAACCCTACACGGAAAAAAAGACAGGGCCTGATGGGAAAACGGTAATCGATAGCATCTTGACGACGAGATCGAAGAATCTCGACATCATCAAGGCGAAATTGAGCGCTGACCAGTTGGCGCTGGACCGTCGGGTCGAGACGCTGACGGCGGTATTGACTAAGAAGTATAACGACATGGACACTCTGGTCGGTAAGCTGAAGGCCACTGCCAGCAATATCACTTCCATGTTCGAAGCGATGACAGCCCAGCAGAAAAACAGCTGATTCCGACTGATGCAAAAAAGCCCGGCAGCGTCTCGCGACGTTCCGGGCTTTCGGCTTTTTCGGTCTAAAGTTTTTTGACGTAGCGTCGATACGCTGTTTATACGAACCGAAGTTTTTGATGAGGTAAAACATGAATCCGATGTTAGCCCTTCGCCAATACCAGAAGATTGGCGCCCAGGCGCAAACCTCCGAAGCAAGTCCCCATCGTCTCGTGCAGATGCTCATGGAAGGTGGGTTGGACCGTATCGCCCAGGCCAAGGGCGCTATGGAGCGCAAGGACATAGCCAACAAAGGCGTCCTGATCAGCAAGGCCATCGGTATCGTGGGTGGCCTGCGTGAAGGCTTGGATCTGGAAAACCAGGCCGAGTCGGTAGCCGAGTTGGATGCTCTTTACACCTACATGATGAAACGTCTCGCCGAAGCCAACGCCAAGACCGATCCGAAGATCCTCGACGAAGTCGCTGATCTGCTGCGCACGGTCAAGGAAGGCTGGGACGGTATCGCGCCACCTGGCCCGCAATTCTGAGGAATAAGCTCATGAGTCTTGTCTTGCAGCGCATAGAACAAACCCGAGATGCCCTGGTTGATGCCCTGGCTGAGCGCAATTGGGAGGCCATCGGTCAATTGGATCTGGCGTGCCGTTCCTGCATGGAAGACGTCATGGGCGAGTCCGAGGTGGACGAGGCGGCGTTGCGTAACAACCTGGAAGAGTTGCTTGGCGTATATCGGCAGTTGCTGGATGCCGCGACGGGGGAACGTCAGGCGATCGTGAACGAAATGTCACAGATTAACCAGGCACAGAACGCGGCGAAGGTTTACCACTTGTTCGGATGATTTAATTTTCATTTAATCCGAACAAAGTGCGCCATAAATTTGACTGTGCACGATTTTTTGACTTAACTAGTGGCTGTTTACAGATTTCAGGCGTCTACAGGCATGACAAGTCTGCAAGCGTCTAGCTTGCCCCCAAATTCGGGCACTGAGTTGACTAGGGAAGTTGCTATTGCATGTGGCGTGAAACCAAAATTCTCCTGATCGATGACGATAGCGTCCGCCGCCGTGACCTGGCGGTGATCCTGAATTTTCTCGGCGAAGAAAATTTACCCTGCGGTAGCCATGATTGGCAGCAGGCTGTCGGCTCTTTGTCGTCCAGTCGTGAAGTCATTTGTGTCCTTATCGGGACTGTAAATGCTCCCGCTTCGCTTTTGGGCTTGCTAAAGACACTCTCAACCTGGGATGAGTTCCTTCCCGTTTTGCTGATGGGCGAAAATTCTTCCCTTGACTTGCCTGAGGACCAGCGCCGCCGGGTACTTTCCACCTTGGAAATGCCGCCGAGCTACAGCAAATTGCTCGATTCGCTGCACCGTGCCCAGGTTTATCGCGAGATGTACGACCAGGCCCGCGAGCGCGGTCGGCACCGTGAACCCAACCTTTTCCGCAGCCTTGTCGGCACCAGCCGTGCGATCCAGCACGTGCGCCAGATGATGCAGCAGGTGGCCGACACCGACGCCAGCGTGCTGATCCTGGGCGAGTCCGGCACCGGCAAGGAAGTGGTCGCGCGCAACCTGCATTACCATTCCAAGCGCCGCGAAGCGCCGTTCGTGCCGGTCAACTGCGGTGCGATCCCGGCCGAGTTGCTGGAAAGCGAATTGTTCGGCCACGAGAAGGGCGCGTTTACCGGTGCAATCACCAGCCGCGCCGGGCGTTTCGAACTGGCCAATGGCGGCACGCTGTTCCTCGATGAGATCGGCGACATGCCGCTGCCGATGCAGGTCAAGCTGCTGCGCGTGCTGCAAGAGCGTACGTTCGAGCGCGTGGGTAGCAACAAGACCCAGAGCGTCGACGTGCGGATCATCGCCGCGACCCACAAGAATCTCGAGAGCATGATCGAGGTCGGCAGTTTCCGCGAAGACCTCTATTACCGCCTCAATGTATTCCCGATCGAAATGGCGCCGCTGCGTGAGCGGGTCGAAGACATCCCGCTGCTGATGAACGAGCTGATCTCGCGCATGGAACACGAGAAGCGCGGTTCGATCCGCTTCAACTCGGCGGCGATCATGTCCCTCTGTCGTCATGGCTGGCCGGGCAACGTCCGTGAGCTGGCGAACCTGGTGGAGCGCATGGCGATCATGCACCCCTACGGTGTGATCGGCGTCGCTGAGCTGCCGAAGAAATTCCGCTACGTCGATGACGAAGACGAGCAAATGGTCGACAGCCTGCGCAGCGACCTGGAAGAGCGCGTGGCGATCAACGGCCATACGCCGGATTTCACCAGCAACGCCTTGTTGCCGCCGGAAGGCCTGGACCTCAAGGACTACTTGGGCGGCCTGGAGCAAGGGCTTATCCAGCAGGCCCTCGACGATGCCAACGGTATCGTGGCCCGCGCGGCGGAGCGCTTGCGTATCCGCCGTACGACCCTGGTAGAAAAGATGCGCAAGTACGGCATGAGCCGGCGCGAAGGAGATGAACAGGCGGATGATTGACGCCTGTTTTGCAACCGCCTGATTTCCAGGCGGTTTTTTTTCGGCACGGGTATTGCTACAGCCCTCGTAACGTTCCGTTTAACTGACGGTCAGCCAAGCGAGAGAGCACGATGACCCAAGCCGCCCTGATGTCGCCTGTCCCCGAGCCGGGACACATGCCGTCCGCCGAACAGGCTAGCCGGCTTGGACTTGAACAGGCGTTTTCGCTGTTTAACCAGATGTCCAGCCAGTTGACCGATTCCTACAGCCTGCTTGAAGCCCGGGTGACCGAGCTCAAGGGTGAGCTGGCGGTGGTCAGTGCCCAGCGCATGCAGGAACTGGCGGAAAAAGAACGCCTGGCCAATCGGCTGCAAAATCTCCTCGATCTCTTGCCTGGCGGCGTCATCGTCATCGATGAGCACGGTTTCGTGCGCGAAGCCAACCCGGCGGCGTGCGAGCTGCTCGGCCTGCCCCTGGAGGGCGAGCTTTGGCGGCACGTCATTGCCCGCTGCTTCGCCCCTCGCGAAGACGATGGCCACGAAATCTCCCTCAAGGACGGTCGCCGTCTCTCTATCTCGACCCGTTCGCTGGATGCCGAGCCAGGGCAGTTGGTGCTGCTCAATGACCTGACTGAAACCCGTCACCTGCAAGATCAACTGGCTCGCCACGAGCGCCTGT
This sequence comes from Pseudomonas algeriensis, assembly GCF_048847255.1. Taxonomy (NCBI): domain Bacteria; kingdom Pseudomonadati; phylum Pseudomonadota; class Gammaproteobacteria; order Pseudomonadales; family Pseudomonadaceae; genus Pseudomonas; species Pseudomonas algeriensis. Next base: position 32,961 of record NZ_JBKKRK010000019.1, on the reverse strand, counting down.
CGTCCCTCGGCCGGATGGTGGCGTCGCTGGCCCATCAGATCCGCACACCGCTGTCCGCCGCGTTGCTTTACGCCAGTCATCTGACGGAGCAGCAATTGCCCATGGACACTCAGCAGCGCTTTGCTGGCCGCTTGAAAGAACGCCTGCATGAGCTGGAGCACCAGGTGCGCGACATGCTGGTGTTCGCCCGGGGCGAGTTGCCGTTGACCGACCGCGTGACGCCCAAGGCGTTGCTGCAATCCCTGCAGGCCGCAGCGTTGACCCATGTGCAGGATCTGCCGATCCGCTGGCAGTGCGACAGCCATGCGGGCGAGGTCTTGTGCAACCGTGACACCTTGGTGGGCGCGGTATTGAACCTGATTGAAAATGCGATCCAGGCCAGCGGCGGCGACGTCCGGCTGAAGATTCATCTGTATACCCGTGGCAGTACGTTGCGCCTGTGTGTCAGCGACAGCGGCAGTGGTATCGATCCAGCGGTGTTGACCCGCCTGGGCGAACCGTTTTTTACCACCAAGGCCACTGGGACAGGCTTGGGCCTGACCGTGGTCAAGGCTGTGGCGCGTGCCCATCAGGGAGAATTGCTGCTGCGCTCGCGGCTGGGGCGCGGCACTTGTGCGCTGATCGTCCTGCCGCTGTTTTCCAGTGCGCCAGGGGTGGAGTGAAGGCAATGGCAATCAAGGTTTTGCTGGTGGAGGACGATCGTGCCCTGCGCGAGGCGCTCGCCGACACACTGCTGTTGGCCGGGCATGATCATGCCGTCGTCGGTTCGGCGGAGGAGGCGTTGCTGGCGGTCGCCCGCGAGCCGTTCAGCCTGGTGGTCAGCGACGTCAATATGCCGGGCATGGACGGCCATCAGTTGCTCGGTTTACTGCGGGCGCGCCAGCCTCAATTGCCAGTCCTGTTGATGACCGCCCACGGTGCGGTCGAACGAGCGGTGGATGCCATGCGCCAGGGGGCGGCGGACTATCTGGTCAAGCCGTTCGAGCCCAAGGCGCTGCTTGACCTGGTGGCGCGCCATGCCCTGGGAAGCCTTGCCGTTGAAGGTGAAGGCCCGGTGGCGATCGAGCCGGCCAGTGCGCAGCTGCTGGAATTGGCAGCGCGGGTGGCACGCAGCGATTCAACCGTATTGATTTCCGGTGAGTCCGGTACGGGCAAGGAAGTCTTGGCCCGTTATATTCACCAGCAGTCCCGTCGCGCCAGCGAGCCGTTCATTGCCATCAACTGCGCGGCGATTCCCGACAACATGCTCGAAGCAACATTGTTCGGCCACGAAAAGGGTTCGTTCACCGGCGCCATCGCGGCCCAGGCTGGCAAATTCGAACAGGCCGATGGCGGCACCATCCTGCTGGATGAAATCTCTGAGATGCCCCTGGGCCTGCAGGCAAAATTGCTGCGGGTGTTGCAGGAGCGAGAAGTGGAGCGGGTCGGCGCGCGCAAGCCCATCAGCCTGGACATCCGAGTGGTCGCGACGACCAACCGCGACCTGGCGGGCGAAGTGGCGGCGGGGCGTTTCCGGGAAGACCTTTATTACCGGCTGTCGGTTTTTCCGTTGGCCTGGCGTCCGTTACGCGAGCGCACCGCCGATATCCTGCCGCTGGCCGAGCGTCTGCTGGCCAAGCACGTCAATAAAATGAAGCACGCAACGGCGCGCCTGTCCGCCGAGGCACAGGCTTGCCTGATCGGGTATCCCTGGCCCGGCAACGTCCGGGAACTGGATAACGCGATCCAGCGGGCGCTGATCCTGCAGCAGGGCGGCTTGATCCAGCCCGAGGATTTCTGCCTGGCCGGTCCGGTGGCTTGTGCGCCTTTGCCGGTACCGCCGCTGGCGCCGGTAGTGCCTCCGGTCGAGGTAGCCGAATCAGCCGGTGCGTTGGAGGACGATCTGCGTCGTCGCGAATTCCAGATGATCATCGACACCCTGCGCGCCGAGCGCGGCCGTCGCAAGGAAGCGGCCGAGCGACTCGGCATCAGTCCCCGAACCCTGCGCTACAAGTTGGCGCAAATGCGTGATGCCGGAATGGATGTGGAGGCCTACCTTTTCGCCAGTTGAATAATTGATCCAAGCAATTGCACCTCTAAATCTGTGGGAGCGAGCCCTGCTCGTGAAGGCGGTGATTCAGGCGATGTAGATGTTGACTGACAGACCGCTATCGCGAGCAGGCTCGCTCCCACACGAGTCCGGATGAGCTCGCGCATGCATTTGTTTTTTACGGCCATCGAGCTGGCACCCTTGTTGCTAACACCTACGTACCCGCTGAGTAAGTGTCAAAAAAATGCGGGCCGCCAGAGAGAATAGACCATGAGCCAAGGTATTGAATTTAATCGATTGATGTTGGACATGCGGTCCATGCAAATGGACGCCATGGCCCAGCCGAAATCGGTAGCGGTCCCCCAGGTGGGTGGCAGCAGCTTTTCCGACATGCTCGGTCAGGCCGTCAATAAAGTGAACGATACCCAGCAGGCTTCGAACCAGTTGGCCAGTGCTTTCGAGATTGGTAAAAGTGGCGTCGACCTGACGGATGTAATGATCTCTTCGCAGAAAGCCAGTGTCTCGTTTCAGGCGTTGACCCAGGTACGTAACAAACTGGTTCAAGCCTACCAAGACATCATGCAGATGCCGGTCTAAGGAAACTATTGAGTCATGGCAGAAGCAGCCGTTGATAACGTTCCAGCCAAGGCCACTCCGGTAGACGGCAAACCGCCGTTGTTCGGTCTGTCTTTCCTGGAAAACCTCTCCGAGATGACCATGCTGCGTCAGGTTGGCCTGTTGGTCGGCCTGGCTGCCAGCGTGGCGATTGGTTTCGCCGTCGTGTTGTGGTCCCAGCAGCCAGACTACCGTCCGTTGTACGGTAGCCTGGAAGGCATGGACGCCAAGCAGGTCATGGAAACCCTGGCTTCTGCCGACATTCCCTACACCGTTGAACCCAATTCTGGCGCCTTGCTGGTCAAGGCCGACGACGTGGCGCGCGCGCGCCTCAAGCTCGCTGCCGCTGGCGTGACACCGACCGATGGCAACATCGGTTTCGAGATTCTGGACAAGGACCAGGGCCTGGGCACCAGCCAGTTCATGGAAGCGACTCGTTATCGTCGCGGCCTGGAAGGCGAACTGGCGCGCACCATCTCCAGCCTCAACAACGTCAAGGCTGCCCGTGTGCACTTGGCGATCCCGAAAAGCTCGGTGTTCGTGCGCGATGAGCGCAAGCCGAGTGCTTCGGTACTGGTTGAACTGTATTCCGGCCGCTCCCTGGAGCCAGGCCAAGTCGTTGCCATCATCAACCTGGTGGCGACCAGCGTTCCCGAACTGAGCAAGTCGCAAATCACCGTGGTCGACCAGAAGGGCAACCTGCTGTCCGACCAGGCGGAAAACTCCGAACTGACCATGGCCGGCAAGCAGTACGATTACAGCCGCCGCATGGAAGGCATGTTCACCCAGCGGGTGCATAACATTCTGCAACCTATCCTGGGCAATGGCCGCTACAAGGCCGAAGTTTCGGCGGACGTGGATTTCAGTGCGGTCGAATCGACCTCCGAGCAATTCAACCCGGATCAACCCGCGTTGCGCAGCGAGCAGTCGGTGAACGAACAGCGTACCGCCAGCAATGGACCGCAAGGCGTGCCGGGTGCCCTGAGCAACCAGCCGCCGTCGCCGGCCAGCGCGCCGCAAACCACCGGTGGCGCCACCGCCGCCGCGGGCATGGTGCAGCCCGGCCAGCCGCTGATCGATGCCAATGGCCAACAGATCATGGACCCGGCCACCGGCCAGCCGATGCTCGCGCCGTACCCGGCCGACAAGCGTCAACAATCCACCAAGAACTTCGAGCTGGACCGTTCCATCAGCCACACCAAGCAGCAGCAGGGCCGTTTGAATCGCCTGTCGGTCGCCGTCGTCGTGGACGATCAGGTCAAGATCAACCCGGCCAACGGCGAAACCAGCCGTGCGCCGTGGAGCGCCGACGAATTGGCGCGCTTCACTCGCCTGGTGCAGGACGCCGTTGGTTTCGACGCCAGCCGTGGCGACAGCGTCAGCGTGATCAACGTGCCGTTCTCCCTGGAGCGCGGTGAAGAAATTGCCGACATTCCGTTTTATTCGCAACCCTGGTTCTGGGATGTGGTCAAGCAAGTATTGGGTGTGTTGTTCATCCTGATACTGGTATTCGGCGTGTTGCGCCCGGTGCTGAACAACATCACCGGTGGCGGCAAGAACAAGCAGTTGGCAGGCTTGGGCGATATAGAGCTGGGAGGCATGGGCGGCCTGGATGGCGAATTGGCCAACGATCGCGTCAGCCTCGGCGGGCCGCAGAGCATCCTGCTGCCAAGCCCGAGCGAAGGCTACGACGCTCAGTTGAACGCCATCAAGAGTCTGGTGGCAGAAGATCCGGGTCGTGTGGCCCAGGTCGTGAAAGAGTGGATTAACGCAGATGAGTGATAATCGAGCCGCTGTTGCCAAATTGTCCCGGGTCGACAAAGCCGCGATCCTGCTGCTGTCCCTGGGTTCGACCGACGCCGCCCAAGTGCTGCGTCACATGGGGCCCAAAGAGGTCCAGCGCGTTGGCGTGGCCATGGCCCAGATGGGCAATGTCCATCGCGAGCAGGTCGAGCAGGTCATGAGCGAGTTCGTCGACATCGTCGGCGACCAGACCAGCCTGGGCGTCGGTTCCGACGACTACGTGCGCAAGATGCTCACCCAGGCCCTGGGCGAGGACAAGGCCAACGGCCTGATCGACCGGATTCTGCTGGGTGGCAACACCAGCGGCCTGGACAGCCTCAAGTGGATGGAGCCGCGCGCGGTTGCCGACGTGATCCGTTACGAACACCCCCAGATCCAGGCGATCGTGGTGGCGTACCTCGACCCGGACCAGGCCGGCGAAGTGCTGGGCAACTTCGACCATAAGGTTCGCCTCGATATCATTCTGCGTGTGTCGTCGTTGAACACCGTGCAGCCAGCGGCCCTGAAAGAACTGAACCAGATTCTCGAGAAGCAGTTCTCGGGCAACTCCAATGCCTCGCGCACCACCTTGGGCGGTATCAAACGCGCGGCGGACATCATGAACTTCCTCGACAGTTCGATCGAAGGTCAACTGATGGACTCGATTCGCGAAGTCGACGAAGACCTGTCCGGTCAGATCGAAGACCTCATGTTCGTGTTCAACAACCTGGCCGATGTCGACGATCGTGGTATCCAGGCTCTGTTGCGCGAAGTGTCCTCCGACGTTCTGGTCCTGGCCCTCAAGGGTTCGGACGAAGGCGTCAAGGAGAAGATCTTCAAGAACATGTCCAAACGAGCGGCCGAACTGTTGCGCGACGACCTCGAGGCCAAGGGCCCGGTGCGCGTCAGCGACGTGGAAACTGCACAGAAGGAAATCCTCACCATCGCCCGCCGTATGGCCGAAGCCGGAGAAATCGTGCTCGGTGGCAAGGGCGGCGAAGAGATGATCTAAGGTCGTTATGTCTGCCAAGAGTGATGATGCACCCAGCGACCTGATCCGCGCCCGGGACGTCGGAGGTTTCGACGTCTGGTCGCTGCCCAGTTTCGACCCCTTCGTGCCCGAGCCCGAGCCGGAGCCGGTGGAAGAACTGCCGGAGATGGAGGAGGTGCCGCTGGAGGAAGTCCAGCCACTGACCCTCGAAGAAGTCGAGAGCATTCGTCAGGAGGCCTACAACGAAGGCTTCGCCATTGGCGAGAAAGAAGGTTTCCACAGCACGACGATCAAGGTTCGCCAGGAAGCCGACGTGGCGCTGACGGCGAAGCTGCGTGCGTTGGAATCACTGATGCTCAATCTGTTCGAGCCCATCGCCGAGCAGGACACCCAGATCGAAAAGTCATTGGTCGGGCTGGTGCAGCACATCACCCGCCAAGTGATCCAGCGCGAGCTGGCGATCGATTCGAGCCAGATCGAACACGTCATGCGCGAAGCCCTCAAGCTGCTGCCGCTGGGCGTGGGCAACGTGCGGCTGTACATCAATCCTCAGGACTTCGAACTGGTGAAGGCCCTGCGCGAGCGACACGAGGAAACCTGGCGCATCGTCGAGGACGAGTCCCTGCTGCCGGGCGGTTGCCGCGTAGAAACCGAGCACAGCCGCATCGACGCGACAATCGAGACGCGCATCAGCCAGATCATGGCAAAACTCTTTGACCAACTGCACGAACAGGCCCTGCATCCGGCTCCGGCCGACCTCAGCCTGGATCTGCCGGACGAACCCAAGGCCGCTGTCATCGTCGATCCGAACGGTGACGAACCGCTTGTTGGCGCAACGGACAGCCGCGATGCGCCTTGAGCGAACCAGCTTTGGCAAGCGCCTGGGCAGCTACGCCGAGGCCACCGAACTGGCCGGCCAACCGATCCTGGAAGGTCGCCTGCTGCGTATGGTCGGCCTGACCCTTGAAGCGGAAGGCTTGCGTGCCGCCATGGGCAGTCGTTGCCTAGTGATCAACGATGACAGTTATCACCCGGTGCAGGTCGAAGCCGAGGTCATGGGTTTCTCCGGCAGCAAGGTGTTCCTGATGCCGGTGGGCAGTGTCGCCGGCATCGCCCCGGGTGCCCGCGTGGTACCGCTGGCCGATACCGGTCGCCTGCCCATGGGCATGAGCATGCTCGGCCGGGTGCTGGATGGCGCTGGACGGGCCCTGGACGGCAAGGGCGGTATGAAGGCTGAAGATTGGGTGCCGATGGATGGCCCGACGATCAACCCGCTCAAGCGCGACCCCATCAGCGTACCGCTGGACGTGGGCATTCGTTGCATCAACGGTTTGTTGACGGTTGGACGCGGCCAGCGCCTGGGCCTGTTCGCCGGTACTGGTGTGGGCAAGAGTGTGCTGCTGGGCATGATGACCCGCTTTACCGAAGCCGACATCATCGTGGTGGGCTTGATCGGCGAGCGGGGTCGCGAGGTGAAGGAATTCATCGAGCACATCCTCGGCGAAGAAGGGCTCAAACGTTCCGTGGTCGTGGCTTCGCCGGCGGACGATGCGCCATTGATGCGGCTGCGTGCCGCCATGTACTGCACGCGTATCGCTGAATATTTTCGCGACAAGGGCAAGAATGTCCTGTTGCTGATGGACTCACTGACCCGTTTCGCCCAGGCCCAGCGGGAAATCGCCCTGGCCATCGGCGAACCTCCGGCGACCAAAGGGTATCCGCCTTCAGTCTTCGCCAAGCTGCCGAAATTGGTGGAACGCGCCGGAAACGCGGAGAAGGGCGGTGGCTCCATCACCGCGTTCTACACCGTGCTGTCCGAGGGCGACGACCAACAGGATCCGATCGCCGACTCGGCCCGTGGTGTGCTCGACGGCCATATCGTATTGTCCCGGCGTCTGGCGGAAGAAGGACATTACCCCGCCATCGACATCGAAGCGTCGATCAGCCGGGTCATGCCATCGGTGATCAGCCCCGAGCACATGAAGCGGGCGCAACAGTTCAAGCAGTACTGGTCCCGTTACCAGCAGAGTCGCGACCTGATCAGCGTAGGTGCCTATGTGCCTGGCGGCGATCGCGAAACCGACACGGCCATCAACCTCTATCCGGCCATGGCGGTGTATCTGCGCCAGGCGCTGAATGACAGCATCGGCATGGGCGCCAGCGAAGCGCACCTGCAAACCATTTTCGCCCCAGTCTCCGGCACGTAACCGATCATGGCCACGAGTCGTGCGGCGCGCCTGGCACCGGTGGTGGACATGGCGGAAAAGGCTGAGAAAACCGCTGTACAGCGGTTGGCGTATTTCCAGGGGCAAGTGGCTGTTGCTGAAAGCAAGCTGGCTGACCTGGAGAATTTTCGTCTGGAATACCAGGAACAGTGGATTGCCCGTGGCAGTCACGGCGTTTCCGGACAGTGGTTGTTGGGTTACCAGGGGTTCCTGGCGCAATTGGGCACCGCCATCGATCAGCAGCGCCAAAGCCTGGTCTGGCACCAGAACAATCTCGAGAAGGCTCGCCAGAGTTGGCAGGAAGCGTTCGCCCGAGTCGAGGGGCTGCGCAAGCTGGTACAGCGTTACATCGACGAGGCGCGGCAATTGGAGGATAAGCGTGAGCAGAAACTGCTGGATGAATTGTCCCAGCGCTTGCCGCGCCAGGACCCGTATTGATATTGGCGGTAGAGTTTTGTCGGGCAGGCGATTTGAAACCTTGCTCAGACCTCTACCAGGTGCTAAACCTTGTACACGTATGTCCACGACAAGGAAGTGAATATGTCTGTCGTTACCGAAGTATCTCCTGATGGGCAAAAACTGACGATCTCGATCAAGGGCCGCTTCGATTTTGGCCGGCATCAGGAGTTTCGTGAGTCCTATGAAAAGCTCAACACGAAACCCGAGTCCATCGTGGTGGATCTGAAAGAGGCCACTTACCTAGATAGCTCTGCCTTGGGCATGCTCCTGCTGTTGCGTGACCATGCCGGTGGCGACGAATCGAATATCCGCGTCGTCAACAGCAGCAGCGACGTCAAGAAAATCCTCGCGATTTCCAATTTCGACAAGCTGTTCGATATCAGTTGATCGCCATGCAATCGTCGCCGGAGCCGCTGACGATCCTGATTGCCGAAGACAGCGCCGCCGACCGACTGCTGTTGTCGACCATTGTTCGTCGCCAGGGGCACCACGTGCTCACCGCCGCCGATGGCGCCGAGGCGGTCGACGTCTATCTGGAGCAGCGTCCTCATCTTGTGCTGATGGACGCGATGATGCCGGTCATGGATGGCTTCGAAGCGGCGCAGAAGATCAAGCAATTGGCCGGGGATCAGTTGGTCCCGATCATTTTCCTCACCTCTTTGACCGAAAGCGAAGGGCTCGCCCGATGCCTTGAGGCCGGTGGGGATGACTTCCTGGCGAAACCCTATAACCAAGTCATCCTGGCTGCGAAAATCAAGGCCATGGACCGCTTGCGTCGGTTGCAGGCCACGGTGGTCGAGCAGCGCGACCAGATCGCCCGACACCACGATTATCTTCTCAATGAGCAGCGGGTCGCCAAGGCCGTGTTCGACAAGATTGCCCACTCCGGTTGCCTGAGCGCGCCGAATATCCGTTATCTGCAATCACCTTATGCCTTGTTCAACGGCGACTTGCTGCTGGCCGCGTTCAACCCGGCCGGCGACATGCATATCCTGCTCGGCGATTTTACCGGGCACGGCCTGCCGGCGGCGGTCGGCGCGATGCCGCTGGCGGAAGTGTTCTACGGGATGACGGCCAAAGGTTATGGCCTGGCGCAGATCCTGCGGGAGATGAATGCCAAGCTCAAGCGCATCCTGCCGGTGGATATGTTCTGTTGCGCGACGCTGTTAAGCATGAGTTTCCTGCGCTGCACCGTCGAGGTCTGGAATGGCGGCATGCCTGACGGGTATCTGCACGACAGCCTCAGTGGCGTGCGCACGCCGTTGCCGGCGCGGCACTTGCCGCTGGGTGTGCTGACGCCCCAGTTGTTCGACGATCGCACCGAGGTCCACTCGCTGTCGGTGGGTGATCGGGTCTTCCTGTTGTCCGACGGAGTGATAGAAACCAGCGACCACGATGATCAACCGTTTGGCGTGGAGCGGTTGCAGCAGGTGTTCTCGGCCAACCGCGAACCCGACCGTCTCTTCGAGGATATCCAGCAGGCCTTGCGGGATTTTCGCGGTGAGGCCCGTGATGACTTCAGCATGGTCGAGGTGCGGCTGGTCGCGCCGACGCAACTCAACCCGCCGCCACCGGTCTATTCCGATAGCGGCCAGTCCAGTCCGCTGGATTGGTCGTTGAGTTTCGAATTCCGCGCGCAAACACTCAAGCGCTTCAACCCGATGCCTTACCTGCTGCAATTATTGTTGGAGGTCCACGGGCTCAGGGCGCAGAGTGGAGCCCTGTACAACGTGTTGTCGGAGCTTTATTCCAACGCCCTGGAACACGGGGTGCTGGGGCTCGACTCCAGCCTGAAGCGTGATGCGACCGGTTTTGCTCGTTACTATCAGGAGCGCGGCGCGCGTCTGGACAAGCTGGACGATGGTCACGTGCGGGTGCATCTGCACGTCACGCCCCAGGGCGACGGTGGCAGACTAATCATTGAAGTCGAAGACAGCGGAAAGGGCTTCGATGTCGCCAAGGTGTTGGCGCGGCCGCTGGACCGGGATCGATTGTCGGGGCGCGGCGTGAGCCTGGTGCGCCAACTCTGTCATCAGGCCTCCTGGTCCGACGATGGTCGTAGTGCGCGCGTGGAGTTTTTCTGGGAGGCTCTGTCATAATCGGGGCCATTCTTGATCAGGGAGCGAACAAGTGAACGAAATTCATCTGGATCTCGACGTGCTGAGCACGTTGAAGGAAGTCATGGAGGACGGGTATCCGGAGCTGTTGGATACTTTCCTCAAGGATTCCGAAGCCCGCCTTCGTGTACTGCACGAGGCGAGGGACGCGCAAATGCTCAGTGCTACTGCCCATAGCTTCAAGGGCAGCAGCAGCAACATGGGCGCCATTCGCCTGGCCGAGCTGTGTGGTGAGCTGGAGCAGCGTGCCAAGGAGCCGTCGCTGCACGGTATCGAGAGCCTGGTCAATGAAATCGATAGCGAATTCGCTCACGTTCGTACGCTTTGTCGAGAAGAGCGCGAAAGCTTTCACTGCTGAAGCATCCCGTTTGCTTCATTGGCCCGTCCCTTGCATTGCCCTGTCTCAACTGCATCTATGATTCCAGTGCAGCGGAGACCATCTTATGCCCGTTACACCCAACACACTGCTCCAGGCCACCGCCCAGGCCAAGCCGCAGGCCGCCGCCAACCCACTGGCAGCAGGTCCGGACGCCGAGAACAGAGCCTCCAGCTTCGCCCAGGTCTTCGCCAAGCAGGCACCCGTCAAATCACCGGCGGTGCCTGAGCCATCGGCAAAACCGGTGCGCGACAAGACCGCCGACAATGCCGCCAAGAAGGACGCGGGCAGCGATACTGCCGCTCCGGAGCCGGCGGTTGCCGATAGCGGCAAACCCTTGCCCGCCGACAAGCCGACCACTGCCGGCAGCAAGACGGCGGATGATGCCGATAGCGATGCGCCAGAAACGCCGGTAGCGGATGCCGCGCCTGTCGATCCGACGCTGGACCCTGCGTTGTTGCCGGGCACCGTTATTCCAGAGGGCGTCGCTGAGGCGCAGCCTGCTCCCGTGGTGCCTACGATCGAGGCCCAAGTCACTGCGGCGGTAGCGGCTCCCGTTGCCCCGAGTGTGGCGGCCAATGCCTCGGCGCCGGTGACGGACCCGGAGTTCGATCCGCAGGCCGATCCGCTCGACGCACTACCGGCGTTGCGGTTGGCGATGGAGCAGAGCGGCCACGTGTCCGCTTCCAGCCAGGCGCAGTCCAAGACCGCTGCGCCGGCGTCTCTCGATGGTGAGCCGACTTCGGCCCAGACGTTCGCCGCCGGTATGGCGAGCATGCTCACCGTGCAAGCCGACCAGGACAGCACCGGTGCCGGCAGCCAGGGGGGTGACAAGGCGTTCAGTGGCCTGATCAGCGAAGGCCTCAAGGATCTGACGGCCGCTTCCAGCGATACGCGCGTGGATGACTTTGCCAACCGCCTGGCGGCACTGACCCAGGCCGCCACACCGAAAACCGCCAACGCGGTGCCGGTCAATCAGCCCATCGCCATGAACCAGGGCGGCTGGACCGAGGAGGTGGTCAACCGGGTGATGTACTTGTCGAGCGCCAATCTCAAGGCGGCGGACATCCAGTTGCAACCGGCCGAGCTCGGACGCCTGGATATTCGGGTGAACATGATTCCAGACCAGCAGACCCAGGTGACCTTCATGAGCGCCCACTCAGGCGTGCGCGAAGCCCTTGAGGGCCAGATGCATCGTCTGCGTGACAGTTTCGCCCAGCAGGGAATGGGACAGGTCGACGTCAGCGTGTCGGATCAATCCCGTGGCTCGCAGAACCAGGATCAACAGGCCCAGCAGCAAGCCCAGGCTGGACGCACCACGTCCTCCGGCGGCCGAGTTGACGCGCTGGATGAAGAGGTGCCGGCCAGCGTTGCCGAAGTGGCGGCCAGCACCACCAGCGTCATTGGCACCAGCGCGGTCGATTACTACGCCTGATTCAACGCATTAACCTTGTGGGAGCGAGCTTGCTCGCGATAACGATGGATCAGTCACCTGCAACGGTGGCTGAAAAACCGGCGTCGCGAGCAAGCTCGCTCCCATAATGGTTTAGGGTGTTCTGAAAATTGCGTCGACCATCGTTTCTCTTCTGGCATAACACTTGCTCCAGCCTAGCCATGCAACAGTGAACCCCCGATTAACGACGGATTATTGGCATGGCGAAGAGCGAAGCAGCAGCTGTAAAAGACCCCGCAACCAAAGGCAAACTCAAGATGATCATCCTGATCGTGGTGGGCTTGCTCCTGGCCGTGGGCGTGTCCGTGGGGGCGACCTGGTATTTCATGCACAACGCCCAGAGCAAGCCGGCCGAGGCGGTGGAAGCTGCTCCGGTGGGCAAGCAGCCAGCGGTTTTCGAGCCGATGGCCCCGGCCTTCGTCGCCAACTACACCCAGAACGGTCGTCAGCGCTACATGCAGGTGAGCATTACCTTGCTGGGGCGCAACCAGGCCGACCTGGAAGCGTTGCGTGTACACATGCCGCTGATTCGCAATAATCTGGTGATGCTGTTTTCCGGACAGAGTTTCGACACCCTGGCCACTCCGGTGGGCCAGGAAATGCTGCGTCAGAAAGCCACGGCCAGCGTGCAGGAAGTGGCCCAGAAAGAACTCGGCAAAGTGGTGATCGAACAGTTGCTCTTCACTAACTTCGTATTGCAGTAGGAACACGACATGGCCGTGCAGGACTTGTTGTCCCAGGACGAAATCGACGCGCTGTTGCACGGTGTCGACGACGGCCTGGTGCAGACCGAAAACGCTGCTGAACCGGGCAGCGTCAAAAGCTACGACCTGACCAGCCAGGATCGCATCGTTCGTGGACGCATGCCGACCCTGGAAATGATCAACGAGCGTTTCGCCCGATACACCCGCATCAGCATGTTCAACATGCTGCGCCGCTCGGCCGACGTGGCCGTGGGTGGCGTGCAGGTGATGAAATTCGGCGAATACGTGCATTCGCTGTACGTGCCCACCAGCCTCAATCTGGTGAAGATCAAGCCGCTGCGTGGCACGGCATTGTTCATCCTCGACGCCAAGCTGGTGTTCAAGTTGGTGGACAACTTCTTCGGCGGCGACGGTCGTCACGCCAAGATCGAAGGTCGCGAATTCACACCGACCGAACTGCGTGTCGTGCGCATGGTGCTGGAGCAGGCTTTCGTCGATTTGAAGGAAGCCTGGCAGGCGATCATGGAAGTGAATTTCGAGTACATCAACTCGGAAGTGAACCCGGCGATGGCCAACATCGTCGGCCCAAGCGAAGCCATTGTCGTCTCGACGTTCCACATCGAGCTCGATGGGGGTGGCGGCGACCTGCACGTGACCATGCCGTATTCGATGATCGAGCCGGTGCGTGAAATGCTCGACGCCGGTTTCCAGTCGGACCTCGACGACCAGGACGAGCGCTGGATCAACGCCTTGCGCCAGGACGTGCTGGATGTCGACGTGCCGATCGGCGCGACGGTCGCCCGGCGCCAGCTACGATTGCGGGACATCCTGCACATGCAGCCGGGGGATATCATCCCCGTCGAAATGCCGGAAGACATGATCATGCGCGCCAATGGCGTGCCGGCCTTCAAGGTCAAGATGGGCTCTCACAAAGGCAACCTGGCGTTGCAGGTGATCGAGCCGATCGAACGCCGCTGAGCGGTGTCAACTACTTAAGTTTTGGTTTTTAACCGATTTTTGCCCGCCGAGGAAACATGATGGCTGACGATATGAATACCCAGGATGACCAGGCGCTGGCCGATGAGTGGGCTGCGGCCCTGGAAGAAACCGGCGATGCCGGGCAGGCAGACATCGATGCATTGCTGGCGGCTGACACAGGCAACCATGGGTCCAACCGCTTGCAAATGGAAGAATTCGGCAGCGTGCCGAAAAGCAACGAACAAGTGACGCTCGACGGTCCCAACCTGGACGTGATCCTCGACATCCCGGTGTCGATTTCCATGGAAGTGGGCAGCACCGACATCAACATCCGCAACTTGCTGCAGCTCAACCAAGGCTCGGTGATCGAGCTGGATCGCCTGGCCGGTGAGCCGCTGGATGTGTTGGTCAACGGCACCCTGATCGCCCATGGCGAAGTGGTTGTGGTCAACGAGAAGTTCGGCATTCGCCTGACGGACGTGATCAGCCCGAGCGAACGCATCAAGAAGCTGCGCTGAATGAAAGGCTTTCTCACCGCAGCCCTGATGCTGCCGTTCAGTGTTCTGGCAGCCGAGCCGGTGGCCACGGCTGCCGTTGCGCCGGCGAGTGGCAGCGGCATGGCCGGGCAACTGGCGCAACTGGTGCTGGGTCTGCTGGTGGTGCTCGGGTTGATTTTCTTCCTGGCGTGGATGCTGCGACGCGTTCAGCAGGCGGGGCCTGCCGGCAAAGGGCAGGTCATCGACATCGTCGGTTCCCGCGCGCTGGGGCCACGGGATCGGCTGGTGCTGGTGCAGGTCGGCACCGAGCAGATCCTGCTCGGCCTGAGTCCTGGCAGCATCACTGCGCTGCATGTCCTGAAGGAACCGGTGCAGGTGCCGGTCACGGAGCAGGCCACGCCCGAGTTTGCCCAACGGCTCATGGAACTGCTGGGAAAAGACCAAAAGGATAAAAAGTAATGCCGTTGCGCATTCTCTTGGCGTTGGCCCTGATGCTGGCCGCGCCGTTGGCGTTCTCCGCCGACCCGCTGTCGATCCCTGCGATCACCTTGGGCACCAACGCCGAAGGGGCACAGGAATACTCGGTCAGCTTGCAGATCCTGCTGATCATGACCGCGCTGAGTTTCATCCCGGCGTTCGTCATGCTGATGACCAGTTTCACCCGGATCATCATCGTCTTTTCGATCTTGCGCCAGGCCCTTGGCCTGCAACAGACGCCGTCGAACCAGATCCTCACCGGCATGGCGCTGTTCCTGACCATGTTCATCATGGCGCCGGTGTTCGACCGGGTGAACCAGGACGCGCTGCAACCCTATCTGGCGGAAACCCTCAGCGCCCAGGATGCCGTAGCCAGGGCCCAGGTGCCGATCAAGGATTTCATGCTCGCCCAGACCCGCAGCAGCGACTTGGAGCTGTTCATGCGCCTGTCCAAACGCACCGACATTGCCAGCCCCGACCAGGCGCCATTGACCATCCTGGTGCCGGCGTTCGTGACCTCCGAGCTCAAGACCGCCTTCCAGATCGGTTTCATGATTTTCATCCCGTTCCTGATCATCGACCTGGTGGTCGCCAGTATCCTCATGGCCATGGGCATGATGATGTTGTCGCCGCTGATCATTTCGCTGCCATTCAAGATCATGCTGTTCGTGCTGGTGGATGGCTGGGCGTTGATCATCGGCACCCTGGCGGGCAGTTTCGGCGGTGTTTAGACCTCTCACGCGGGTAGCACGATATGACGCCTGAAGTAGCGGTAGACCTGTTCCGCGAGGCCCTCTGGCTGACCACCGTGATGGTGGCCATCCTGGTGATCCCGAGCCTGCTGGTTGGCTTGCTCGTGGCGATGTTCCAGGCCGCCACGCAGATCAACGAGCAGACCCTGAGTTTCCTGCCGCGCCTGCTGGTGATGCTGGTCACGCTGATCGTCGCCGGCCCCTGGCTGGTGCAAACCTTCATGGAATACATCCTGCAGTTGTACGGCAGTATTCCGCAGTTGATCGGCTGACGATGTCGATGCTCGCGCTGACGGATACCCAGATCAGTACCTGGGTGGCGTCGTTCATCCTGCCGTTGTTTCGTGTCACGGCCGTGCTGATGAGCATGCCGGTCTTCGGCACGACCTTGGTGCCGGGTCGTGTGCGCCTGTATTTCGCCCTGGCTATTACGGTGGTCATCGCCCCCGGGCTGCCGCCCATGCCGCCGGTCAACGCCCTGGACCTCACCGCGTTGATGCTGGTGGCCGAACAGATCCTCATAGGCGCCTTGTTGGGCTTTTCGCTGCAGTTGTTTTTCCAGGCATTCGTGGTGGCCGGGCAAATCATCTCGATCCAGATGGGCATGGCGTTCGCCTCGATGATCGACCCCACCAACGGCGTGAACACTGCCGTTATCGGGCAGTTCCTGACGATGCTGGTGACGTTGCTGTTCCTCGCCATGAACGGGCATCTGGTGGTGTTCGAAGTATTGACGGAGAGCTTCACCACATTGCCGGTAGGCAGCGCGATGCTGGTCAATCATTTCTGGGACATTGCCAGCAAGCTTGGCTGGGTCCTCGGCGCGGCGATGGTACTGGTGTTGCCGGCGATTACCGCGCTGCTGGTGGTCAACATCGCCTTCGGTGTGATGACCCGGGCGGCGCCGCAGTTGAACATCTTTTCCATCGGCTTCCCGCTGACCCTGGTGCTGGGCATGGTGATTTTCTGGGTCAGCCTGGGGGACATTCTCAATCAGTATCAGCCGTTGGCCACCCAGGCGTTGCAGCTGTTACGCGACATGGCACAGGCGCGCTGAACCATGGCCGAGAGCGAAAGCGGTCAGGATAAAACAGAAGACCCCACCGAGAAACGCAAGAAGCAATCCCGGGAAAAGGGCGAGATTGCCCGTTCCAAGGAGCTCAACACCCTGGCGATCATGCTCGCCGGTGCCGGTGGCTTGCTGATTTACGGTGGCGGACTGGCGTTGGATCTGCTGGAAATCATGCGGTTGAATTTTTCCTTGCCTCGCGAGGTATTGCTCACGCCGGGCGCTATGACGCAGTACCTGTTGCATTCGGGCAAGATCGCGATGCTTGCAATGCAACCGGTGCTCATTTTTCTGCTGTTGGCGGCTTTCATCGGCCCGATTTCCCTGGGCGGATGGCTGTTCGCCGCCGGTAGCCTGGCACCGAAGTTCAGCCGGATGAATCCGGCCGCCGGTATCAAGCGCATGTTTTCCACCACGGCGTTGATGGAACTGCTCAAGGCTTTCGGAAAATTTCTCCTGGTGTTGTTCGTCGCGCTGGCGGTGTTGCAGGCCGATATCGACGATCTGCTGCGCATCGCCCATGAGCCGCTGGAGCAAGCCATCATCCATAGCGTGCAGTTGGTCGGCTGGAGCACCTTGTGGATGGCTTGCGGGCTGATCCTCATCGCCGCCATCGACGTGCCGATCCAGCTCTACCAGAGCAAGCAGAAATTGATGATGACCAAGCAGGAGGTGCGCGACGAGTACAAGGACTCGGAGGGCAAGCCGGAGGTCAAGCAGCGGATCCGCCAGTTGCAGCGCGAGGTTTCCCAGCGGCGGATGATGGCGGCGATTCCCGACGCCGACGTGGTCATCACCAACCCGACTCACTATGCCGTCGCGCTCAAGTACGATCCCGACAAGGGCAATGCGCCGGTCCTGCTGGCCAAGGGCAGCGATTTCCTGGCGTTGAAGATTCGCGAGATCGCCGTCGCCAACGAAGTGATGTTGCTCGAATCTCCGGCATTGGCGCGGTCGATCTACTACTCCACCGAGCTTGACCAGGAAATCCCGGGAGGCTTGTACCTCGCCGTCGCCCAGGTGCTGGCCTACGTCTACCAGATCCGCCAGCACCGCGCCGGCAAGGGCAAGCGGCCAGAACCGCTCAAGGACCTGCCCATCCCGCCGGATTTGCGCCGCGATTCCTGAACCAAGGTGCCAAAGCCCCTGTGGGAGCGAGCTTGCTCGCGATAGCGGTCTTCCAGTCAACGCTCGCACAAACTGACCCTCCGCCATCGCGAGCAAGCTCGCTCCCACAGGTCGGCATCCCTTGAAAGCCTCTATTTCAACCTCCCGCGAAAGTTGGAAAGCTTCTTGCAATACCCCGCCTGCGCCCCTTCCGGGCGTCAAAAGTTTGCTTCCAGGAACGGGGAATATTGGTGGATCGCTCTCAGTTACTCAGCACCGCGCGCAGCAACGTCGTAGACCTCAGCAGGGGCAATCTGGGCGTGCCGCTGTTGCTGCTGGTCCTGCTCGCCATGATGATGCTGCCGGTACCGCCGTTCCTGCTGGACGTGTTCTTCACGTTCAACCTCGCCTTGTCGATCGTGGTGCTGCTGGTGTGCGTATACGCCCTGCGCCCATTGGACTTCGCCGTCTTCCCGACCATCCTGCTGGTGGCGACGCTGTTGCGCCTGGCGCTGAACGTGGCGTCCACCCGGGTGGTGATGATTCACGGTCACGAGGGGCACCAGGCAGCCGGTAAGGTGATCCAGGCCTTCGGCGAAGTGGTGATCGGCGGCAACTACGTGGTCGGTATCGTGGTCTTTGCCATCTTGATGATCATTAACTTCGTCGTGGTGACCAAGGGCGCCGGGCGGATTTCCGAGGTGAGCGCGCGTTTCACCCTCGACGCGATGCCTGGCAAGCAGATGGCGATCGACGCTGACCTCAATGCCGGCTTGATCGATCAGAGCCAGGCCAAGCTGCGCCGTCTCGAAGTAGCCCAGGAAGCCGAGTTCTACGGGTCCATGGACGGTGCCAGTAAGTTTGTCCGCGGTGACGCCATCGCCGGCCTGCTGATCCTGTTCATCAACCTGATTGGCGGCATGGCCGTCGGTATCTTCCAGCACGGCATGGCTTTCGGCGACGCCGGCAAGGTCTACGCGTTGCTGACCATCGGTGACGGTTTGGTGGCGCAATTGCCATCACTGTTGTTATCCACAGCGGCGGCGATCATGGTGACCCGTGCTTCGGGCTCCGAAGACATGGGCAAGCAGATCAATCGCCAGATGTTCGCGTCGCCCAAGGCCCTGGCCGTGGCGGCCGGCCTGATGGCGGTGATGGGCCTCGTGCCGGGAATGCCGCACTTTTCTTTCCTGAGCATGGCGGCCTTGGCCGCGGGTGGCGCGTACCTGTTCTGGAAGAAGCAGAACGTGCAGAAGGTCCAGGCGCTGGAAGAGGTCAAGCGCCAGCAGGAACTGCTGCCGTCGCCAGCGCGTGCCATGGAAACCAAGGAATTGGGTTGGGATGACGTGACGCCGATCGACATGATCGGCCTGGAAGTCGGCTACCGCTTGATTCCATTGGTCGATCGCAACCAGGGCGGCCAATTGCTGGCGCGGATCAAGGGCGTGCGCAAGAAGCTGTCCCAGGATCTGGGCTTCCTCATGCCCACCGTCCACATTCGCGACAACCTCGACCTGGCGCCGAGCGCCTATCGCCTGACGCTCATGGGCGTGATCCTGGCGGAAGCCGAGATCTACCCGGACCGCGAGCTGGCGATCAACCCAGGGCAGGTCTACGGTTCGCTCAACGGCATTACCGCCAAGGATCCGGCTTTCGGCCTGGAAGCGGTGTGGATCGAAATCAGCCAGCGGGCCCAGGCCCAGTCCCTCGGTTATACCGTGGTGGACGCCAGCACGGTCGTGGCGACCCACTTGAACCAGATTCTCTACAAGCATTCCAGCGAGCTGATCGGTCACGAAGAAGTCCAGCAACTGCTGCAAGTACTGGCCAAAGGCTCGCCGAAACTGGCTGAAGAATTGGTGCCGGGCGTGGTTTCGTTGTCCCAATTGCTCAAGGTGTTGCAGGCGCTGCTGGCCGAACAGGTTCCGGTGCGCGACATACGCAGCATTGCCGAAGCGATCGCCAACAACGCTTCGAAGAGTCAAGATACCGCCGCTCTGGTGGCTGCGGTGCGGGTCGGCGTATCCCGCGCAATCGTCCAAAGCATTGTAGGCACTGAGTCTGAGCTGCCTGTGATCACTCTGGAGCCAAGGTTGGAACAGATATTGCTCAATAGTCTGCAGAAGGCAGGACAAGGCTCGGAAGAGGGTGTTCTGCTGGAGCCAAGCATGGCCGAGAAGCTGCAGCGTTCGCTGATCGAAGCAGCCCAGCGGCAAGAGATGCAAGGCCAACCGGTGATCCTGCTGGTGGCCGGTCCGATTCGCGCGATGCTTTCGCGGTTCGGGCGCCTCGCGGTCCCGGGGCTGCATGTGCTGGCGTACCAGGAAATACCGGACAACAAGCAAGTGACCATCGTTGCGACAGTAGGGCCCAACGGCTGAGGTAGTGGTTTATGCAAGTGAAGCGTTTTTTCGCCGCCGATATGCGTCAGGCCATGAAACTGGTTCGTGACGAGCTGGGCGCTGAAGCAGCCATCATCGGCAACCGTCGTATCGCCGGCGGTGTCGAGCTGACGGCGGCCCTGGACTACAAATTGTCGGCGCTGGCCCCCCGCGTTCCGAACATGGAGCTCGAGGACGAGCTGCGCAAGACTCAGTCGCGCATCGCCAGCGCCCAGGCCGAGTTGAGCCTGCGCAGCAGCGAAGGCTCGGCCAGCGCGGGCACCAATCGTCAATTGTTCGCCGGCCAGCCACTGACCGCAGGCCTGCCGCTGACCGCTGCCGAACCGCTGATCGAGCCGACGCCGGCCGAACCGCGTCGTCCGGCACCGGCACCCGTTGCCGCAGCCGCGGGCGTTGATCCCCGTGCCCTGGACTCGATGCGCTTCGAACTCAACAGCCTGCGCGAGCTGATGGAAGTCCAGCTCGGCTCGCTGGCCTGGAACCAACTGCAAGGCAGCCGTCCGGCCCAGGCCAACCTGTGGCGTCGCCTGCAACGCATTGGCCTGTCCGGCCCGCTGGCGCGCGACCTGCTGGCATTGATCAGCGACATCGACGAGCCTCGCCAGGCCTGGCGCATGCTGCTGGCGCACCTGGCGCGGATGATCGCCACGCCGGAAGTCGAGCCACTGGAAGAGGGCGGAGTAATCGCCATGGTCGGCCCGGCCGGCATGGGCAAGACCACCACTCTGGCCAAGCTCGCGGCCCGTTATGTACTCAAGTACGGCGCCCAGAGTATCGCCCTGGTGAGCATGGACAGTTTCCGCATCGGTGCCCAGGAGCAACTCAAGACCTTGGGCCGGATCCTCAATGTGTCGGTGACCCATGTGGATCCGGGCCAATCCCTGGCCCAGGCGCTGGAACCGCTGATGCGCAAGCGCGTCGTACTGATCGACACCGCCGGCCTGCAAGCCAGCGATCCGGCCCTGCGCATGCAGCTGGAAAGCCTGGCCGGGCGTGGCATCAAGTCAAAAAATTATCTCGTGTTGGCAACCACCAGCCAGAAACAGGTTCTAACCGCCGCATACCACAGTTACAAACGCTGCGGGCTGGCCGGCTGCATCCTGACTAAGCTGGACGAAACGGCAAGCCTGGGCGAGGTGTTGAGCCTGGCGATCGGTCATGAACTACCGGTGGCCTACCTGACCGACGGGCCGCGGATCCCGGATGATTTGCATCTGCCGCGCCGTCATCAACTGGTCAGTCGTGCCGTGAGTGTGCAAATGCAGGAAGAACCCAGCGAAGAAGCCATGGCTGACATGTTCGCTGATATCTACCACAGCCCGACCAAGCAGGTTGGCTGAGGTATTAATGAATATTTTTTGTACCTACATCGATGGTCTGCCATGCATTGTTCCGTATGTGAACGCGCAGCCAGTAATGTGGCCTCCGTCTAAGTAAGACAAGGTAAAGAACGAACATGGGCAGCATGCATCCCGTACAGGTGATCGCGGTGACCGGCGGCAAAGGTGGCGTCGGGAAGACTAACGTGTCAGTGAACTTGTCCCTGGCTCTGGCAGAGCTTGGCCGACGGGTCATGCTGCTGGACGCCGACCTGGGCCTGGCGAACGTCGACGTGCTGCTGGGGCTCACACCCAAGCGCACGCTGGCGGACGTGATTGAAGGGCGCTGTGAATTGCGCGACGTGCTGTTGCAAGGCCCCGGCGGGATTCGCATCGTGCCGGCCGCCTCCGGCACCCAGAGCATGGTTCACCTGACCCCGGCGCAGCACGCCGGCCTGATCCAGGCCTTCAGCGACATCGGTGACAACCTCGATGTGCTGGTGATCGACACGGCTGCCGGTATCGGTGACTCGGTGGTCAGTTTCGTGCGCGCCGCCCAGGAAGTGTTGCTGGTGGTCTGCGACGAACCGACGTCGATCACCGACGCCTACGCGCTGATCAAACTGCTTAACCGCGACTATGGCATGAACCGCTTTCGCGTCCTGGCCAACATGGCCCAAAGCCCACAGGAAGGACGCAACCTGTTCGCCAAGTTGACCAAGGTCACGGATCGCTTCCTGGACGTCGCCCTGCAATACGTCGGCGCAGTGCCTTACGACGAAAGCGTACGCAAGGCTGTCCAGAAGCAACGTGCCGTTTATGAAGCTTTTCCTCGTTCCAAATGCGCCCTGGCGTTCAAGGCGATCGCCCAGAAGGTCGACACCTGGCCGCTGCCGGCCAACCCACGTGGGCATCTGGAATTTTTCGTCGAGCGTCTCGTGCAACAAACAGCAGGGCCCGTGTTATGACAGCCAGCGGTTACAACCATCTCTACAAAAAATCGGCACGGGACGCCCAGTACGAATTGATCGAGCGTTACGCGCCACTGGTCAAGCGCATCGCCTACCACTTGCTGGCGCGTTTGCCGGCCAGTGTCCAGGTCGAGGACTTGATCCAGGCGGGCATGATCGGCCTGCTCGAAGTGTCGAACAAATACGACGCGAGCAAGGGCGCCAGTTTCGAGACATACGCCGGTATCCGCATCCGCGGGGCGATGCTCGATGAGGTCCGCAAGGGCGACTGGGCGCCGCGTTCGGTGCATCGCAACACCCGCATGGTCAGCGACGCGATTCGTGCGATTGAAGCGAAAACCGGGCGAGACGCTAAAGATCACGAGGTTGCGGCCGAACTCCAGTTGAGTCTCGATGATTATTACGGGATTTTGAACGATACCTTGGGCAGTCGCCTGTTCAGTTTCGACGACCTGTTGCAGGACGGCGAACACGAAGGGCTGCACGAGGACGGCGCGAGTGCTCACATGGAGCCGTCGCGCGACCTGGAAGATGAACGTTTCCAGAGCGCCCTGGCGGATGCGATTGCCAATTTGCCGGAGCGTGAGCGACTGGTCTTGGCGCTGTACTACGACGAAGAGCTGAACCTCAAGGAAATCGGTGAGGTCCTGGGGGTCAGCGAATCGCGGGTCAGCCAGTTACATAGCCAGTGCGCGGCCCGCTTGCGGGGGCGTTTGGGGGAGTGGCGAGCGCGCTGACGAGCAGTGTGGGGACGCTGCGAGCGGGGCTGGCATGGCGTATGCCGGGCCAGTCTCCATCCGTTGTGCTCCATACCGTTGTCGAGTGTTGTGCCGGATTGATTGAAATGGCGCGTCCAGGTGCTGGGCGCGTTTAAGACTGCTTGGAGGTCGAATTGGACAAGAACATGAAAATCCTCATCGTTGATGACTTCTCAACGATGCGGCGGATCATAAAAAACCTGTTGCGTGACCTCGGGTTCACCAACACGGTCGAGGCCGACGATGGCACAACCGCCATTCCGGTCCTCAACAGCGGGAGCATCGACTTTCTGGTGACTGACTGGAACATGCCTGGCATGACCGGTATCGACTTGCTGCGCCACGTGCGCGCCGACGAAAAACTCAAGCACCTCCCGGTGCTGATGGTCACTGCCGAAGCCAAGCGCGAGCAGATCATCGAAGCGGCCCAGGCCGGTGTGAACGGCTATGTGGTCAAACCCTTCACGGCCCAGGCGTTGAAAGAGAAGATCGAAAAAATCTTCGAACGCATCGGTTAACGGCGCCACGGGGGAGCTATGGACAACGAATCTTCAATGGGCGATTTCGAATCGACCCTGAAAAAACATGCCCGCGAACTGGTAGACAGCCTTGAAAAGGGCCGCTTCGGCGATGCGGTTCAAATGATTCATGAGCTCAACCAGACCCGTGATCGCGGTCTGTACCAGGAAGTCGGCAAGCTCACCCGTGAACTGCACAGCGCGATCGTCAATTTCCAGATCGATCCGAACATGCCGCAGGCCGAGGAAGTCTCGCAGATCACCGACGCCACCGAGCGCCTGGGTTATGTGGTCAAGCTGACCGAAGCCGCAGCGAACCGCACCATGGACCTGGTGGAAAGCGCAACGCCCCTGGTCAACGGCCTGAGCGAGGAAGCCCAGGCGTTGAGCACCGATTGGGGACGGTTCATGCGTCGCGAAGTCGGCGCCGAAGAGTTCCGGGAGCTGGCCCGTCGGGTCGACGGTTTCCTGGCGCGCAGCAGCGCCGAGAATCGCGCCGTGGCCAGCAACCTCAACGACATTCTGCTGGCCCAGGACTATCAAGACCTGACCGGCCAGGTGATCAAGCGTGTGACCCAACTGGTCACCGAAGTGGAAAGCAACCTGCTCAAACTGGTGCTGATGGCTAGCCAGGTCGACCGCTTTGCAGGTATCGAACACGACCGTGAAGCGATGCTTGCCGAAAAAGATCCACAAAAACATCTCTCTCAGGGTGAAGGTCCGCAGATTCATGCCGATAAAAGAGAAGACGTTGTGTCCGGTCAGGACGATGTGGACGATTTGCTGTCCAGCCTTGGATTCTAAGTTTTAGCCCTATTTTAGGAGCAGCCATTAATGAGCTTCGGCGCCGATGAAGAGATCCTTCAGGATTTCCTGGTTGAGGCCGGCGAGATTCTAGAGCAACTGTCCGAACAGCTGGTCGAGCTGGAAAGCCGACCTGATGATGCGGATCTGCTCAATGCAATTTTTCGCGGTTTCCACACTGTAAAAGGAGGCGCCGGCTTCCTCCAGCTCAATGAGCTGGTGGAGTGCTGCCACATTGCCGAGAACGTGTTCGACATCCTGCGCAAGGGTGAGCGTCGCGTCGACTCGGAACTGATGGACGTGGTGCTCGAGGCCCTGGATGCGGTCAACAGCATGTTCAGCGAAGTGCGCGAGCGCTCGCCGATCACCCCGGCCACCCCCGAGCTGCTCGCCGCGCTGTCGCGCCTGGCCGAGCCGCAGTCGGCTGACGAAGCCATGCCCGTTGCCGAGCCTGTGGTCGAAGAACCGGTTGCGCAAGAATCGGGCGACATCACCGATCATGAATTCGAATCGCTGCTGGACTCGCTGAACGCCGTCAAGGCCGAAGCCGAGGCTCCGGCCGCGCCCGCTGCGCCAGCCGCCGATGCCGCTGCCAGCGATGAAATTACCGACGATGAGTTCGAATCGCTGCTCGACCAACTGCATGGCAAGGGCCAGTTCGCCCCCGATGCGGTCGTAGCGCCGGCGGCCCCGGCTGCGCCAAAGGCAGCGGATGACTCCGACATTACCGACGACGAATTCGAAGCCTTGCTCGACCAGTTGCATGGCAAGGGCAACTTTGCCGTCGACGCGTTGGATTCGGCCATCGCTTCGGCACCGACCCCGGCCAAACCAGTGGCAGCGGCAGCCGGAAGCGACTTGATCAGCGACCACGAATTCGAATCGCTGCTCGACGAGCTGCATGGCAAGGGCAAGTTCAGCGAAGTCGGCACGGCCGCCGCCGCGCCTGCCGCTGCCGCCACGGCTGCACCCGCCGCCAAGGCCGCGCCGAAGCCGGCCGCCAAGGCGCCGGAACCGAAAGCCGAAACCCCGAAGCCTGCCGCCGCAGCGGCGCCAGCCCCGGCTCGCGCGCCTTCCGCCGCGCCCGCCGAAAAACCGGCGAGCGAAGCCGAGACCACCGTTCGCGTCGACACCGCGCGGCTGGATGAGATCATGAACATGGTCGGCGAACTGGTGCTGGTGCGGAACCGGCTGGTGCGCCTGGGCCTCAACAGCCAGGACGAAGCCATGTCCAAGGCCGTGTCGAACCTCGACGTGGTCACGGCCGACCTGCAAACCGCGGTCATGAAGACCCGGATGCAGCCGATCAAGAAAGTTTTCGGGCGCTTCCCGCGCCTGGTTCGCGACCTGGCTCGCCAGCTCAAGAAAGAAATCAACCTGGAACTGGTGGGTGAAGAGACCGACCTCGACAAGAACCTTGTCGAGGCCTTGGCCGACCCGCTGGTCCACTTGGTGCGCAACGCGGTCGACCACGGCATCGAGTCGCCGGAAGAGCGCGAAGCGTCAGGCAAGGTCCGCAGCGGCAAGGTGATCCTGGCCGCCGAGCAGGAAGGCGACCATATCCTGCTGTCGATCTCCGACGACGGCAAGGGCATGGACCCGAACGTGCTCCGTTCCATTGCGGTGAAACGCGGTGTGATGGACAAGGACGCGGCCGATCGCCTGAGCGACACCGAGTGCTACAACCTGATCTTCGCCCCGGGCTTCTCGACCAAGACCGAGATTTCCGATGTGTCGGGTCGTGGCGTGGGCATGGACGTGGTGAAAACCAAGATTTCCCAGCTCAACGGTTCGATCAACATTTACTCGACCAAGGGCCAGGGCTCGAAGATCGTCATCAAGGTCCCGTTGACCTTGGCGATCATGCCGACCCTGATGGTGATGCTGGGCAACCAGGCGTTCGCCTTCCCGCTGGTCAACGTCAACGAAATTTTCCACCTCGACCTGTCGCGCACCAACGTCGTCGATGGCCAGGAAGTGGTCATCGTACGGGACAAGGCACTGCCGCTGTTCTACCTCAAGCGCTGGCTGGTCAGCTCTGCCGCTCATGTGGAGCAGGGCGAAGGCCATGTGGTGATCCTTTCGGTGGGCACCCAGCGGATCGGCTTCGTCGTCGACCAGTTGGTGGGCCAGGAAGAAGTGGTCATCAAGCCGTTGGGCAAGATGCTCCAGGGCACCCCGGGCATGTCCGGCGCCACCATCACCGGCGACGGCCGCATCGCGTTGATCCTCGATGTGCCTAGCATGCTCAAGCGCTACGCCGCTCGGCGTATTTGATTCTGGAGGGGCGCGGCCCGACGCCGCGCCTTGTCTAACGGAGTGTTTATGGTAGTTAAAGTCCTGGTGGTGGACGATTCGGGGTTTTTCCGCCGCCGCGTCTCGGAAATTCTTTCAGCGGACACGAGCATTCAGGTCGTCGGTACGGCGACCAATGGCAAAGAGGCGATCGATCAGGCCCTGGCGCTCAAGCCGGACGTGATCACCATGGACTACGAGATGCCGATGATGGACGGCATCACGGCAGTGCGGCATATCATGCAACGCTGTCCGACCCCGGTTTTGATGTTCTCGTCCCTGACCCATGAAGGCGCCCGAGTCACCCTCGATGCGCTGGATGCCGGGGCGGTGGACTTCCTGCCAAAGAACTTTGAAGACATCTCGCGCAACCCGGACAAGGTCCGCCAGTTGCTATGTGAGAAGGTCCACAGTATTTCCCGCAGTAACCGCCGCGTCAGTGCCTACAGCGCACCGGCGTCAGTGCCGGCTGCTGCGCCAGCACCAACGCCTGCGCCTTCTGCGTCGAGCAGCTTCAGTTCGGCGCCGGTTCGCAGTGCTCCTGCGCCGGCGCCCGCTCGCCCGGCGCCCGCCAGCCCGTCGTCGCCAGCGCCCAAGCGCAAGGCCTACAAACTGGTCGCCATCGGCACGTCCACGGGCGGCCCGGTTGCGCTGCAACGGGTCTTGACCCAGCTGCCAGCGAACTTCCCGGCCCCGATCGTGCTGATCCAACACATGCCCGCCGCGTTCACCAAGGCGTTCGCCGAACGTTTGGACAAACTGTGCCGCATCAGCGTCAAGGAAGCCGAGGATGGCGACATCCTCCGTCCAGGCCTGGCGCTGCTGGCACCGGGTGGCAAGCAGATGATGATCGACGGCCGTGGCGCGGTGAAAATCCTGCCGGGCGATGAGCGCTTGAACTACAAGCCTTGCGTAGACATCACCTTCGGTTCCGCGGCGAAATCCTACGGCGACAAAGTTCTGGCGGTGGTGCTCACCGGCATGGGTGCCGATGGCCGCGAGGGTGCGCGCCTGCTCAAGCAGAGCGGCAGTGCGATCTGGGCCCAGGACGAGGCCAGTTGCGTGATCTATGGCATGCCCATGGCGATCGTCAAGGCCGACCTGGCTGACGCGGTCTACAGCCTGGACGACATGGGTAAACATCTGATCGAGGCGTGCCTGTAATGGATGTGCTCAGTCTGATCGGCATCATCATGGCGTTCGTCGCCATCATTGGTGGCAATTACTTGGAAGGCGGTCATCTCGGTGCGTTGGCCAACGGCCCGGCCGCGTTGATCGTGATCGGTGGCACTGTAGGCGCTGCGCTGTTGCAGTCGCCGATGAGCGCCTTCAAGCGCGCCATGCAGGTCCTGGTGTGGATTCTGTTTCCACCTCGGGTCGACCTGGCCGGCGGCATCGATCGCGTGGTCAACTGGAGCCTGACCGCCCGCAAGGAAGGCCTGCTTGGGCTGGAAGGGGTGGCCGATGCCGAACCCGACAGCTACTCGCGCAAGGGCCTTCAATTGCTGGTGGACGGCGCCGAACCCGAAGCGATTCGCAGCATCCTGGAGGTGGATTTCTACACCCAGGAAAGCCGCGACATCGAAGCGGCCAAGGTGTTCGAGAGCATGGGGGGCTACGCGCCGACCATCGGTATCATCGGTGCTGTCATGGGTTTGATCCATGTGATGGGCAACCTGGCCGATCCGTCGCAACTGGGCAGCGGCATTGCCGTGGCATTCGTTGCCACCATCTACGGCGTGGCGAGCGCCAACCTGGTGCTGCTGCCGATCGCGGCCAAGCTCAAATCCATTGCGTTGCGCCAGTCGCGCTACCGCGAAATGCTGCTGGAAGGGATCCTGTCGATTGCCGAAGGCGAGAACCCGCGTTCCATCGAGTTGAAGCTCCAGGGCTTCATGGACTGATGGGGGAAATGGCAGATGGCGCGTCGCAGACATCGTGAAGAACACGTCAACCATGAACGCTGGCTGGTTTCCTATGCCGACTTCATCACGCTGCTGTTCGCGTTTTTTGTGGTCATGTATTCGATCTCGTCGGTGAACGAAGGCAAGTACAAGGTCATTTCCGAAGCGTTGATCGGCGTCTTTACCGATTCGGACCGCGCCCTCAAGCCGATTCCCATCGGCGAAGAGCGTCCGAAGACGACGACCCCGGCCAAGCCGCTGGTCAAGGACAGCGAACAGGTCGACGCCGGCATTGCCGGTGGCAGCGATCCGTTGAAGAGCATTGCCGATGACATCAGTTCGGCGTTCGGCGACCTGATCAGTTCCAACCAGATGACCGTGCGTGGCAACGAGTTGTGGGTCGAGATCGAACTCAACTCCAGCCTGCTGTTCGGCAGCGGCGATGCCATGCCCAGCGACATGGCATTCAACATCATCGATAAAGTGGCGGCGATCCTGAGACCGTTCGACAACCCGATCCACGTCGAAGGTTTCACCGACGACCAGCCGATCCGCACCGCGCAGTACCCCACCAACTGGGAATTGTCGTCGGCCCGTTCGGCAAGCATCGTGCGCATGCTCGCCATGCAGGGTGTCAACCCGGGCCGCCTGGCGTCGGTGGGGTATGGCGAATTCCAGCCGGTGGCCAATAACGCCACGGCCGAGGGGCGCGCACGCAATCGACGGGTGGTGCTGGTGGTTTCGCGCAATCTCGATGTGCGTCGCAGCCTGACCGGTACCGGCACCGCCAATGCAAAGCCCGATGCGGCATTGAAGCGGGCTGGCACACAAACTGCACCGACCCCGGTCAAGTCGCCGGATAGACAGAACGCCGTCAATTCTCCGTCACCGGCTTTATAACCGAGCTATTTCTCGGTCGAGCCCGTCTCGACCGGGAGGAACGATCCGAATGAGAGTCTGGGCAGTCGCCAATCAAAAAGGTGGTGTGGGCAAAACCACATCCTCCATCGCTTTAGCCGGTTTGCTGGCCGAGGCCGGCAAGCGCGTGGTCATCGTCGATCTGGACCCCCATGGCTCGATGACCAGTTACTTCGGCTACGATCCCGATAGCCTGGAACACAGCAACTACGATTTGTTCCTGCACAAGGGCAGCGTGCCCGAAGGCTTGCCGGGGCAGTTGCTGCTGTCCACCAGCGACGAGCGGATCTCCTTGCTGCCGTCGAGCACTGCCCTGGCCACCTTGGAGCGCCAATCGCCCGGCCAGAGCGGCCTGGGCCTGGTGATCGCCAAGAGTCTGGCGCAGCTGTGGCAGGATTTCGATTACGCGATCATCGACAGCCCGCCGTTGCTGGGCCTGCTGATGGTCAATGCGTTGGCCGCCAGCCAGCAATTGGTCATTCCTGTGCAGACCGAACACCTCGCGGTGAAGGGCCTGGAGCGCATGGTCAACACCCTGGCGATGGTCAACCGTTCACGCAAGCAGTCGCTGGCATTCAACATCGTGCCGACCCTGTTCGACCGTCGTACCCAGGCGTCCCTCGGCACCTTGCGAGTGCTGCGCGACATGTACCCGGACGACATCTGGCAAGGCTACATCCCGGTGGACACCCGTTTGCGCGACGCCAGCCGCGCCGGCGTGACACCGTCGCAATTCGATGGCAAAAGCCGTGGTGTACTGGCCTATCGCGCGCTTCTCAAGCACCTGCTGGCCCAGCAGCTCGTTGCGCAGCAGGTGGCTTGAGTTGATGAAGTTCTCCTTAGACGTTGTGCTTGCTTGCGGGCGCTCAAGTCCTGCCGTATCCATGCCGATAACCTTTTCAAGTGGCGCACAGTTCCCATGAACCGCCCGATCAAGACAACTTCGCGTCCCCAATTGGCCCTGCAGTCCTATCTGGATGGGCTGTTGCAGGAAGCGACCGATGAATTGCCAGCGCAGCCGAGCGCGTTCCAGGCGTTGCCCGAGCCTGTCGAAGCCGAACCCGCGCTCGACGAGTTCCAGGCCGCCGTGCTCGAGGAGCAGGCCCGTGATGCACAGGCTTCAGCGGTTGTGACAGCGGTGGAAGCGCCGTTCGTCAAGCCGCAGTTGGCGGTGATGGAAGCACCCGCACCGATCCTGGCGCCGGTCTCCACCGTCGCGCCATTGTTGCAGGGGTTGGTGACGCCGGTAGTGGAAATCCACATGCCGCCGAGCAACACGCCGCCGCCGGCGCCGGGCGATGATCGCCCGGCGTGGGCCGCCGAGCCGTTCGAGTGCTTGTTGTTCGATGTGGCCGGTTTGACGCTGGCGGTGCCGCTGGTGTGCCTGGGATCGATCTATTCCCTGGCCGGGCAGGAATTGACGCCGTTGTTTGGCCAACCGGAGTGGTTCCTCGGAATCCTGCCGAGCCAGGCCGGCAACCTGAAAGTGCTGGATACCGCGCGCTGGGTCATGCCGGATCGTTATCGCGATGATTTTCGCCAGGGCCTGCAGTACGTGATTTCTGTGCAGGGCTACGAATGGGGATTGGCGGTGCATCAGGTCAGCCGTTCGCTGCGCCTGGACCCGAACGAGATCAAGTGGCGCAGCCATCGAGGGCAACGGCCATGGCTGGCCGGTACGGTGATCGAACACATGTGCGCCTTGCTGGACGTTTCCGAACTGGCGGAGCTGATCGCCAGCGGCGGGGCAAAACACCTGGACGGCGCCAAGCCGGTCCGGAAACCGAAATAAGACAACCGGCGGCGCAGGGCGACGCCGGACAGAACACACACCGCCACAGGCGGTTTTTCGAGGGGTCAGGGTATGAATGATAAGGCGTCGTCTCTCAAGGGTTCCGAAGATCCGATCTTGCAATGGGTGACTTTCAAGCTCGATAACGAAACCTACGGCATCAACGTGATGCGCGTGCAGGAAGTGCTGCGCTACACCGAGATCGCCCCGGTCCCGGGTGCGCCAAGCTACGTGCTGGGCATCATCAACCTGCGTGGTAACGTCGTGACCGTGATCGACACCCGTCAGCGTTTCGGCTTGAACTCCACCGAGGTCAACGACAACACCCGTATCGTGATCATCGAGGCGGACAAGCAAGTGGTCGGTATCCTGGTCGACAGCGTTGCTGAAGTGGTTTACTTGCGTCAGTCGGAAATCGAAACCGCGCCTAACGTCGGTAACGAGGAATCGGCCAAGTTCATCCAGGGCGTGTGCAACAAGAACAACGAGTTGCTGATCCTGGTCGAACTGGAAAAAATGATGAGCGAAGAAGAGTGGTCGGAACTGGAGAGTATCTGATTTGATTCTTGAGGTAGCAGTCATTGTCCTGTTCCTTTTCTGGGCAGGCACGCTGGCGATGTTTTTGTCCTACATACGTGGCCAGCGGGAAATCGCCGCTCAACAGGCCCAGGGCGATGCGCTGCGCGATCAGCGCATCCGGGACCTGGCCAAGCGTGTCGACGACTATCAGAACGGCACCGTGCGCATGGGCGAAGCGCTCCATGAGCTGCGTGCCGTCGTCGCGCCATTGCCGGACAAACTGGCGCAACTGGAACAGCGCGACCCCTCCAGCCTGTCCTTTGCCCAAGCCGCCCGGCTGGTCGGCATGGGCGCCAGCATCGACGAACTGACCCAGGCGTGCGGCCTGACCCAGGCTGAGGCCGAATTGATGAGCAAGTTGCACAAGGGCGGCTGATATCTATCTATCCCCCAGGACCCATGCGGGAGCGAGCTTGCTCGCGATAGCGGTGTGACAGTCAGCAAATATGCTGAGTGTATGACCGCCATCGCGAGCAGGCTTGCTCCCGCAGGTTTTTCTGGCGTTCAGAAATA
Organism: Pseudomonas algeriensis; assembly: GCF_048847255.1. Classification (NCBI taxonomy): domain Bacteria; kingdom Pseudomonadati; phylum Pseudomonadota; class Gammaproteobacteria; order Pseudomonadales; family Pseudomonadaceae; genus Pseudomonas; species Pseudomonas algeriensis. The sequence goes on along the minus strand of NZ_JBKKRK010000019.1, from coordinate 557 downwards.
ATCATTCCAGCCCAGCCACCGTGGCGAGGGAGCTTGCTCCCGCTGGGTCGCGCAGCGGCCCCAGCTTTTACGACTGCTTCGCAGCCGAGCGGGAGCAAGCTCCCTCGCCACGGGTAGCGGGTTCAGCGATTAGTGATTACCGGTGTGACAGTCAGCAAATATGCTGAATGTATGACCGCCATCGCGAGCAGGCTCGCTCCCTCAGGTTTTTCTGGCGTTCAGAAATAATCATTCCAGCCCGGTCCCCGTGGCGAGGGAGCTTGCTCCCGCTGGGTCGCGCAGCGGCCCCAGCTTTTACGACTGCTTCGCAGCCGAGCGGGAGCAAGCTCCCTCGCCACGGGATAGCGCCTTCAGCGATTAGTAATTAGCGGTGTGACAGTCCGCAAATATGCTGAATGTATGACCGCCATCGCGAGCAGGCTCGCTCCCACAGGTTTTTCTGGCGTTCAGAAATAATCATTCCAGCCCGGTCCCCGTGGCGAGGGAGCTTGCTCCCGCTGGGTCGCGCAGCGGCCCCAGCTTTTACGACTGCTTCGCAGCCGAGCGGGAGCAAGCTC
>NZ_JBKKRK010000018.1:0-110541 GCF_048847255.1 Pseudomonas algeriensis | reverse complement strand
GGATTGCTGACCGACAGAGGTGGGGAGTCTCCCGTGGTGATTTGCAAGGGTCTGACAGGCGCCGGCCCCACTGAAGGTCCTCGCCCCGCAATCACGACCGGCTTGAGCACATCGGCATGAGCGTTAAGGCTGTCGCCACCGAGTTGGCCCAGGCGTTGGCTCGAGGCCTGCAACCATGCGCGGGCTCGTTCCGAGCGAACCAAGCGCAGCGCCTTGCCGCTCAGGCGCAGGCCTATGCCTAAGCCGCCGGTAACGATTGCCAGGATGAAGTTGATCAGCACCGCACCGCGCACTTCGCCCAGGACTTCGGCCAAATATTGCGGTGGCAACATCCGCAGCCAACTGGTGAACGCCGCCGTGTAAACGAAGAGCAAGGGCTCATCGCTCATCATCAGCGCTTTGGCGATCGCCTCTGACGAAGTTTCCAGCAGTTGCTCAAGCTCGGCCCCGGTGAGGTATTCCAGGAGCTTTTCACTGTTGGCCTTAAGGTCCGCCAGCAGATCGAAGATCTGTTTGATGTCGTCCCACAGTTCAAACAGGCCTTTTTCAAAGCCGCGTAACTGAGACTGCTCCAACAGGTCGACGCGCTTGAAAAAACGGCTGTCGGAGAATTCCTTCCACTGTGGTTGAAACTCGTTCCACTCGGCTTTCAGCCAACCTTCGAGCTCGGCGATCGCTGTTTGATAAGAGGCATACAGCGCCCTGACGTGATCGCTCGTGACATTCGGAAAAAAGCTGATGCGGTAACGCTGGCCGCGGTCGCATTCGGCGATTTCCAGGATGCCGCTGGGGCCGATGACGTATGGGATTGGATCGCCAAACGTTTCTTTCCCCAGCGCGTCCCGAATGATGGGTTCGAGCACCACCGGTGTGTCGCCGATTGGCACGAAACGTGATGCCTGGAACATATGCACAAGGGTCAATGGACCTTGTGCCGGACAGCTCGCCACCACGGCGCTGACTTGCTTGCCGCCGTCCTTCGTAGGCGCGAGCGAGACCTCATTGCCGACCTTGAACACCTGCTCGATGTCCAGCGTCTGGCCGTTCCAGAACTTCTCTGCCCACGTGTCGTAGTCGCCCAGGCAACTGCGAAAATCCTGTAGCACCGCCTCGACATTGGGCTTGTTCATGACGGCCAGGACCAGCGAACCAATGGCGCCGCTTAGAGACGGGGTCTTGTCAGGGAAACGCATTCAGACATCTCGCAACGCAGGAAGGCGCGAGACTTTGCCGGGGATGGCTGGAGAAATAAGTCAGGAAAGGAGATAGGGTCTGTAGGGCAAATCTTTAATTGGTTCCGGATAGGCAAGAACCCGCTGAACCCCTTGGAATTCAGACAATAAAAAGCCGGCTTATGGCCGGCTTCTCGTTGACTGATTCAGTTCGTTTTTGACAAACCTTACCAGCCTTCAAAACGTACATCCGGCTCTTGCGGCCGGCTGTGGGACTTGGTCAGAAAGTGATCTGCCTTGTCGGTGCGAGGCGTGGGCTCGCAAATGTGGGGCGCAGGATACGCGGGTTTGCTTTGGAATCCCAGTGGTAAGTGGTGTGGAATCATTGGGTTAGGGGTGAACCAGGGGAAAAGCAGGGGGCTGCTGCGCAGCCCAGCGGGAGCAAGCTCCCTCGCCACGAAAAGCGATCCCTGCCGTTGGGAAGTCAATCGGACACCGGCGGTCTCTGTTTGTTGAGGGTTGACCACCAGAACACCCAGCCGATCACGTGGATGTGTTGTGCGTCGATCTGTTCGGCGCTGAAGACTTCGTCGGGGTAGGCGGCGCTGTTGTGGCTGCGCAGCCGAAGTCGGTTACCGGGGATGCGGTGCAGGTATTTGATGCGCAGCATGCCGTCGTGTTCGAGGGCGTAGATTTGGCCGTCGACGATTTGGGTCAGACCCCGGTCGATGGCGAGGGTGGAGCCGTCTTCGATGCGTTCGGCCATGCTGTCGCCGACCATGGTGGTGCAGATGGCGTCGCTGGGGTCGATTTCCAGGGATTCTAGGTGGGTGCGGGGCAGGCGGATGGATTGATCGGGGATTTCGGTGATGTAAGTTTTGGTTTCGCCGGGGGCAATCGGGACTTCCTTGTAGAACGGCAGTTCGATGTCCGTGGTTTCCGCCACGCTGTAGACGCCGTCGTTTTCGGCGGCTTCATAGGTGGTGCCGGGGCCGAGGCCCAGTGGGGTTTGCGGGCCTTCGCCGGTGGCGAGCCATTGCGGGCTGACGGTGAGCAGGCCGGCGATGCTGTAGATGCGTCCCGGTGGGATGCCACGGTTGAACCAGTTATTTACATGCTGCGATTTTACGCCGTACAACTTCGCGAAGTCGGCGGATCGGATGTTGGCTTCTTTGAGAAGGGCTCTGAAGCGGTCGCCACTGGAATGTATTTTCATAAACGGAAAGTTTAGGGGCGACTGTGCTTTCGGCAATAAACATGTCGTGTGAATTTATAAGATGATCTTTCCGTTTGCAGGAACCAAAACTAGCGGGATAAACGCAGGTAAACGCTGGTAATACGAAAGTGTATTAGCCAGGGTCCAAGCATAAAAAAACCCCGGTTAACCGGGGTTCTTTTTAAGTTCGGTCTCAGCCTTTGTAGGCGGCAACCGACTTGGTGATCGCTTCGCGGGCGGCGTCTGCGCCGGCCCAGCCTTCGATCTTGACCCACTTGCCTTTTTCGAGGTCTTTGTAGTTCGCGAAGAAGTGCTCGATCTGCTGGATCAGCAGTGGTGGCAGGTCGGTGTATTCCTTCACATCGACGTACAGTTGCGACAGTTTGTCGTGGGGTACTGCGATGACTTTGGCATCGCCGCCGCCGTCGTCGGTCATGTTCAGGATGCCGACTGGACGGGCGCGGATGACCGAGCCTGGAGCCACTGGGTAAGGGGTTACGACCAGCACGTCGAGGGGGTCGCCGTCGTCGGCCAGGGTATTGGGGATGTAACCGTAGTTGGCCGGGTAGAACATCGGGGTGGCCATGAAACGGTCAACGAACAGGCAATCGCTGTCTTTGTCGATTTCGTATTTGATCGGGGCGTGGTTGGCCGGGATTTCGATCGCGACGTAGATGTCGTTCGGCAGGTCTTTGCCAGCCGGAATCTTGCTGTAGCTCATTGGGCGGTGCCCCCGTTAGTTGACCAGATGACTGGTCGGATTGACCAAAAAGTGGCGGCGATTATAGGCATATTCGGCCGCTGTTGCCACGCTACCAGGGTCTTGGGCTTTGCCCTAGACCTTAGTATGACGCCTGATAGACCGGATCTTCGGCCTGAAGTTGCCGCAGCCGGGCCAACGGATCCTGGCGGTAAAACGCCTTGAGCTGTTCATACACCCGAGGATAGGCCTGGTGCAGCAGATCCGGGGCGCTGAAGAAGTATTCGCTGGTGACGGCGAAGAACTCGGCGGGGTTTTCGGCGGCATAGGGATCGATGGCGGTCTCTGCGTCGGGGTTGTGGTCGAGTTGGCGGTCCAGATCATCGAATGCATGTTGCATGGCGTCGGCCCAGTCGCTGACGCGCATGTCGGCGTGCAGCGGTGGCAGGCCGTTGGCGTCGCCGTTGAGCATGTCGAGTTTGTGCGCCAGTTCGTGGATCACCAGGTTGTAGCCGTCCCAGCCGCCGCTGGCCATCACGCCGTCCCAGGCCAGGATGATTGGGCCTTGGGGCCAGGCTTCGCCGCTGTGTTCGCCGTCCCATTCGTGCTCGATGCCGCTGGCGTCGCGGTAGCGTTGGGGGCTGAGGAAGTCGTCGGGGTAGAGGACGATTTCGTGGAAGCCCTGGTACCAGTTCAGGTCGCCGAGGTGCATCAGTGGCAATTGGGCCTGGGCGGCGAGCAGCAGGCGTTGTTCCTGGTGCAGTTCGACGCCGGGCAGGGCGGTAAGGTGTTTGTCGTGCAGGAACAGTACGCAGGCTTCACGCAGCCATTGGTCTTCTTCGGCGCTGATGCCGTCGAGGAAGCTCAATTGCTGGCGCACCCGTTGCCAGGTGTCCTCGGCCACGGGGTGTTTGGCGAGGGCGCGTCGGCGGCGCCAGTTGCTCAAGGACCACATGGAGCGATCAGCGCGTTTCGGCTTTTGAGCCGCGCTGGCTCATTTTGCTGCGCACCAGGCCAATGATCATCGGCAGCAGCGACAGCAGGATGATGCCCACCACCAGCAGCGACAGGTTTTGCTTGATGAAGGGCACGTTGCCGAAGAAGTAGCCGAGGGTCACCAGGCCGCCAACCCATAGGATGGTGCCAAGGACGCTGAAGCCTAAGAAACGCAGGTAATTCATCTTTCCGACGCCGGCGACGAAGGGCGCGAAGGTGCGGATGATCGGCAGGAAGCGCGCCAGGGTCACGGTTTTGCCGCCGTGTTTATCGTAGAAATCGTGGGTCTGCTGCAGGTAGTCGCGGCGGAAGATTTTCGAGTTGGGGTTGCTGAACAGTTTTTCGCCAGCGGTACGGCCGATGAGGTAGTTGGTGCTGTCGCCGAGGATGGCCGCGAGCATCAACAGGCCCCCCAGCAGTACCGGGTCCATGGCGCCACCGGCGGCTACGGCGCCGGCGATGAACAACAGGGAGTCGCCCGGCAGGAACGGCATGACCACCAGGCCGGTTTCACAGAAGATCACCAGGAACAGGATGGCGTAGATCCACGTCCCGTAGTTGGTCACCAGCATGTCGAGGTAGACGTCGAGATGCAGGATGAGGTCGAGGGGGTTGAAATCCATGCGTAACACCTTGGTGGCGGCCCGACTCGGCGGGCCTGGTGGGTCTGGCTTTGAGTATGGGCTACAGAGTGTGTAGCTTTTTCTTACAAGCAGGGAAGAGCGGCATTATACGGTGGGGATTGTGAAGCGCGTGTTGAGTTTGTAGCGGGGGATTTCCAAGGGGACTGGCTGGATGAGGCGTGGCTCGGACCGATTTTGTGGCGAGGGAGCTTGCTCCCGCTGGACCGCGTAGCGGTCCCAAAGCAGGCAGCTCGGTCGGCCTGATGTACCGCGTGCTCAGGTTTTGGGGCTGCTGCGCAGCCCAGCGGGAGCAAGCTCCCTCGCCACGAGGGTTTCACTCAGTCACAAGGTTTCACCTGGCCACAGAGGCTTCATCTAGCCGCAGGGGTCAAAGCCCTTCACTGATCGGCAGCACGTAGTTCTTGAACTCGGAGTCTTCCTTGAAGCCGATCGACTCGTAGGTTTTCTGCGCGACGTCGTTGTTGCTGCTGGTGGAGACGCGCATGCGGACGGCGTTGGTTTCCTTGGCCATTTTTTTTGCGGTGCGGATCAGGTTGTCGGCGACGAGTTGGCGGCGGGCGTCTTCGGCGACGTAGATGTCGTTGAGGATCCACACGCGCTTGAGCGACAGCGACGAGAAGCTGGGGTAGAGCTGGCAGAAACCGAGCAACTTGCTGTCGTCGTCATCCGGCAGGGCCAGGTAGATCACCGACTCTTTGCGGCGCAGGCGTTTTTCCAGGAAGGCCCGGGACGAGTCCGGAAAAGGCAGCGAGCCGTAGAATTCCCGGTATTTGACGAACAATGGGGTCAGCAGGTCCAGGTGTTCCAGCGTCGCTTGGATAATCCGCATGGTAGGTCTCGTCTGCAAAGGTCGACATCAAGTCTGACAACAACGGCGGACTGCCGTGCCCAGATGCTGCCTGAAAGCGGATCAAAAGCGCAATTGCATGACAGGTTCAGCTTGGGGGCGGCGCCAGTAGGAAATTACCTTTCATATCGGCACCGTTTTCCGCCTCTAAAGTGTTTACCTGGGCTTCGTCCTTCAGATTGACCCCCGAGAGCTGTCGGCGACAGGCCTCGCGCATCAGGTAGATCAGGCGATGGGCCGCCATGCCGTAGCTCAGGCCTTCGAGGCGCACATTGGAGATGCAGTTGCGATACGCATCGGTCAGGCCGACCTTGGGGGCGTAGGTAAAATACAGCCCCAGGCTGTCGGGGGAGCTGAGGCCGGGGCGTTCACCGATCAGGATCACCGACATTTTTGCGCCGAGCCGCTGCGCCACTTCATCGGCCACCGCGACGCGGCCCTGTTCCACCAAAACGATGGGCGACACAGACCAGCCTTCGGCGGCGATCTGTTCTTCCAGGCGCGCCAGGAACGGCAGCGTATGGCGATGTACCGCCAGCGCTGACAGCCCGTCAGCCACCACAATGACCAAGTCCACACCGCCGGGATGGGCGGCGGCGTAGTCCTGAAGGATTTGCGCGGAGGCGCCGTCGAGCCGTCGACCCAGATCCGGGCGTTGTAGATAGCTATTGCGGTCGCTGGCTGCGCTGTGGAGCAACAGGCTTTCACGGCCACGCTCAGTCAGTTGTGCGCGGATGCCCTGGTGATCGAACGCCAGGTGCACCGCATCGCGGGCCTGGGCGTGGGCGAATTGGAAGTCCAGTTGCGCCGAGGTGGGTAGGCTGGTGCCGGTGCGGCCCAGGGCGATGCGCGCCGGGGTGAGGTTGCGCAGGTTCAGCCAAGGGTTTTGCGAATCGACAGGGTTTTTATCCATGGGCAGGTCTCTTATCCCAAATGCGCGAGGGCGTGACGAAACGCCGGTGGCAGGTTGTCGCCGAACCGCACCCGGCCATCGGCCTGAGTGAAGATGCCCATGTTCGCCAGCCAGGTTTCGAATTCCGGCGCGGGCTTGAGGCCCAGGGTCTGGCGGGCATAGAGGGCGTCGTGGAACGAGGTGGTCTGGTAGTTGAGCATGATGTCGTCGGAGCCGGGGATGCCCATGATGAAGTTGATCCCGGCCACGCCCAGCAGGGTCAGCAGGGTGTCCATGTCGTCCTGGTCGGCTTCGGCGTGGTTGGTGTAGCAGATGTCGCAGCCCATCGGCACGCCGAGCAACTTGCCGCAGAAGTGGTCTTCGAGGCCGGCGCGGATGATTTGTTTGCCGTTGTAGAGGTATTCCGGACCGATGAAGCCTACAACCGTGTTCACCAGGAACGGGTTGAAATGTCGCGCCACGGCGTAGGCCCGCGTCTCGCAGGTCTGTTGATCGACGCCGTGGTGGGCATTGGCCGACAGCGCGCTGCCTTGGCCGGTTTCGAAATACATCAGGTTGTTGCCCAAGGTGCCGCGATTCAGGCTGAGCCCTGCGTCGTAGCCTTCCTTCAAAATGTTCAGGCTGATGCCGAAACTGGCGTTGGCCGCTTCGGTGCCGGCGATGGACTGGAACACCAGGTCCAGGGGCACGCCCCGGTTCGCCGCTTCGATGGAGGTGGTGACGTGGGTCAGCACGCAACCTTGGGTGGGGATGTCGTAGCGCTGGATGATGGCGTCGAGCATTTCCAGCATGGCGCAGATCGAGGCGGTGCTGTCAGTGGCCGGGTTGATACCGATCATGGCGTCGCCGTTGCCCAAGAGCAGGCCGTCGAGGATGCTCGCGGCGATGCCGGCGGGTTCGTCGGTGGGGTGGTTGGGTTGCAGGCGCGTGGACAATCGCCCGCGCAGGCCGAGGGTGCCGCGGAACTTGGTCACCACGCGGATTTTCTGCGCCACCAGCACCAGGTCTTGCACGCGCATGATTTTCGACACGGCGGCGACCATTTCCGGCGTCAGGCCAGGAGCCAGTGCCCGCAGGCTCTGTTCGTCGGCGGCTTCGCTGAGCAGCCAATCGCGAAAACCGCCGACCGTGAGGTGGCTGACGACGGCAAAAGCTTGTTTGTCGTGAGTGTCGACGATCAAACGGGTGACTTCGTCGGCCTCGTAAGGAATCAGCATTTCTTGCAGGAAATGGCTGAGGGGCAAGTCAGCCAGGGCCATTTGCGCGGCCACGCGCTCGCCATCGTTGAGCGCGGCGATCTCGGCCAGGAAATCCCCGGAACGCGCCGGGCTGGCCTTGGCCATCAGGTCTTTGAGGCTGTCGAAGCGGTAGGTCTGGGCGCCGACCGTGTGTGCAAAACTGGCCATACAGGTTCTCCGTGACGGCGCCGCTGGGCGGCGCCGTGTTTTTCGGCACGTTACGGCTTAGTGCAAGGCTTCTTCGGCTTTTTGAATGGCCGCGAATTCCTCTTCGGGCGTGCCTGCGACCAAGTGATGCCGACTGTAGAAAGCAAAGTAAGCAATTAACACTCCATAGATGATCGCGGCGCCGATCACCACCCGAGGATCGACCAGGAAGCCCGCCACCACGGCGATACACGCCAGCACCAGGGCCACGCCCGAGGTGAAGATGCCGCCCGGCGTGCGGTATGGCCGGTCCATTTTGGGGCGACGGATGCGCAGGGTGATGTGCGCGGCCATCATCAGCACGTAGGAAATGGTCGCGCCGAACACCGCCACCAGAATCAGCAGGTCGCCCTGGCCGGTCAAGGACAGGCCGAAACCGATGATGCCGGGGATGACCAACGCCATGACCGGCGCTTTGCTTTTATTGGTTTCCGAGAGTTTGCGCGGCAGGTAGCCGGCGCGGGACAGCGCGAAGATCTGCCGCGAGTAGGCGTAGATGATCGAGAAGAAACTGGCGACCAAACCGGCCAGGCCGACCAGGTTGACGAAGTTGCCCATCCAGGTCGAGCCGCCGTAGGCCTTGGCCAGGGCTTCCACCAGTGGGTTGCCCGACGCCATCAACGCGTTGGAGCCCGCGCCGCCCGGGCCGATCACCAGAATCAGCAGGGCAAAGGCCACCAGCACCAGCATCGCGCCGATCAGGCCGCGCGGCAGGTCGCGCTTGGGGTTCTTGGTTTCTTCAGCGGCCAGCGGCACGCCTTCCACGGCGAGGAAAAACCAGATCGCATAAGGGATGGCCGCCCAGACGCCGACGTAGCCGAACGGCAGGAACGAACTGGCCCCAGCGGCCTCGGTGACCGGAATGTCCAGCAGGTTGGCGACGTTGAAGTGCGGCACCATCGCCACCAGGAAAACCCCCAGTGCCAGGGCGGCGACGGCGGTGATGATGAACATCAGCTTGAGGGCTTCCCCGACGCCGAAAATGTGGATGGCAATGAAGATGATGTAGAACGCCAGGTAGATCATCCAGCCGCCAATGCCGAACAGCGACTGGCAATAGGCGCCGATGAACACGGCAATCGCCGCCGGGGCAATGGCGTATTCGATCAGGATCGCGGTTCCCGTGAGGAATCCGCCCCAAGGCCCGAATGCGCTGCGGGCAAAACCGTAGCCGCCGCCGGCGGTGGGGATCATCGAAGACAGCTCGGCGAGGGAAAAACACATGCACAGGTACATCGCGGCCATCAGCAGCGTGGCGAGGAACATCCCACCCCAACCGCCCTGGGCCAGGCCGAAGTTCCAGCCAGCGTAGTCGCCGGAAATGACATAGGCCACGCCCAGGCCCACCAGCAGGACCCAGCCTGCCGCGCCTTTCTTCAGTTCGCGTTGTTGGAAATATTCGGAGCCGACTTTTTCGAAATCGACCGAGGACGTTGCCGGTTGCGGGGTTGCATGATCGCTTGGCATAAGGGTTCACCTGTTTTTATTGTTTTTTGGCCCTGTTGGAGCGGGGCTGCTCTTGGAACCGGTGTGTTGCATACAGCATGGATGCAAGCTGGACCGCCGCCTTCGCGAGCAGGCTCGCTCCCACAGTGGATCGGTTCCAACCCTGAAGAAGAGTTATCCACAAATCCCTGTGGGAGCGAGCCTGCTCGCGAAGGCAATCTAAAGGGCGAAGCAGGGTTGCCTGCCTCGCCCTTTTTTACTTAGAAGAACCCCAACGGATTGATGTCGTAGCTCACCAGCAGATTCTTGGTCTGCTGGTAGTGGTCGAGCATCATCTTGTGCGTCTCGCGCCCGACGCCGGACTTCTTGTAGCCACCGAACGCGGCGTGGGCCGGGTACAGGTGGTAGCAGTTGGTCCAGACGCGACCGGCCTTGATCCCCCGGCCCATGCGGTAGGCGCGGTTGATGTCGCGGGTCCAGAGGCCCGCGCCGAGGCCGAACTCGGTGTCGTTGGCGATGGCCAGGGCTTCGGCTTCGTCCTTGAAGGTGGTGATGCTCACCACCGGGCCGAAGATTTCTTCCTGGAAGACGCGCATCTTGTTGGTACCCTTGAGCAGGGTCGGCTGGATGTAATAACCGCTGGAAAGGTTGCCTTCGAGTTTCTCCACCTGGCCGCCGGTCAACAGTTGCGCGCCTTCGCCCTTGGCGATTTCCAAGTACGAAAGAATCTTGTCGAATTGCTGCTCGGATGCCTGGGCGCCGACCATGGTGTCGGTGTCCAGCGGGTCGCCACGTTTGATCTGCTCGATTTTCTTCATCACCACTTGCATGAATTCGTCGTAGATCGACTCCTGCACCAAGGCGCGGGATGGGCAGGTGCAGACTTCGCCCTGGTTGAAGAACGCCAGCACCAGGCCTTCGGCGGCTTTTTCGATGAAGCTTGGCTCGGCCTGCATGATGTCTTCGAAGAAGATATTCGGCGACTTGCCGCCCAGTTCCACGGTGGACGGGATGATGTTCTCGGCGGCGCATTTCATGATGTGCGAGCCCACCGGGGTGGAACCGGTGAAGGCGATTTTGGCGATGCGCTTGCTGGTGGCGAGGGCTTCACCGGCTTCCTTGCCGAAACCTTGCACCACGTTCAGCACGCCCGGTGGCAGCAGGTCGCCGATCAGTTCCATCAGCACGCAGATGCCCAGCGGGGTTTGCTCGGCCGGCTTGAGTACCACACAGTTGCCGGCGGCCAGAGCCGGAGCGAGTTTCCAGGCGGCCATCAGCAGCGGGAAGTTCCACGGGATGATCTGCCCGACCACGCCCAGTGGTTCATGGATGTGATAGGCCACGGTGTTGCCGTCGATCTCGGCGGCGCTGCCTTCCTGGGCTCGCAGGCAACCGGCGAAGTAGCGGAAGTGGTCGGCTGCCAATGGGATGTCGGCGTTGAGGGTTTCACGCACGGCCTTGCCGTTGTCCCAGGATTCGGTGATCGCCAGGGTTTCGAGGTTCGCTTCGATGCGGTCGGCGATTTTCAGCAGGATCAGCGAACGGGCCTGGACCGACGTAGCGCCCCAGGCATCAGCGGCGGCGTGGGCGGCATCCAGGGCTTTGTCGATGTCTTCGGCCGTGGAGCGCGGGAATTCGGCAATGGGCTGGCCATTGACCGGCGAAGTGTTGGTGAAGTACTGACCTTTGACAGGCGCGACGAACTCGCCGCCGATGTAGTTACCGTATTTGGCCTTGAACGAAACGATAGCGCCTTCAGTACCGGGGTGAGCGTAACGCATGATGAGTTCTCCTTGGCTTTTGTGCTTATTAGGGAGCCGCGCAAATTCGCGCTGGTACTTAAGCCTAGAGCAAAGGTTGGGCCATTGCCTTGCAGGGCCCGGAAATCAAGACTTTGGGAGGAATACGTCAGACAAACGGAGGGGTTGTGTCACGGTTGCGATACGCAGGGTGTGACAGTTTGTGCCATGGCTGAGACAGTCTGTGACCGGCAGGTCGCGCCAGCATTGCAAAGGCGGTTGGGCTGGAGGATGCTGGGCCTCACGAAGTTGGCCTGCTCAGCATTGTGGCGAGGGGATTTATCCCCGCTGGGCTGCGCAGCAGCCCCCAAAGCAGCCAACTCGATCAATCTGATCCACCGCATGCTCAGGTTTCAGGGCTGCTGCGCAGCCCAGCGGGGATAAATCCCCTCGCCACAGGTTAAGTGTCGAGCACGGGTTAAATGTTAAACAGTTGCTCCAGTGAGGCAGGTCCTTCAGGGGAGAATAATAAGAACATGCACAGCAACCATTTGAGTCGCCATGCCCAGCAAGTCTTGACGGTCACCCAGGGCAAGGCCCATTTGCAGGGGCCTGGCAGCGATCCGTCGATTGCCCGTTCCTGGCTGCGCTGCCTTGAGGACTATCACCTCGACCCGGCCCAGAACCTGGCGCCGACGGTGCTTGAACATGGCCGAGTGCTGGAAAGCCGCGAGCGTTTGCAGCAAGTGCTGCATATCGCCGGCACGGAAATGACCAGCCTGCATCAGCAACTCTCCGGCGCCGGCCACGCTGTGCTGCTCACCGACGCTCGGGGCGTGATCCTCAACTGCGTCACTGCCCCCAGCGAGCGGAAGATTTTCGAGCGGGCCGGCCTTTGGCTGGGCGCCGACTGGAGCGAAGCCTGCGAAGGCACCAACGGCATCGGCACCTGCCTGGTGGAACGCCAAGCCCTGACCATCCACCAGGAAGAACATTTTCGCGGCCGTCACACCGGCCTGACCTGCTCGGCGAGCCCGGTGTTCGACCCTCATGGCGAACTGCTGGCGGTGCTTGACGTGTCCTCGGCCCGGCCAGACGTGTCGCGCCAGAGCCAGTTCCACACCATGGCCCTGGTCAATCTCTCGGCGAAGATGATCGAGAGCTGTTATTTCCTGCGTTGCTTCGACAATCAATGGTTACTGCGCTTCCATCTGCAGGCCGAGTCCGTGGGGCTGTTCAGCGAAGGGCTGATGGCGTTCGACGGCGAAGGGCGGATCTGCGCGGTGAACCAGAGCGCGCTGAACCTGCTCGGGCACATTCGTGGCGGCTTGCTTGGTCAGCGGGTCGAAGACTTTTTTGATTGTTCCCTGGATGAGCTGATGGGCCGGGCCAGTGCCCAGGCCAGCGCCAGTTGGCCGTTGCGCACCCGTGACGGCCGGCATCTGTTTGCCGTGTTGCGCGGCCAGCCGCGTAGCGTCCCGGCCCCGGTCGCGCCGGCCTTCAAAATGGTCGAGTCGGCACGTTTGCCGGGGATCTGCCTGGGAGATGCGGCGTTGCAGGAACATTTTCGCAAGGCACTGCGGGTCTACGAACGCGATGTGCCGCTGCTGATCCACGGCGAGACCGGCTCCGGCAAGGAGGCGTTTGCCAAGGCTGTGCACCATGCCAGCCAGCGCGCCGAAAAAAACTTCGTCGCCCTCAACTGCGCCGCGATTCCAGAAAGCCTGATCGAAAGCGAGCTGTTCGGTTATCGCGGCGGCAGCTTCACCGGCGCGAGAAAAGAGGGCATGCGCGGCAAGTTGCAACAGGCCGACGGCGGCACGCTGTTTCTCGATGAAATCGGCGACATGCCGCTGGCCTTGCAGACTCGCTTGCTGCGGGTACTGGAAGATCGCCTCGTGGTGCCCATCGGCGGCGAACCCGAGGCGGTGAACGTACGCATCATCAGCGCCACTCACCGGCAATTGCTCGACCGGGTGCGCGATGGCAGTTTTCGCGAGGATCTGTATTACCGCCTCAATGGCTTGGAAATCCTGTTGCCGGCGTTGCGTGAGCGCAGTGACAAATCTCAGCTGCTGGATTTCCTGTTGGCTGAAGAGAGCGGCGCCGAGACGGTGTTTATCGACGAACCGGCGCGCCAGGCATTGCTGGGCTTCGGCTGGCCGGGCAACGTGCGGCAGCTGCGCAATGTGCTGCGTACCCTCGCTGCGTTGTGCGACGGCGGGCGGATTGGTTTGGAAGACTTGCCGGCGATGATCCGCCAATGCCCGGTGGAGCAGGTAGAAGCCCCGACAGAACACCCGCTGGAAGATGCCGAGCGGCTGGCGTTGCTCGATGCGCTGGAGCGCCAGCGCTGGCATATGACCCACACAGCTGAACAGCTGGGGATCAGCCGCAATACCCTCTACCGCAAACTGCGCAAGCACGCGATTGCCCGATAACCGCGTCGCGGCCCTTCGCGAGCAGGCTCCCTCCCACAGTGGATCTCGGTGCGAAGGCTAAACACAAGGTGCGATTTTCCCCTCCCTACGCTAACCTGCGGCCATGTTTACGAGGTCGACTATGCACATCCATATTCTCGGTATTTGCGGCACTTTCATGGGTTCGATGGCGGTTTTGGCGAAGGAATTAGGCCATCACGTGACGGGTTCCGACGCCAACGTCTATCCGCCCATGAGCACTCAGCTGGAAGCCCAGGGCATCGAGTTGACCCAGGGCTATGACCCGGCACAGCTGGACCCGGCGCCGGACCTGGTGGTCATCGGCAACGCCATGTCCCGTGGCAACCCGGCGGTGGAGTACGTGCTCAACAAAGGCCTGCCGTACGTGTCCGGGCCGCAATGGCTGGCCGACCATGTGCTGCAGGGCCGTTGGGTCCTGGCCGTGGCCGGCACCCACGGCAAGACCACCACCAGCAGCATGCTCGCCTGGGTGCTGGAGCACGCGGGCATGAGCCCGGGCTTCTTGATCGGTGGCGTGCCGCAGAATTTCTCGGTGTCGGCGCGCCTGGGTGGCACGCCGTTCTTCGTGATCGAGGCCGATGAGTACGACAGCGCATTTTTCGACAAGCGCTCGAAGTTCGTCCACTACCGTCCACGCACGGCGATCCTTAATAACCTCGAGTTCGATCATGCGGACATCTTCCCCGATTTGCCGGCCATTGAGCGGCAATTCCACCATTTAGTGCGCACCATCCCCAGCGAAGGCCTGGTGATCCACCCGACTACCGAGCCGGCGTTGCAGCGCGTCATTGAAATGGGCTGCTGGACGCCGGTGCAAACCACCGGTGCGGGCGGTCAGTGGCAGGTCAAGCTGCTCAAGGATGACGGCTCTGAGTTTGAAGTGATGTTCGACGGCCAGCCCCAAGGCGTGGTCGAGTGGGACATGACCGGCCAGCACAACGTCGCCAATGCCCTGGCGACCCTGGCGGCGGCCCGGCATGTCGGCGTGGTGCCGTCCATGGGCATCGCCGCGTTGAGCGCGTTCAAAAGCGTGAAACGGCGGATGGAAAAGGTTGCCGAAGTCCGCGGCATCACCATTTACGACGACTTCGCCCACCACCCGACGGCTATTGCCACCACCCTCGACGGCTTGCGCAAGCGCATCGGTGATGCGCCGTTGATCGCTATCATCGAGCCGCGCTCCAATTCCATGAAGCTCGGTGCCCACCGCGACGGCTTGCCGGAAAGCGTGGTCGATGCCGACCAGGTGATCTGGTATGCGCCGGCCAACCTGGGTTGGGATCTGGCCGCCACCGCCGCGCTGTGTACGGTGCCGTCGATTGTCAGCGATTCCTTGGAGGGCATCATCGAACGCGTCAAAAGCCAGGCCCAGCCCGGTACCCACGTGGTGATCATGAGCAATGGCGGCTTCGGCGGCCTGCACGGCAAACTGGCCGAGGCGCTGAAATGAACACTCGCTTGCAGGGCAATGGCCCGGAACGCATCACGCTGGCGATGACTGGTGCGTCCGGCGCCCAGTACGGCTTGCGCTTGCTCGATTGCCTGGTGCGCGAAGACCGCGAAGTGCATTTCCTCATCTCCAAGGCCGCGCAACTGGTGATGGCCACCGAGACCGACGTGACCCTGCCACCCAAGACTCAGATGATGCAGGCCTTCCTCACCGAGTACACCGGTGCGGCGGCGGGGCAGATTCGTGTGTATGGCAAGGAAGACTGGATGTCGCCGGTGGCCTCCGGCTCCGGCGCGCCAGCGGCGATGGTGGTGGTGCCGTGTTCCACCGGGACGCTGTCGGCGATTGCCACCGGTGCCTGCAACAACCTGATCGAACGGGCGGCGGACGTCACGCTCAAGGAGCGTCGCCAGTTGATCCTGGTGCCCCGGGAAGCGCCGTATTCGAGCATTCACCTGGAGCACATGCTCAAGCTGTCGAACATGGGCGTGACCATTTTGCCGGCCTCGCCGGGTTTCTATCATCAGCCACAGACCATCGATGACCTGATCGATTTCGTGGTCGCCCGGATCCTCAACCTGATGAACATTCCCCAAGACATGCTGCCACGTTGGGGCGAGCATCATTTGAGCAGCGATGAATAAGCTGCTGGCGGTGTTACTGGCGTTGCAACTGACCGGTTGCGCCACCGCCCGCACCCTCGACGCCGCCAAGCCGGGTGCGCCGGTGGTGTACGCCGGGACGCGCCTGGATCTTTATGCGCTGAACGGCGGTTGCTGCGCCAAGGACCGCTTTGGCGCTGAGGCGCCGAGCTATCCGGGCCTCGATCTGCCTGGGAGCGCGTTGCTCGATACTTTGTTGTTGCCGTTGTCGTTGTTTACGGCGTTGGGTGTGGGGTTCCAGGCGACTGGGGGATTGTAGCAAGCAATTGCCTCACAACCTGTGGCGAGGGCGCTTGCTCCCGCTGGGCTGCGGAGAAGCCCCCAGCTTTTTCCCCTGAGATCCAAGGCGACTGCTGCGCAGTCGAGCGGGAGCAAGCTCCCTCGCCACTATGCATCCACGCAGGCGCTACAGAATCATTTCCCAAGCCTGCGCAACTCATCCGACTCCACCACCCGCACCCCATCCTGCTCTTCCAGCGCCAGACGCCACATGGCCCGGGCCAGTTGGCAGGCTTCGATACCGTGGTACTTGCCGGGAATCAGCTTGGACAACGGCCCGGCCAGTTGCTCGGCCAGGCGCGGTTCAACCCGCTCGCCGAGCAGCAGGGAAGGGCGGCAGATGGTCAGTTGCGGCCAATCCTGGGCCTTGAGGGCCGCCTCCATTTCGCCTTTGACCCGGTTGTAGAAGATCGACGACTTCGCGTCGGCATTCAACGCACTGATCACGATGAGATGCCGCGCGCCCAGCTCCCGGGCGCGTTTGGCGAAGGCTACCACCAGGTCCAGGTCCACGGCGCGAAACGCCTGTTCGGAGCCGGCTTTCTTGATGGTGGTGCCGAGGCAGCAGAAGGCGATGTCGACCGGGCCTTCGAGCCGTTGCAGCAACTCGGCCGGTTCCCCAACCGGATTTTCCAAGTGCGGATGCTCGGCCAGTGGCCGGCGGGAAGGCGCCAGTACCCGGGTGATGGTCGGCTCATTGAGCAGCCGATCCAACAGATGTTCCCCGGTCAATCCGGTCGCGCCGGCGAGCAAAACATGCTGAGGCGTCAAGTACATAGTGTCTCCCCCTTGATACGGTTCAGCTTAGTTGCTCTTTTTGCCCTCGTCGTTCAATGCAGCACTTCGCAATGCTTTTCGCGCTTGTTGCTTGCGCAGCAATTGCCAGTGGGACAGCACCGTCCTCGGCGCCCAGATCTGCGGTTCCGAGGCTTCGAAATTGTCCGCCTGCTCGCGTTCGGCAACGATGCCCTTGGCGCGCTTGAACGCTTGCTCCAGGTCGTCGGTCTGGTTCAGCGCCTGGGCGAACAGGGCGTCGCCGAAATAAGTGAAGTTGGCCTCCTCGGAGCAGCCGAATGACACCCGGTCGGCCCGGGACGCGGTCATGATCAACGTGCGTTCATCCTTGAGCGCCGGAATGAACCCACCGGAATAACAGGCCGAGATCACCACGATCTTGTCGCGATGCTTGAGCGGCGCCAGGACAACGGCCAATTCGTCGGCGGGCAGGTCGGCCAGTTCCATGCGAGGTTGGTCGAGCACCAGTTCGTGCTCGCTGGTGCCGTGGCTGGTCAGGTAGATGAATATCAGATCTTCCGGGCCGCTGCGCTCGGCCAAAGTGACGGCGGCGCGGCGCAGGCTTTCGCGGCTGGCCATGGGCCGGTCGCTGAGGTGATCGCGGTGGTTCACCAGGCGGATCTGGCCGGTCGCGCCGAAACGGCTGGCAAGCATATTGGCAACGTAATCGGATTCACGCAGGAACACGCTCTGCTTGCCGTCGCCGCCCAGGGTCAGGCTGTACAGTTCCACCTCAGGCGTCGACGCGGGGATATCGGCCAGCGCTTCGTCGAGCAGGCGGCCTTGGGCCAGGATGCCGCGTTCGAGCACGTCCGGCAGCAGCTTGCCGTCGGCGTCGCGTATCCGCAGGCCGTTGGCCCAGGTGCCGCTTTGCACCGTGCCGTCGGTCAGTACCAGGGTGCCGCGCCCATGGTAGCTGTCGCTTTCGAACTGGCCCACGTAGAAGCTGCCATCGGGCAGGTTGAGGCGGCCCTCGCCGGTGAAGCGCCATTCGTTGAACTGGCCGAGATAATGACTGCCGTCCGCGCCAATCAGTTCGCCTTTGCCGGTCAGCGCGCCGTCCTTGAACTGGCCGATCCAGACATCGCCGTCGGCATTTTCATAACGCCCCCGACCGTTGAGTTGGTTGTTGCGGAAACCGCCGATGTAGACGTCGCCTTCGGCACTGTTGAACGTGCCCTTGCCCTGGAGCTGGCCGTCGACGAAATGCCCGGTGAACTGGTTGCCGCTGGCATCGAAGCGCTGGCCTTCGCCGTTGGGCTTGCCGTTGGCGAACGGGCCTTGATACTGGCTGCCATCGTCGAGTTCGAGACGCCCGAGGCCGGAGTAACGGTCGGCCTTGAATTCGCCCCGGTAGGTCATGCCGTTTTCCTTGAGCGTCCCTTCGCCGTCCCGCCGGCCTTGCTTGAAGCCGCCGGTGTAGCTGCTGGTCGGTGTGGTCAGGCTGCCCTGGCCATGGAACAGGCCTTGCTCGAATTGGCCGCGATAGACCTCGCCATTGCTGCCATGCCACTCCCCGGTGCCGTGCCACTGGCCCTTGTCGAACTGGCCGGCGTACCAGCTGCCGTTGGGGTAATCGATGCGTCCCTGGCCTTGCAACAGGCCGTCCACCAGGTCGCCGCGATAACGCCCGCCATCGGGCAGGCGTGCATCGGGAGGCAGCAGCGATTCGCCATCGCCGCAGGCTGTGAGCAGGAGGGCCAGGGTCAGGGGTACAAGTGCGCGCATAACGGGATCCAGGTAATCAGGCGACGAGTATGCCGCAGCTATGCGCGTTGACGCGATGCGAAACTGCATGAGCGGTTTCGCGACCGCGAGGGTCTAC
The DNA here is from genome assembly GCF_048847255.1 of Pseudomonas algeriensis. NCBI lineage: Bacteria > Pseudomonadati > Pseudomonadota > Gammaproteobacteria > Pseudomonadales > Pseudomonadaceae > Pseudomonas > Pseudomonas algeriensis. The sequence continues at coordinate 91,950 of NZ_JBKKRK010000018.1, read as the reverse complement.
ACGAAGCAGAGCGACAGTGGCTCGGCGATGTAGGCCGGTTTTTCCGAACCTTCGATTTCCAGCGTGGCGGTGGCCTTGAGCAGCCATTGGCCAGGTTTTTTCTCGGTCACGTCCACCAGATCGACCTTGAGCCGGACCTTGGAGTCGACCTTCACCGGCTGGATGAAGCGCACGCTGTCGAGCCCGTAGTTGACGACCATCTTCACACCCTCGGGCAGGATCAGGATGTCTTCCATCAATTTGGGCATCAGCGACAGCGACAGGAAACCGTGGGCGATGGTGCTGCCGAACGGGGTCTGCGCGGCCTTGACCGGGTCGACATGGATGAACTGGAAGTCGCCGGTGGCTTCGGCGAACAGGTTGATGCGGTCCTGGTCGATGATCAGCCAGTCGGAACATCCCAGTTCCTTGCCGACATAATCCTTGAGCGCTGTAACGGGAACGTAGGGCATTGAGACTCTCCTTGGTTCATCTGTCCTGCTTTTATGGAACGGGGGTCTGCGCCCCCGAGAACCACTGTAGATCAACATGGCCGACCGGGAAGGTCATCGACCATGCTTTTTACGAATGCCGAACCATAGCGTGGGCGTGCTTATAATGCCGGCGCATTCTTTGAACACGTGTTGCGGGGGAAAGAGCGGATGTTGCTACGGGGCCTGACCTGGCTGGTGCTGTTCCAATTGCTGGGCACTGCCATCAACCATTTGTTCCTGCCGATCCTGCCGGGGCCGATCGTTGGCCTGCTGCTGATGCTGGGCTACCTGATCACTCGCGGCGAAGTCAGCGAGCCGTTGAACCTGGCCGCCAGCAGCCTGTTGCGCTACCTGCCGTTGCTGCTGGTGCCGCCGGCGGTTGGGGTGATGGTCTATGCCCGGGCGATCGCGGCCGATTTCTGGGCGATTGTCGGTGCGCTGGTGTTGTCGTTGGTCCTTTCGGTGGCGTTGACGGGCGTGATGATGCAGCGCCTGGCCCGGCGCCACAGTGTCGAGCCGGAGGACGCCCCATGATGTTCGATTGGCAAGGCGCCTGGACCTCGGTCATCCATCACCCGCTGTTCGGCATCGGCATTACCCTGGGCGCCTATCAATTGGTGCTGGCGGCGTTCGAGAAGACTCGCTGGGTGTTTCTTCAGCCGGTATTAATGTCGATGCTGGTGTTGATCGCCGTGCTGGTGGGCTGCGGCATCAGTTACGCCGAGTACCGCAAGAGCACCGAGATCCTGAGCATTCTGCTGGGGCCGGCAACCGTGGCCTTGGCGGTGCCGTTGTACTTGAACCTGCGGCGAATCCGCCAATTGTTCTGGCCGATTTTTACTACGCTGGTGGTAGGCGGGGTGTTCGCCACCGGTTCCGCGGTGGTGCTGGGCTGGGCGTTTGGCGCCGAGCACATGATTTTGATGACCATGGCGCCCAAGTCGGTGACGTCGCCGATCGCCATGCTGGTGGCCGAGCAGATTGGCGGCGTGGCGGCCATGGCGGCGGTGTTCGTGCTGATCACCGGTGTGCTGGGGGCGATCCTGGGGCCGAGTATTTTGACCCGATTGGGTGTCCACAGCCCTGAAGCGCGGGGCATGGCCCTGGGCCTGACCGCCCACGCGGTGGGCACCTCGGTGGCGTTGCAGGAAAGCGAGGAGACCGGCGCCTTCGCGGCCCTGGCGATGAGTTTGATGGGTGTGGCCACGGCGGTGCTGCTGCCGCTGGTGGTGTCGATGACTGTTTAAGGAATGGGTTATGAGCTTGCCGCTGTTCCCGTTGAACACTGTGTTGTTCCCCGGTTGCACTCTTGATCTGCAAATCTTCGAGGCGCGTTACCTCGACATGATCGGGCGCTGCATGAAAAAAGGCGAAGGTTTTGGCGTGGTGTGCATCCTCGATGGCGAGGAAGTCGGCATTGCGCCCGATGGCTACGCGCGGGTCGGGTGTGAAGCGCTGATCACCGATTTTTCCCAGCAGGAAAACGGTCTGCTGGGGATCCGCGTGCAAGGCGCACGGCGTTTCCTGGTGCACAGCACCAGCGTCCAGGCGGATCAGCTCACCGTGGCGCAGGTCGAGTGGCTGGAGGACGAGCCGGAACAACCGTTGCAAGATGAAGATGCCGACCTGGTGGCGCTGCTCAAGGCCCTCGCCGAACACCCGATGGTCGAGGCGCTGAACATGGGCACCGAAGCCAAGGGCCAACAGTCCCTCGCCAATCAGCTGGCCTATCTGCTGCCGTTCAATGAACTGGACAAGATCGACCTCCTGCAACTGGACGACCCGCAACAGCGGCTGGATGCGATCCAAGCGCTGTTGGATGAATTACAGGGCGAACTGTTTGCCTGACATCAATAGGCATACCGCAACATCGCATGCGGCAGGTGCCGCAGGGCGAAGAAGCTGAAGGCCGCCAACAGCGCCGGCAGGACCAGCCACCAGACTCTTGGCGACATGGCGCGCAGCGGTTCCTGGCGCTGGGTCAGCCACAGGACGGCGGCGCAGACGGTGGCGGCGAGCATGGCGCCGGCAACGATGTCGCTCGGCCAATGCGCACCGAGGTACACCCGCGACAGGGCGATGGCCAGGGCCGGCAATGCGCCTAGCAGCAGCCAGGTCAAGCGCAGGCGCGGCGGCTGTCCCCGGCCGGCCAGCACGGCGAGGGTCAGGAACAGCGCGAATGCGCCAGAAGCATGGCCGCTGGGCATGCTGTAGCTGGTCAACGGTTCGCTCAGGATCTCAGGGCGCACGCGGGCGAAAAACAGTTTGGAGCCGGTGTTGGCCAGGGCCGTGAGCAGCATCGCGCCCCCGGCAAAGATTGCCTGGCGCCATTGGCGTCCCAATAACAACAGTCCGGTAACCAGGGCGCTGAAGATCAGCATGTAGCGGAATTCGCCGATCAGCGTGAAGGTCACGGCGATTTCATCCAGCGTTGCGCTGCGATGTTCCTGGACCAGGGCAATCAGGCCCTGGTCGAAAGCCGTCAGGTAGCGAAAACCAGTGAACAGGCCGATCAGGATGGCCAGGCCAACACCCGCGATGATTGCCGAGGCATGACGGTGACGACGCAGGCTGCTGTTGACGCTCAGGCCGAGCATCACCGCGATGCTGCCGATGACGACGCCGGCTTGTGGCCAGAAGCCTTCGGGCAGTGGCAGGCGGAACGCCGCTCCGGTGGCCCAGCCGGGTAGGAGATAGGCAACGGTCCAGCCTGCCGCCGCCACCACGCTGACGACCGCGAAGCGTGGGAACGGCATGTCGCACATCCCGGCCACCATCGGCAGCATCGGCCTCAGCGGGCCGATGAAACGCCCCACCAGCAGGCTGGCGATACCGTAGCGCTGGAAATAGCTTTCCGCTGCGCTCATCCATTCCGGATGTTGTCGCAGCCCCGGCAGGCGCCGGATGTTCTGGTGGAAATGCCGTCCGAGAAAGTACGAAACCAGATCCCCCAGCAATCCGCCGAGAAGGCCCAGCAGCAAGGTTTCGCCCAGGGACAGCGCCCCACTGCCGGCCAGCACCGCGATGGCGAACAACAACACCGTGCCCGGCACAATCAACCCGGCAATGGCCAGGCATTCAACGCAAGCGACGACAAACACCGCCACCGCCAGCCATTGCGGGTTGACGGTCAGCCAGCCGGTAATGCTATCGAGCCATTGGCCCATAAAGACAACTCCATTGAATATTGATGGGCATGCACGGCGTTGTGTTCAGGACAGCAAAACATAATCCCGGCCCTCGACCTGTCCGCGCCGCAGCGGGTTGCGGGTACACCATTGCGCGTAGGCGGCATCGACGAAGCGGTAGGGCAGGTGTTCGTCTCGTCCCAGTGGAATGCCCAGGCGAGTGGTCTGGATCACATTCACCGTTGGCACGCCCACATCTTCCACCAGCAGCCGTTCAGGGTCGAAGCGTTTGGCGTCCCAGTCCGGCACTTTCAGGCCCAGGGCCTTGCACAGCAAGGTCTGGCCAGCACACAGCTTTTGTGGCGCGCGTGGTCGGCCTTGGGCGTCGGGGTTGTTGAGGAGCATCCGCGCCAGGCTGTCCGGGCCGCTGATGGCATCCACCCAGGGATACGCAGACTTGATCAACACCGCATTACCCGGGCCTTGCGCACTGAAATTCAGTGAATCGCCGCCCCGGGCGTAATACATATAGATGTGGCCGCCATCGAGAAACAACGCCCTGCGCTTTTCCGTATAGCCCAGGGAGGCGTGGCTGCCTTTCTCGGCGAAGTAATAGGCTTCGGTCTCGATGATCCGCGCACTGAGCCACAGGCTGCCGACCTTGTGGCGAATGACCTTGCCCAGCAGGTCCCGGGCGAGCACCTGGGCGTCGCGATCAAAAAAAGCGTGTGGCAAAGCGATGGGTACGGAAGGCGATTCGGTCATGTCGATGGACGAAGTAAGGCCAAAAGTAGCGCGATGATAACAATGGAAAGCTTAATTACCGCTGAACATTCACGGAAACATTCGCGTTCGATGGCTGTTTTGCGCCTCCGCCGGTCACCGCTGTGAGTCCATGCTGTTAGTCGAGGGTTACGACAGCTATAATCTGCCGCTTTCCTCTTTGCCAAGACCACACAGACCATGACTGAGTCCGTTCTTGACTACATGACCCGCCTGGGTCGCGCCGCCCGCGAAGCGTCGCGCGTCATCGGCCGTGCCAGCACCGCGCAGAAAAACCGCGCCTTGCAGGCCGCCGCCAACGCGCTGGACGCGTCTCGCGCCGAGTTGTCCGCCGCCAATGAGCTGGACCTGGCCGCTGGCCGGGCCAATGGTCTGGAGCCGGCCATGCTCGAACGCCTGGCGCTGACACCGGCGCGCATCGACGGCATGATCGTCGGTCTGCGCCAGGTCGCGGCACTGCCGGACCCGGTCGGGGCGATCCGCGACATGAGCTATCGGCCATCGGGTATCCAGGTCGGCAAGATGCGCGTGCCCCTGGGCGTGGTCGGGATCATCTACGAGTCGCGGCCGAACGTGACCATCGACGCCGCGAGCCTGTGCCTGAAGTCCGGTAACGCGACCATCCTGCGTGGCGGTTCCGAGGCGATCCATTCCAACCGCGCCATTGCCGCCTGCATCCAGCGTGGCCTGGCCGAAGCCAACCTGCCGGCCGCCGTCGTGCAAGTGGTGGAAACCACCGATCGCGCCGCGGTCGGCGCGCTGATCACCATGCCCGAGTTTGTGGACGTCATCGTGCCCCGCGGCGGCAAGGGCCTGATCGAGCGCGTCAGTCGCGACGCCCGCGTGCCGGTGATCAAGCACCTGGACGGCATCTGCCATGTCTACGTCAGCGCCCACGCCGAATTGCCGAAGGCCCAGCGCATTGCCTTCAACGCCAAGACTTATCGTTATGGCATCTGCGGTGCGATGGAAACCCTGCTGGTGGACCAGGCCGTAGCCAAGGATTTCCTGCCGTCGATGGCTGCCCAGTTCCGCGAAAAAGGCGTCGAGCTGCGTGGTTGCGAGCGCACGCGGGCAATCATCGAGGCCGTTGCGGCCACGGAAGAAGACTGGGATACCGAATACCTGGCGCCGATCCTGTCGATCCGCGTGGTCGATGGGCTCGACCAGGCGATCGAGCATATCAACCGTCATGGCTCCCATCACACCGACGCCATCGTCAGCGAACACCAGGGCGAAACCCGGAGTTTCGTGGCGCAAGTGGACTCTGCTTCGGTGATGATCAACACCCCGACCTGCTTCGCCGATGGCTTTGAATACGGATTGGGTGCCGAGATCGGCATTTCTACTGATAAGCTGCACGCCCGCGGTCCGGTGGGCCTCGAAGGCCTGACCTGCGAGAAGTACATCGTGGTCGGTGACGGCCAGTTGCGCGGACAGGAGCCGGCCTGACTTGGGCGACCTCGACCCACTGGCCTCTATGACGATGCCCGTTGTGACGGCGATCGCGCCAAAGCGCATTGGTATCCTGGGTGGCACATTCGACCCGGTGCACATCGGCCATCTGCGCGGTGCGCTGGAAGTCGCCGACGCGCTGGCCCTCGATGAGTTGCGCCTGACGCCCAGCGCCCGGCCGCCTCATCGGGACACGCCGCAGGTGTCGGCCCGGGATCGCCTGGCGATGGTCGAGTGCGCGGTGGCCGGCGTGGCGCCGTTGGTGGTGGATGCCCGCGAATTGCAGCGGGACAAACCGTCCTACACCATTGATACCCTGGAGCTGATGCGTGCCGAACTGGCCGCTGATGCCCAGGTTTTTCTGCTTCTGGGCTGGGACGCTTTTTGCGGCCTGCCCACTTGGCATCGCTGGGAAGAGTTGCTCCAGCATTGCCACATCCTGGTGCTGCAACGCCCGGATGCCGACAGCGAACCGCCGGATGCCTTGCGCAACCTGCTGGCGGCGCGCTCGGTGAGCGACCCGCTGGCCCTCAAGGGGCCGAGCGGACAGATTGCATTCGTCTGGCAGACGCCGCTCGCGGTATCCGCCACCCAGATCCGTCAACTGCTGGCCAGCGGTAAGTCGGTACGTTTCCTGGTGCCCGACGCGGTCCTGGCCTACATCGATGCGCACGGGCTGTACCGTGCGTCGAACTGAACAAGGCGTGCTCCGCCGACACGAATCCACGTGTACCGAGCACCCGAACACATGAGCAAAACGAGTTTTCTATGACTGACAAAGACCTGAACAAAGTTAAGCGCAAGGGCACCTTCAAGAGCGCCCCGCTGCCGGTAGAAGCACACGCCGGCGTGGCGCTGACCGGCGAAGAGCTGGTCAAGGTGGCCGTGGCGGCCCTGGAAGACGTCAAGGCCCAGGACATCCAGGTGATCGACGTTCGCGAGAAGCAGAGCATCACCGACTACATGATCATCGCCACCGGTACCTCCAATCGCCAGATCAATGCGATGCTGGAAAAGGTTCGCGAAGAAGTCAAAAAGCAAGGCGCCAAGCCGTTGGGCGAAGAAGGCAAGGGCGAAAGCGACTGGGTGCTGCTGGACATGGACGATGTCATCGTTCACATGATGACCGCGTCGGCGCGCCAGTTCTACGACCTGGAACGCCTGTGGGCAGGCGCCGAGCAGAGCCGTTCGGCCAGTGCCGCGCACCACAGCCCGGAAAACTCCCATGAGCACTTCACCAAGCTCAACAAAGACCAGCAATAAGGGATCGCTGTGCGACTGCGCCTGATCGCCGTCGGTTCTCGCATGCCCAAGTGGGTGGAAGAAGGCTGGCATGAATATGCCAAGCGTCTTCCGTCCGAGCTGGCCCTGGAACTGGTGGAAATTCCGCTCAATACCCGTGGCAAGAACGCTGACGTGGCGCGTTTCATCCGCCAGGAAGGCGAAGCCATGCTGGCCAAGGTCGGGCCGAACGAGCGGATCGTCACGCTCGAAGTCCACGGCAAGCCCTGGAGCACCGAGCAACTGGCGGTGGAGCTCGATCGCTGGCGATTGGATTCGCGCACGGTCAATTTCATGGTCGGTGGCCCGGAAGGGCTGGCGCCTGAAGTCTGTGCGCGGGCCGATCAGCGCTGGTCGTTGTCGCCCCTGACGTTGCCGCACCCACTGGTGCGGATCCTGATCGGTGAACAGTTGTACCGTGCCTGGACAGTCTTGTCCGGGCACCCTTATCACAAGTAATCCTGCCCTCATGCCTCAGCCGATCCGCATCAAGGACCACGAAAAAGACGCCCGTCTGGTGCGGGGCCGCGTCGTGTTCGGGGCTATCGCCGTGGTCACGCTGATCGGCGTGCTGATCGCGCGGCTGTATTTCCTCCAGGTCATCCAGTACGAGTATCACTCGACCCTCTCGGAGAGCAACCGCGTCCACGTACAGCCGATTCCGCCGACCCGAGGGCTGATTTTCGACCGCAATGGCGTGGTGGTGGCCGATAACCGGCCCAGCTTCAGCCTGAGCATGACCCGCGAGCGCTCTGGCGACTGGCAAAAAGTCCTCGACGTGATCGTCGAGGTGCTGCAGTTGACACCTGAGGACCGGGCGATTTTCGAGAAGCGCATGCGCCAGGGCCGGCGCCCCTTCGAGCCGGTGCCGATCATGTTCGAGCTGACCGAAGAGCAGATCGCGCTGATCGCGGTGAACCAGTTCCGCCTGCCCGGTGTCGAGGTGGTGGCGCAGTTGGTGCGGCATTATCCGCAAGGGCCGCACTTTGCCCACTCGGTCGGCTACATGGGACGGATCAACGAGAAAGAGCTCAAGACCCTCGATCCGGTCAACTACAGCGGCACCCACCATATCGGCAAGACCGGTATCGAGCGTTTCTACGAGGCCGAGCTGCACGGCCAGGTGGGATACGAGGAAGTCGAGACCAACGCCCGAGGCCGGGTGTTGCGGGTGCTCAAGCGCACCGACCCGATTCCTGGCAAGGACATCGTCCTGAGCCTGGACATCAAGTTGCAGGAAGCCGCCGAAGCGGCGCTGGGCGGACGGCGTGGCGCCGTGGTCGCGTTGGACCCCAGCACCGGCGAAGTCCTGGCGATGGTCAGCCAGCCAAGCTTCGACCCGAACCTGTTCGTCACCGGCATCAGCTTCAAGGCCTACGCCGAGCTGCGCGATTCCATCGATCGGCCGCTGTTCAACCGCGTGCTGCGCGGCCTGTATCCGCCGGGGTCGACCATCAAGCCGGCCGTGGCGATCGCCGGGCTGGATGCCGGCGTGGTCACTGCATCGAGCCGGGTCTATGACCCCGGTTATTACCAACTGCCGAACTACGACCACAAGTACCGTAACTGGAACCGCACCGGTGACGGCTACGTGGACCTGGAAACGGCGATCATGCGCTCCAACGATACCTATTTCTATGACCTGGCCCACAAGCTGGGGATCGATCGGTTGTCGTCCTACATGAACAAGTTCGGTCTCGGCCAGAAAGTCTCCCTGGACATGTTCGAAGAATCGCCGGGCCTGATGCCGTCTCGGGAGTGGAAGCGCGCGACACGCCGACAGGCCTGGTTCCCGGGCGAAACCTTGATCCTGGGGATCGGCCAGGGCTACATGCAGGCCACGCCGTTGCAACTGGCCCAGGCCACGGCTCTGGTGGCGAGCAAGGGCAAGTGGTATCGCCCGCACTTGGCCAAGACCATCGAGGGCCAGAAGCCCGTGGATCCGGACCCGGTGCCGGACATCATCCTGCGCAATCCATCGGACTGGCAGAAGGTCAACATCGGCATGCAACAGGTAATGCACGGTGCCCGGGGCACGGCGCGCAAGGCTTCCATCGGTGCGCAATACCGGATCGCCGGCAAGAGCGGGACCGCCCAGGTCGTGGCCATCAAGCAGGGTGAGAAGTACGACCGCTCCAAGGTCCAGGAGCGCCACCGCGACCACGCCTTGTTCGTCGGTTTCGCGCCGGCCGATAACCCGAAGATCGTCGTCTCGGTAATGGTCGAGAACGGTGAGTCCGGTTCTGGTGTCGCCGCGCCGGTGGTGCGCCAGGTCATGGACGCCTGGCTGCTGGATGAGCACGGCCAGCTCAAGCCCGAATTCGCAAGCCCGATCAGCGCGGAGGCTACGGCCCGTGAAGAATAATTTCGACCGCATCCTCTCCAGCGAAGATGTGATGCGCCGTCGCGCCACGTTGCTGCAGCGCATGCACATCGACGGTCCGCTGCTGATCCTGCTGTTGACCCTGGCGGCCGGCAGCCTGTTCGTGCTGTATTCAGCCAGCGGCAAGAATTGGGACCTGCTGGCCAAGCAGGCCACCTCGTTCGGCATCGGCCTGGTGTCGATGATCGTCATCGCCCAACTCGAACCACGCTTCATGGCGCGCTGGGTGCCACTGGCCTATGTGGTCGGCGTGGGGTTGCTGGTGGTGGTGGACATCATGGGTCATAACGCCATGGGCGCCACCCGCTGGATCAACATCCCCGGGGTGATCCGTTTCCAGCCCTCGGAATTTCTCAAGATCATCATGCCGGCGACCATTGCCTGGTACCTGGCCAAGCGCTCGTTGCCGCCGCAACTCAAGCATGTATGTATCAGCCTGTTGCTGATCGGTATCCCGTTCATCCTGATCGTGCGCCAGCCGGACCTGGGCACTTCGCTGCTGATCCTGGCCGGCGGCGCGTTCGTGCTGTTCATGGGCGGGTTGCGCTGGCGCTGGATCCTCAGCGTGATCGCCGCCGCCGTGCCGGTGTCGGTGGCCATGTGGTATTTCGTGATGCACGACTACCAGAAGCAACGCGTCCTGACATTCCTCGACCCGGAAAGCGATCCGCTGGGCACCGGCTGGAACATCATCCAGTCCAAGGCCGCCATCGGTTCCGGTGGGGTGTTCGGCAAGGGTTGGCTGATGGGCACCCAGTCGCACCTGGACTTTTTGCCGGAAAGCCACACCGACTTCATCATTGCCGTGATGGGCGAGGAGTTCGGCCTGGTAGGCATCTGCGTGCTGCTGCTGATCTATCTGCTGCTGATCGGGCGAGGCCTGGTGATCACCGCCCAGGCCCAGACCCTGTTCGGCAAATTGCTTGCTGGCAGCCTGACCATGACTTTTTTTGTTTATGTTTTCGTCAACATCGGTATGGTCAGTGGCCTGTTGCCGGTCGTGGGGGTGCCGTTGCCATTCATTAGCTACGGAGGAACTTCGCTGGTGACGCTACTGTCAGCGTTTGGGGTTTTGATGTCGATTCATACGCATCGCAAATGGATCGCGCAGGTTTGAATAAGGTGAAGAGTTCAATGCAAGCAATGCGTGGCTGGTCGACGCGATATGCGCCGTGGGTCGGCCTGGTCGGCTTACTGGGCTGTGCGCCGCATGCCTTGGCGGGCGAATACGAAGGCTCGCCGCAAGTGGCCGAATTCGTCGGTGAGATGACCCGCGACTACGGGTTTGCCGGCGAGCAGCTGATGGGGGTGTTCCGCGAGGCCGAGCGCAAGCAGTCGATCCTCGATGCGATCTCCCGGCCCGCCGAGCGCGTCAAGCAGTGGAGCGAGTACCGGCCGATGTTCATCACCGAGGCGCGTATCGCCCGGGGCGTGGACTTCTGGCGTCAGCACGAGGCGGCCCTGGCTCGCGCCGAGCAGGAATATGGCGTGCCGGCCCAGGTCATCGTGTCGATCATTGGCGTTGAAACTTTCTTTGGCCGCAACACCGGCAATTTCCGGGTCATCGACGCATTGTCGACCCTGGGCTTCGATTATCCGCCGCGCGCCGAGTTCTTCCGCAAGGAGCTGCGCGAGTTTCTGCTGTTGGCCCGCGAAGAGCAGGTCGATCCGCTGACTCTCAAGGGTTCCTACGCCGGAGCCATGGGCCTGCCACAATTCATGCCCAGCAGTTTCCGCGCCTACGCGGTGGATTTCGACGGTGATGGCCACATCAATATCTGGACCAACCCGACCGATGCGATCGGTAGCGTTGCCAGTTATTTCAAGCGCCACGGCTGGGAAGCCGGCGAGCCGGTGGTCAGCCGTGCCGACGTGCGCGGCGAGCAGGTTGACGAGGGCTTGACCGAAGGGATCGAGCCGACGAAAACCGTCGGGGAGTTGCGAGCGCTGGGCTGGTCGAGTCATGATGCGCTGCGTGACGATATGTCCGTCACCGCGATGCGCCTGGAAGGCGAGCAGGGCCCTGAATATTGGATGGGCCTGAAGAATTTCTACGCGATTACGCGTTATAACCGCAGCGTGATGTACGCCATGGCTGTATATCAACTGTCTGAAGAGCTGGTCAAAGCACGGGGCGTCAAATAATGCAGGCATTGCCTACCTATCAACCCCTGAGAGCCAGGCCCCTCAAGCTGGTGGCATTGGCGGCGCTGTCGTTACTGGTTGTCAGTTGTTCGACCAGCCGCGCACCCACCCAGAAAAGCCCCAACGTCGTGCGCGCCACGCCAGGCCTGGACATCAACCGGGCCCACAAGGACGGCGCGCCGTGGTGGGACGTGGATGTCTCGCGCATTCCCGACGCGACGCCGACCCTGCACACCGGCCCCTACAAGGCCAACCCGTATACGGTGCTGGGCAAGACCTATTTCCCGATGGCTGAATCCAAGCGCTACGTCGCCTCGGGCACGGCGTCCTGGTACGGCACCAAGTTCCACGGCCAGAACACCGCCAATGGCGAGGTCTACGACCTCTATGGCATGAGCGCGGCCCACAAGACCTTGCCACTGCCCAGTTATGTGCGGGTGACCAACCTGGACAACAACAAGACGGTGATCCTGCGTGTCAACGATCGTGGGCCGTTCTATTCCGATCGCATCATCGACTTGTCGTATGCGGCGGCGAAAAAGCTCGGTTACGCTGAAACTGGCACCGCGCGGGTAAAAGTCGAGGGCATCGATCCGCAGGAATGGTGGGCCCAGCGCGGCCGTCCGGCGCCTTTGATGCTCAACGAGCCAAAAGTAGCGCAGAATGCCGCGCCAACCGTGACGGCTTCCACCGGCACGGTCGAGCAATGGACCCCACCGCCGCAGCAGCATGCGGCGGCCGTGGTGCCCGTGCAGATCGACGCAAAAAAAAACGCTTCTGCAACAGCGTCTGGCCAGTATCTTCAAGTGGGCGCGTTCGCCAACCCGGACGCTGCAGAGCTGTTGAGATCGAAGCTGAGCTCGATGGTCAGCGCGCCGGTGTTCATCAGCTCGATCGTGCGCAACCAGCAGACACTGCATCGGGTGCGCCTGGGGCCGATCGGTTCTCCGGGTGAGGTCCAGCAGGTACAGAACAGCGTGCGCCTGGCCAATCTCGGTTCGCCGAGCCTGGTCACCGCTGAATAATTGATTGAGGCCCGCTTGTGGTTTGGGCGGGTCAGGTTGTTGGCTCGATGAATAACAAAAGCCCGGCAAGGGTTGTGAGTGAGCAACTTAAGTGCGCGGCGGCCCGTTAGAAAGCTGCCTGTTTAGTATTGCCTCCGGGCAGTTTCCATTAGCGATTTCGAGAGACGGATGAACATCACCACCTTTGCCAAACGCCTTTGCCTGCTAGTCCCGCTGCTTCTCTCACCGGCCGCGTTCGCGGTCGAGATGATGCCGGCGCCGCCTCAATTGGCCGCCAAATCCTTTGTGCTCATGGATGCCAGCAGCGGCGAGGTGCTGGTGGAGAACAACGGTGACCAGCGTCTGCCACCGGCCAGCCTGACCAAGCTGATGACGGCCTACATCGCCACGCTGGAAATCCGTCGTGGCCAGATCGGTGAAAACGATCCGGTGACCGTCAGCGAGAATGCCTGGCGCACCGGCGGTTCGCGGATGTTCATCAAGGTCGGTTCGCAAGTGACCGTCAGCGACCTGCTGCACGGGATCATCATCCAGTCCGGCAACGACGCCAGCGTCGCCCTGGCCGAGCACATCGCCGGCAGTGAAGACGCATTCGCCGACATGATGAACAAGACCGTGGCCGACCTGGGCATGACCAACAGTCACTTCATGAACCCGACCGGTCTGCCGAACCCGGAGCATTATTCGTCGGCTCACGACATGGCGATCCTGGCGCGGGCGATCATTCATGAAGACCCGGCGCACTACGCCATCTATTCCCAGAAAGAGTTCTTCTGGAATGGCATCAAGCAGCCCAACCGCAACCTGCTGCTGTGGCGCGACAAGACTGTCGACGGTCTGAAGACCGGCCACACCGAGGAAGCGGGTTACTGCATGGTGTCGTCGGCCGTTCGTGACGGCATGCGCCTGATCGCCGTAGTGTTCGGCACCAACAGCGAAGTGGCCCGCGCCGCCGAGACCCAGAAGCTGCTGACCTATGGTTTCCGCTTCTTCGAAACCCAGACCTTCTACCAGAAGGGCACCGAACTGGCCCAGGCCCAGGTCTGGAAAGGCGCCACCAACCAGGTCAAGGCCGGCCTGGCCCAGGACCTGACCATGACCTTGCCTAAAGGCCAGCTCAAGAAGCTCGCCGCCAGCATGACCATGAACCCGCAACTGACCGCGCCGATCGCCAAGGGTGACGTCATCGGCAAGGTCGAAGTCAAACTGGACGACAAAGTGGTGCACAGCGCCGACCTGATCGCGCTGGATGCGGTCGAGGAAGGTGGTATTTTCCGCCGCATGTGGGATAGCATCCGTCTATTCTTCTACGGCTTGTTCAACTGATTTCAAGTGTTGACCTGCATGGCCCCGTTCCTTTCCGGCACGGGGCCATGTTCGTTACCACGGCTTGCGAGGCCGTTACGCCATGACAGACTCCGAAGTAAAGGCGCCAAAGATCGAGTTTCCTTGCGAGGACTACCCGATCAAAGTAATCGGCGACACCGGTGTGGGCTTCAAGGACAAGATCGTCGCGATCCTTGAGAAGCACGCCACCGTTGACCTCAAGACCCTGGCCGAGCGCCAGAGTACCAACGGCAAGTACACGACCATCCAGCTGCATATCATTGCCACCGGCCAGGAACAGCTCTACGACATCAACAGCGAGCTGCGAGCGACCGGTTTCGTGCACATGGTGTTGTGATGCCGGGCACGCTGGGCTTTCGCGAGCTGGGCACGATGGCTTACGAGCCGGTCTGGCATGCCATGCAACGCTTCACGAACGAACGCGGTACCACCGCCGACGATGAAGTCTGGCTGGTCGAGCACCCACCGGTGTTCACCCAGGGCCAGGCGGGCAAGGCCGAGCACGTGTTGTTGCCCGGCGACATCCCGGTGGTGAAGGTCGACCGGGGCGGGCAGGTGACTTACCATGGGCCCGGCCAACTGGTCGCCTATCTGTTGCTGGATGTGCGCAAGCTGGGATTCGGTGTACGCGAGCTGGTCACCCGCATGGAAACGTGCCTGATCGATTTGCTCGCCAGCTACGGCGTAAGCGCGGCGGCAAAGCCCGATGCGCCGGGCGTGTACGTCGACGGGGCGAAGATCGCCTCCCTTGGGCTGCGGATCCGCCATGGCTGTTCGTTTCACGGCCTGGCGTTGAACGTGGACATGAATCTTGAGCCGTTTCGACGGATTAATCCCTGTGGCTACGCAGGGCTGGCGATGACCCAGCTGCGCGATCACACAGGATCGATTGAATTTGCCGAGGTAAGTGCCCGGCTGCGCGCGCAGCTCGTCAAACACCTCGACTATGCTGAGCAGACGACCCTCACGGGCGGAATCGACTGATATGACTACTGATGCAGTGCAAACCATGATCCCGACGCTGGACGTCACCGAGCGTCCGGCCCCGCGTGCCAAGGTAGAGGCCGGCGTCAAGCTGCGCGGCGCCGAGAAGGTTGCACGCATCCCGGTCAAGATCATCCCGACCACCGAATTGCCGAAGAAGCCCGACTGGATCCGCGTGCGCATCCCGGTCTCTCCGGAAGTCGACCGCATCAAGGCGCTGCTGCGCAAGCACAAGCTGCACAGCGTCTGCGAAGAAGCCTCCTGCCCGAACCTGGGCGAGTGCTTCTCCGGCGGCACCGCGACGTTCATGATCATGGGCGACATCTGCACCCGTCGCTGCCCGTTCTGTGACGTCGGCCACGGCCGTCCGAAGCCATTGGACACCAACGAGCCGGAAAGCCTGGCCATCGCCATCGCTGACCTGAAGCTCAAGTACGTGGTCATCACCTCGGTGGACCGCGACGACCTGCGTGACGGCGGTGCCCAGCACTTTGCCGACTGCATCCGCGAAATCCGCAAGCTGTCGCCGAATGTCCAACTGGAAACCCTGGTGCCGGACTACCGCGGCCGCATGGACATCGCCCTGGAAATCACCGCCGCCGAGCCGCCGGATGTGTTCAACCACAACCTGGAAACCGTGCCGCGCCTGTACAAGGCCGCGCGTCCGGGTTCGGATTACCAGTGGTCGTTGACCCTGCTGCAACGCTTCAAGCAAATGATGCCGCATATTCCGACCAAGTCCGGCTTGATGCTGGGCCTGGGTGAGACCGATGAGGAAGTCATCGAAGTCATGAAGCGCATGCGTGAGCATGACATCGACATGTTGACCTTGGGGCAGTACCTGCAACCTTCGCGCAGCCACTTGCCGGTGCAGCGTTTTGTGCACCCGGATACCTTTGCCTGGTTTGCTGAGGAGGGGTACAAGATGGGCTTCAAGAATGTGGCTTCGGGGCCTTTGGTGCGTTCTTCGTATCATGCTGATGAGCAGGCCAAGTTGGTCAAGGCTGAGCTTCTGGGGTCCTGATCTTTTAGCTTTGGGTGGTGTGTAGATCCGTTATTGTGTGATAGCGGCTTATGGTTCCGCCCTTACGGCGGGTTACTTTTTTCAGACGCCAAAAAAGTAACCAAAAAGGCTTTGCCCCACCACTCGGTGCCTCGCCTAGGCTCGGCATGCCTGAACGAAGGCATCGCTCCGTGGGCCGCCGCGAAGGGCCATCCATGGCCCAGCGCGGCTAACCCGGCATCCATGCCGGGTTACCCACTGCACAATACCTTCGTTCAGCCATCGTGGTTAACGGGGCGTTTCAGATCAAAAGCAAAAGCAAAAGCAAAAGCGAGGCGGCCTTTAGGCCGACCTGTTTTTTGGTGAGCGCGTTTCTTCTGTGGGGGGCTTGCTTGCGATAGCGATGTGTCAGTTTGCGGTTATGCCGAATGTGCCGGCCTCATCGCGAGCAAGCTCGCTCCCACAGGAGTTTGCGGCGCATATGAATTTTGTGTCGCTCTTGCTTTGGATCTTGATCTTGATCTTGATCTTGATCTTGATCTTGATCTTGGCGCCCCGTTAAACCACGCTGGCCGAACGCAGGCATTGCGCAGTGGGTATCCCGGCATGGATGCCGGGATAGCCGCGCTGGGCCATGGATGGCCCTTCGCGGCGGGCCCACGGAGCAATGCCGGAGTGAGGGTACGCCGAGCCTAGGCGAGGTGCCGAGTGGTGGGGCGGAGCGTTTTTGGTTACTTTTGGCGCTCTTTCCAAAAGTGACCCGCTGTAAGAGCGGAACCATAAGCCGCCGTTACCGCAGAAACGGATATTCACACGATCTAAAAATCGGAAAACCCATGGTCCACACCCTAACCCCACATCACCCCGTCCCAGCCCTCCCACCCGAAGGCCTGATCGGTGTGATCGCCCCCGCCGGCCCCGCCCCCCTGGACACGGACAAAGCGATCCAATGGATGCGCGCAAGGGGCCACGAACTGCGCATCTTCCCAGGCGTCTACGAAACGAACGGCTACCTCGCCGGCAGCGACGAAACACGCCTCAACGACCTCCACGCCGCCTTCGCCGATCCAGAAGTCAAAGCCATCATCTGCCTGCGCGGCGGCTACGGCACCCCCCGTCTACTCGATCGCATCGACTTCAACCTCTTGAAAGGCAACCCCAAGCCATTCGTAGGCTACAGCGACATCACAGCCCTGCACCTGGCCATCAGCCGCTACGCAGGCTTCGTCACCTTCCACGGCCCCTTGCTCAATGCCGACCTGCTGGGCGACAAGGAGCCATCGACCATTACCTCATTCTTCAGCCTGCTACGCGGGCAATTGAAGGCCGGTGACGTGTTGAGCCATCCGGCAGCGTATCCGTTGACCACAGTCGAACCGGGCATCGCCCACGGTCGCTTGCTGGGGGGCAATCTGTCGATGATTGCCGCGACCATGGGCACGCCCTACGAAATCGACGCAGAAGGGGTGATCCTGCTGGTGGAGGACGTCAATGAGCCACTTTACCGCATCGATCGCCTGCTCACCCAGCTGCGATTGGCGGGAACCCTGGCCAAATTGCGAGGAGTGCTGTTGGGAGACGTGGCGGGTGTGGACGTCGAGGCGTTGAATCGCTTGTTCAAGCAGACCTTCGCGCCGTTGCGCATCCCGGTGTTGTCGGGTTGGCGCAGCGGGCACTGTGATCCGAACCTGACGTTGCCCATGGGGGCGTTGGTGACGCTGGATGCGGGGGAGAAGAGGCTGGTGTTGGGGCAGGATGTGGTGGTCAGCCGCTAGTTATTCAGCGTTTGCAAATCAGTCATCGCGAGCTGGCTCGCTCCCACAGGCTTTCCAAGGACCTTGTGGGAGCGAGCCTGCTCGCGATGGCGATACTGCGCCATAAGCGGCTTCAACGGTTACGCAACGCCTCCAGCAATTTGTGCGTCGGATACCCATCCGCCGGCCAGCCAAGCGACTGCTGGGCGCTGCGGATCGCCTTGCGGGTATTGGCGCCGATGATGCCGTCGGGGTTGCCAGCGTCGTAATTATGTTTGCCCAGCAGGGTCTGCAATTCGATGCGTTCGCTGCGGCTCAGGGGCAAGTCGTCCTTTGGCCATGAGCCGTCAATCAGCCCTGCGCCGCTGAAACGCTCGGACAGCAGGCTGACCGCCAATGCATAGGACGACGAGTTGTTGTATTTGAGAATTGCACGGAAGTTATCGAGCACCAGGAACGCCGGGCCGCGATAGCCCGCGGGCAACAGCAGGGCTGCCGACAAATGTTCGGAGCCGGCCGGCGGCTGGGCGCCGTTGGGCAGGCTTACACCCAGTTGCAGCCACTCGGCGACGGGCTTGCGGATCAAGCCGTCGGCCAGCGGATAGTCGAAGCCTTCCTTCAGCCGCACCTCGAACCCCCACGGCTGGCCGCGCTGCCATCCGGAGCTTTGCAAGTAATGCGCGGTCGAGGCCAGGGCGTCGGTAGAGCTGCCCCAGATGTCCCGGCGGCCGTCGCCGTCGAAGTCCACCGCATGGGTGTTGTAGGTGGTTGGAATGAACTGGGTCTGGCCCATGGCGCCGGCCCAGGAGCCGAGCATTTTTTCTGGCGTGATATCGCCCTGTTGCAGGATCTGCAGCGCGGCGATCAGTTGTGCGTGGGCAAAACCTGGGCGTCGTCCTTCATAGGCCAGGGTCGCCAAGGAGTTGATGACCGACTTGGTGCCCTGGAACTGGCCGAAATTGCTCTCCATGCCCCACACCGCCACCAACGCCGCGCGATCGACGCCATAGCGTTGCTCGATGCTTTGCAGGATATCGGCGTGCTGCTGGACCAACGCCTGGCCCTTGCGTACCCGCAGAGGCGACAACGCTCCGTCGAGGTATTCCCACACCGGCCGGGTGAATTCAGGTTGGCTGCGATCGGCCTTGATCACGCTCATGTCCGGACTGACGCCGATGAAGGCGCGGTCGAACAGGTCGGCTCGAATCCCGGCGGCCAATGCCTGCTTGCGGAACCCGGCTTGCCATTCGGCAAAGGTCTGGGTGGGCACGATGGCCAGGTCGTCCCCGGTAGGCACGACAGGCGGCACGATAGCCGGCGCTGTCACGACGGGAGCGGTCTGGAGCGGTTGGGCGTCGGCGGCGGTGGGTTTCTCTGCACAGGCCACCAGCAGGACAACGCTTGTGGCGGCAATCAATTGGCGCAAAGGCCAACCACGGGGAAGACAGAAGGGCATTCAGGGGTCCAGAAAATCAAATCAGGTGCTGACCTTAACATGCGAAAGGGCTGTAGGGCTTGTCCAGGTGTTTCATGCCGCCAGAAAGCAAGAAGCCTCCCAGTTGTCAGACTGGAAGGCTTCGCGGCGGTAGCTGCCTTTGCCCTTGGCGGGTCGTTCCTGGCGGCTGCGGAACAGGGGTTGGGCGACGATGGACTTGGCTTTGTTGGGGCCATGCCTGGATGGCTTTTTGCTCATGATTGGATCTCTCGTGGGGTGGTTGTGCGGGGGGAAATCATGGGACAGGACTGGGGTTTTGTCCAGTCCCTGCATTGCGTAGGAAATTTCAAGATGGCGAGGGGATTGTGGCTCCCTCGCCACAAAATCATGCTTGACACAAAAAGTCTGTTGCTTGGAAAAGAGGTTTATTCCGCGGGTAAAGGGAGTCGTTGTCCGGCCATCAACAACGACAACCGACTGAGGCTCATCCACGGCGAGCCGGCGGCCTGGCCCTTGATCTGCGCGTCGATGCGCTGGGCCTCGAGCAGCAATTGGGCCCAGCGTGACGCGGAATAGCGTTGCAGCGCCTTGCTCATCAGCGGTTTGCGCTTGTCCCACACTGGCGGGCGAGCCTGACTGAAGGCCTTGTCCAGGGGCACCCCCTGGCTGTATTGCAGCGACAGGTTGGCCAGCAGCCGCAGCTCCCGGGCCAGGGCCCAGAGGATCACCGGAGGTTCGACGCCTTCGCCTCGCAGGCCTTCGAGCATGCGCAAGGCATGAGCGGCTTCGCCGTTGAGGATTGCGTCGGTCAGCCCGAAGACATCGAAGCGGGCGCTGTCAGCCACGGCGGCCTGCACCGTTTCCACGGTGATCTGGCCGCCCTCGGCCATCAGCTTGAGCTTTTCGACTTCCTGGGCGGCGGCCAACAGGTTGCCTTCGACCCGGGCGGCAATCAGTTCAACCGCGTCCTGGCTGGCCGATAGACCGGCCTGGGACAGGCGTTGGCGGATCCAGTTCGGCAGCTGGCTGGCATCCACCGGCCAGATCTGCACGAACTGGGTCTGTGGACCTTCGACCAGCGCCTTGCCCCATTTGGTTTTCTGCGCGCTGCCGTCGAGTTTCGGCAGGCTGATGAGCAGCACCGTGTCTTCGGCCGGTCGCGAGCAATATTCGATCAGCGCGGCGGCGCCTTTGTCACCGGGTTTGCCCGAGGGCAAGCGCAGTTCCAGCAGGCGTTTTTCGGCAAACAGCGACATGCTCGCCCCTGCCAGCAGCAGCGTGCCCCAGTCGAAACTGGCGTCGGCCGCGAACACCTGGCGTTCGTCGAAGCCTTGTTGGCGAGCGGCGGAGCGGATGGCGTCGGCGGCTTCCTGGCACAGCAGCGGGTCATCGCCGCTGATGATGTAGACCGGGGCGAGGGCGCCTTGCAGGTGTTTGCCGAGTTGGGCGGGGGCCAGTTTCATAGACGCTGTTCAGGAGAGAAGGCGAGCGGGGCACCGAGGCGCCCCGCAAGGCTTATGGAGCAGGAATTTGCATAGGCGATTGTTGCGGGGTTTCCGCTTCCGCCTTGCGTGCTGCTTCCA
The DNA here is from genome assembly GCF_048847255.1 of Pseudomonas algeriensis. Classification (NCBI taxonomy): domain Bacteria; kingdom Pseudomonadati; phylum Pseudomonadota; class Gammaproteobacteria; order Pseudomonadales; family Pseudomonadaceae; genus Pseudomonas; species Pseudomonas algeriensis. The sequence goes on along the minus strand of NZ_JBKKRK010000018.1, from coordinate 71,171 downwards.
GCGCTTCGGCTTCGGCCTTGGCCTTGGCGTCGGCGGTCTGTTGCAGTTGCTCCAACTGGGCCGGGCTCAGTTGTTGCAGGCGTAGCATCATCCGCTGTACCAGGTCGCGACGCATTTCTTCGCGTACTTCGCTGGACTCCTGGTCGGAGCCGGTGATGTTGTTGCCGTCATGCAGGTAGACCTTCTGTACTTGCAGCTTGTCGTCCAGCAGCACCAGGTTGTTTTGCCCGCGGATTTCATAGTTCAGCACGTTGTTGAGCTCGTATTCGGCCGAGCGACCGGCGCCGGCATAGCTCAGGCTGCGCTGGCTTTGCTGTTCGCGGGTCAATACCAGCTTGTACGGCGCACCGCTGTAGACTTTCACGCCGCTGTCTTCCAGCGTGTCGCGCAACGCTTTTACGGTATCGCCATAGGCGTCGCGCGCGCTGAGGTCCAGTTCGGTGATGGCCAGTTCGGTGGTGCCGGTGCCGCGCAGCTGGAAGCCGCAGGCGCTCAACAGGACCGCCAGGCCCATAACCAGCAGATTACGTTTGATCATCTTGTTGCTCCCCTTGAAACCCATGGGCCGAGCGTGCGGCCCCGCAGGTCAAATTCGGCGCCGGGCCCCTGGCCCGGACGCCCGATCCAATTAGCTTGCGACGATGTTGACCAGTTTGCCGGGCACGACGATCACTTTGCGAATCGTCAGGCCATCGACGAAGCGCAGCACGTTTTCGTTGGCCCGCGCGGCGGCTTCGACTTCTTCGCGCGTGGCGGCGGCCGGCATTTCGATCTGGCCACGCAGTTTGCCGTTGACCTGGATGACCAGGGTCAGGCTGTCCTGCACCAGCGCACTTTCGTCCACCAGCGGCCAGCGGGCGTCGATCACCGGGTCAGCGTGACCCAGGCGATTCCACAACTCGTGGCTGATGTGCGGGGTGATCGGCGCCAGCAGCAGCGTCACGGCTTCCAGGCCTTCGTGAATCAGTGCGCGATCCTGCTCGGTGCCTTGGGCGGCTTTTTCCAGTACGTTCATCAGCGTCATCACCTGGGCGATGGCGGTGTTGAATTTGTGGTTCTGGCCGACGTCGTGGCTGGCCTGCTTGATCGCCAGGTGGATCGAACGACGGACGGCTTTCTGGTCATCGTTCAGGCTGGCGACGTCCAGTTTGCCCGGCAGGCCCTGGGTGACGTGGGCCTGGGCCAGGCGCCAGACGCGCTTGAGGAAGCGGTGCGAGCCCTCGACGCCGGAGTCGGACCATTCGGCGCTCATGTCCGGTGGCGAGGCGAACATCATGAACAGGCGGCAGGTGTCCGCGCCGAACTGGTCGATCATCGACTGAGGGTCGACGCCGTTGTTCTTCGACTTGGCCATTTTCTCGGTGCCGCCGATTTCCACCGGCAGGCCGTCGGCGATCAGCTTGGCGCTGATGACCTTGGCCTTGCTGTCGCGTTCGAGTTCGACGTCGCTCGGGTTGAACCACGTGTAGGCACCGTTGGCTTCGCGACGATAGTACGTCTCGGCGATCACCATGCCCTGGGTCAGCAGGTTCTTGAACGGCTCGTTTGAGCTCACCAGGCCTTCGTCACGCATCAGCTTGTGGAAGAAGCGCGCGTAGAGCAGGTGAAGAATGGCGTGTTCGATGCCGCCGATGTATTGATCCACCGGCAACCAGTGGTCAGCCGCGGATTTTTCCACCAGGCCGCCTTCAAAGTGCGGCGAGGCGTAGCGGGCGTAGTACCACGAGGACTCGACGAAGGTGTCCATGGTGTCGGTTTCACGCTTGGCCGGTGCGCCGCATTTCGGGCAGCTGCACTCGTAGAATTCGGGCATGCGCGCCAGGGGCGAACCGGCGCCGTCGGGTACGACGTCTTCCGGCAGGACCACCGGCAGCTGATCTTCCGGCACCGGTACGTCACCGCAGGTGTCGCAATGCACGATCGGGATCGGGCAACCCCAGTAGCGCTGGCGGCTGATGCCCCAGTCGCGCAGGCGGAACTGAGTGCGCGAGGCGCCGAGGTTCTTCTTGATCAGGGCCACTTCGATGGCATCGAAGGCGCCAGCGAAATCCAGGCCGTCGAACTCACCGGAATTGATCAGCTCGCCGTGTTCGCCGTAGGCGTCCTGCCAAGGCGCTGGTGTCTGGTCGCCGACGCTGGTGCGCACGACCGGCTTGACCGGCAGGTTGTATTTGTGGGCGAACTCGAAATCACGCTCGTCGTGGGCGGGCACCGCCATGACCGCGCCGTCGCCGTAGTGCATCAGCACGTAGTTGGCGACCCACACCGGCAGTTTCTCGCCGGTGAGCGGGTGCTCGACGAACAACGAAGTCGGCAGGCCTTTCTTCTCTTGGGTGGCGACGTCGGCTTCGGCGACGCTGCCGCCTTTGCATTCGGCGATGAACGCCTGCAAATCGGGGTTGTTCCGCGCTGCCAGAGTCGCCAGCGGATGCTCGGCGGCCACGGCCACGTAAGTGGCGCCCATCAAGGTGTCCGGACGGGTGGTGAAGACCTTCAGGGTGCCGGCTTCGCCAATGGAGGCGACGTCGTAGGGGAACTGCACTTCCATGCCCCGGGACTTGCCGATCCAGTTGCGCTGCATGGTCTTGACCTGCTCGGGCCAGCCGGTCAGCTCGTCGAGGCTCTCCAGGAGTTCATCCGCGTAGGCGGTGATCTTGAAGTAGTACATCGGGATCTCGCGCTTTTCTATCAGCGCGCCGGAGCGCCAGCCGCGACCGTCGATCACTTGCTCGTTGGCCAGTACGGTCTGGTCCACCGGGTCCCAGTTCACGGTGCCGTTCTTGCGGTAGATCACGCCTTTCTCGAACAGGCGGGTGAACAGCCATTGTTCCCAGCGATAGTAGTCGGGCTTGCAGGTGGTGACTTCGCGGGACCAGTCCACCGCCAGGCCCAGGCTGCGCAGCTGGGTCTTCATGTACGCGATGTTTTCGTAGGTCCACTTGGCGGGGGCGACGTTGTTCTTCATCGCGGCGTTTTCCGCCGGCATGCCGAAGGCGTCCCAACCCATGGGTTGCAGGACGTTCTTGCCTTGCATGCGCTGATAGCGGGAGATCACGTCGCCGATGGTGTAGTTGCGCACGTGCCCCATGTGTAGCTTGCCGCTGGGGTAAGGGAACATCGACAGGCAGTAGTACGTCTCCTTGCCTGGCTGTTCACTGACTTCAAAGGACTTTTGCTCGTCCCAGAACGACTGGGCGGCGGCTTCGATTTCACGGGGCTGGTAGTGTTCGTGCATGGCTACTTTTGTACTGAATGGGGTGGCCCAATCCTCTTCATTGCCATGCTGGACGCAGATGACGCCGAATGCGGCGTTTTCGATGCCCAGCCAAGCTGGAAGTGGAGTTACAGGAAGCGCCGTAGCATACATGACCGCGCTCCGCCGAGGGAAACCCTGATTGCTGCCCAACCATTGCCGAGCCTTTTGCCGACCATTGGCGACGACCGGGGTTCTGGGCCGTTGGTCGCGGCGTCCAGCCGGTTTGCCCAGCGAAGCTAAGCTTCTGAATGGGGAGTGAGTCTTATCTTCAATGAGGTGAGGGATGGTTGAATCACAACGAAAAGTCGCTACACCTGAGTTGTATGAAAAACTGATCGATCGCCTGGGGATGGCCTTGGACGCCGCAAGAACCGCCGGTCGCTTGCGTGATGAACGCCCGGCAGAGCTGGAACTGCGAGGCCTGAGCCCCGCAGAGTTCGAGCTGGTCAAGGCTTACCTTGAACAGGCCGGGCACCAGGCCTCAGCAAATGGGGCCCAGGCAAACAAGCGTCTCGAAGCGCCCCGATCGGCCAAGGTTGTCTGGCTCAAGGATCGGACGCCCGACAAGGATGCTGTAAAGGTCCGGTCCCTGCAGTTCAAGTAAAGGCCGGATTCACGCGTGTCGCTTTTTTTGATTCGAGGTTCTTGGAATCTGTTGTCGCTTTGCGTCAACCCACCTAGGCTTCGGGCATCTATGGAGATGCCCGATGCCGTTTCGCTATTTCATCAAACAACTTCTATTGCCGCCTGGCATTCTTTTGCTTTTGCTGGCGCTTGCCTGGTGGTGGCGTGATTCCCGGCCGCGCCTGGCCCGCGTGTGTTTTATCCTGGGGCTGGGTGGTTTCTGGCTGATGAGCCTACCGATAGTGGTGCAGTGGAGCGCGAAGGCATTGGAGCGCGAACCGCCGCTGCTGCGCAGTGAATGGGCGACCCTGGCCCAGCGCGCCGACGCCATTGTGGTGCTGGGCTCGGGGCGCGAGCGCGGTGACCTGGCCTGGGGCACTGACCAGCCCACCGGGGTGGGTCTGGAGCGCCAGCGTTATGCGGCGCGGTTGGCCAAGGCTTCGGGCTTGCCCGTGTTGACAACCGGCGGCTTGCATTACGGCACCCCGCCCAGCGAGGCCAAGCTGATGGCTGACTCGATGCGTGAGGATTTCGGCGTCGACGTTCGCTGGCAGGAGGGCCACAGCCGCACCACGTGGGAGAACGCCCAGATGAGCGCGCAGATCCTGCTGCCCGAAGGGGCGAAGCGCGTGGTGGTGGTGACCCAGGCCTGGCACATGCCACGGGCGGTCTGGAGTTTTGAACGTTCTGGATTTGAAGTGGTGCCTGCGCCTGTCGGTTTCCTGGGTCAGGATAACGCCCGGCCGTTGGGTGGCTGGATGCCGGAATTCAAATCGGTGTGGCAATCGGGGCAGTTGATGAACGAGGCGGTGGGGTTGGTGGGGTATTGGTTGTTTTATCGCTGAATAATTGAAGTGAACGCTATTGTGGCGAGGGAGCTTGCTCCCGCTGGGGCGCGCAGCGGCCCCAAAAAGCGGGGCCTGCTGCGCCCGAAGCGTCGGACCGGTCCAGCGGGAGCAAGCTCCCTCGCCACAGGGATGGGGGGAGCGAGTTAAACCGTCTTGGCCATCCGCCCCGCCACCAGCGCCCAACCCAAAAGCAATACACACAAAATGATCAGCGGCCACGAGCGCCATTGAAGGTACGGCGTCAGGTCGTGCATCGGCACCACTTCACCGTAGAGGATGCCGCGTTGGAACTGCGGGATCTGGGCGGTGATCTGGCCGAAGGGGTTGATCAGGCCGGTCACGCCGTTGTTGGTGGCGCGAATCATCCAGCGCCCGGCCTCCAGCGCGCGCATCTGGGCCATTTGCAAGTGTTGCAACGGGCCGATCGACGTACCGAACCAAGTGTCGTTGCTGATCGTCAGCAACAGATCGCTTCGCGCTGAAAGGTTGGCAGCGAATTCCGGGTAGACCACTTCGTAGCAAATGAATGGCGCGATCTGGTAACCCTTGGCCTGCAGCAATGGCTGATCAGCCGGGCCGCGGGCGAAATCCGACATTGGCAGGTCGAAAAACGCGATCAGGCCGCGCAGGATATCCTGCAATGGCACGTACTCGCCGAAGGGCACCAGTTTCTGCTTCAGGTAAGTGCCGTCGCCTTCGCCGGTCACGGTGATGCCGTTGAAATAGCGCTTCTCATGACGTACTTCCTGGCGGATCGGTACGCCGGTGATCAGTGCCGAATGCCGCTCGGCGGCGAAACTGCCCATCATGTCCAGGTAGCCCTGGGCGGACTCCTTGAGTACCGGCACGGCCGTTTCCGGCCAGACCAGCAGGTCGACGCGCTTGGACGTGAAGCTCATGTCACGGTACAGCGCCAATTGCGCGTTGAGCTGCTCGGGGTCCCACTTCATGCTTTGTTCGATGTTGCCCTGGATGGCCGCGACACTCAGCGGCTCGCCCGAGGGGCTGGTCCAGGCATGCCCCTTGAGCGCAAAGCCGGCCGCCCAGGGGCCGATCAGCAAGGCCACACCCGCGACGACGAAGCCTTTGCGCCCGGAACGCAGCAATCGGGGCGCGTTGTACAACAGCGCGGCGGTCAGGGCCAGGGTGAAGGAGATCAGCCACATGCCACCCAGCGGTGCAAGGCCGGCCAGCGGGCCGTCCAGTTGACTGTAGCCGGAGTAAAGCCAGGGGAATCCGGTCAGGAACCAGCCTCTAAAGGCTTCCTGGCCCAGCCAGAGCGCGGCGAAGGCCAGGGCATCGGCCAACGGTGCCTCGTTGCGCCGCAGCCAGCGCGCCCAGAGCCAGGCGGGCAGGGCGAAGAACCAAGCGATCGCGGCAATGAACAGCAGCATCAAAAGCCCGGCCAGCAGCACCGAGGCGCCACCGAAGTTATGGATGCTGACGTAGATCCAACTGGTGCCGGCGCCAAACAGGCCGAAACCGAAACACCAGCCGCGCCCCAGGGCCTGGCGCGGCGAGAGCTCGCGCAGGCCAGCATAGAACAGCCCGACCGCCAGCAATGCCAGCGGCCAGATATCGAACGGCGCCAGGGCCAGGGTGGTGATCGCACCGGCCGCCACGGCCAGCAGGTTACCGGGCCAGCCGGGGCGGTTTATCCAGCGCATGTGTTTCCTTAGCGGCTCTTGCAGGGTTTAACGGGCAATGGGTGACAGGCGCAGCAGATGAATCCGGCGGCTGTCGGCATTCAGGATGCGGAAGCGCCAGGAGCCGATCTCGGTGGTTTCGTTGCGCTTGGGCAGGTGGCCGAAGGCACTCATCACCAGGCCGCCGACGGTGTCGAACTCATCGTCGGAGAATTCGCTGTCGAAGAACTCGTTGAAGTTCTCGATCGGCGTCAGGGCCTTGATCAGGAAGTCGCCGCTGGGCAAGGGCTTGATGTAGCTGTCTTCCTCGACGTCGTGCTCATCCTCGATGTCGCCAACAATCTGTTCGAGCACGTCTTCGATGGTGACCAGTCCGGCCACGCCGCCGTATTCGTCGATGACGATGGCCATGTGGTTATGGTTGGCGCGGAATTCACGCAGCAGTACGTTCAGGCGCTTGGACTCGGGCACGAACGTGGCCGGGCGCAGCAGGTCCTTGATATTGAAACTGTCGCCGTTCTCCTGGAGGATCAGCGGCAGCAGGTCCTTGGCCAGCAGCACGCCCATGACGTCGTCATGGCTCTCGCCGACGACCGGGTAGCGCGAGTGAGCGGAGTCGACCACGGCGGGCAGGAATTCGCGGGGAGTCTGGGTCGCCTTGATGCTGATCATCTGCGAGCGCGGGACCATGATGTCCCGAACCTGCAGGTCAGCCACCTGGATGGCGCCTTCGACGATGGCCAGCGCTTCGCTGTCCAGCAATTTGTTCTGGTGTGCATCGCGCAGCAGCTCCAACAGCTCCTGGCGGTTTTTCGGCTCATGGGCAAAAGCCTGGGTGAGCTTGCCCAGCCATGACTTCTGCCCGTTGGTCGATCGATCTTCGCTCATAGCGATTACTCTGAATCCTTTGTCGTTACAGGTTGATGTTTCAGTGTTCGTCGCCGGCATACGGGTCGGGATGACCCAGCTCGGCAAGCAACGTTCGTTCCAGCGCTTCCATTTCCTCGGCTTCGTCCTCTTCCATATGGTCGTAACCAAGCAAATGCAAGCAGCCATGGATCACCAGGTGGGCCCAGTGGGCTTCGGGTGACTTGTTTTGTTCGGCGGCCTCGCGCTCGACGACCGGGACGCAGATCACCAGGTCCCCCAGCAACGGGATGTCGAGCATTTCGTCGGGCACGTCGGCGGGAAACGACAGCACGTTGGTGGCGTAGTCTTTCTGCCGCCAGGTGTGGTTCAGCTCGCGGCCTTCGGCTTCGTCCACCAGGCGGATCGTCAGTTCCGAGTCGGCGCTGCGCTGGCGCAGCGCCAGTTCGCACCATTGGCGGAACTGGGCTTCGCTGGGGGCGGGGTGTTCACTGGCCTCTTGCAGGTCGAGTTCAAGCATTGTGGCGATTGCCTTTGCTTTCGGCCGAATCTTCATCGGCGCGGTTCTCGAAACGCTCGTAGGCTTCGACGATGCGCTGCACCAACGGATGGCGTACGACGTCCTTGGGCATGAAGTGCGTGAAGCTGATGCCCGGGACGTCCTTGAGCACCTGGATCACGTGGTTCAGCCCGGACTTGGTGCCTCGGGGCAGGTCGACCTGGGTAATGTCCCCGGTGATGACGGCGGTGGAGCCGAAACCGATCCGGGTCAGGAACATCTTCATCTGTTCGACGGTGGTGTTCTGGCTTTCGTCGAGGATGATGAAGCTGTTGTTCAGGGTTCGACCACGCATGTAGGCCAGCGGCGCGACCTCGATGACCTGTCGCTCGATCAGCTTGGCGACGTATTCGAAGCCGAGCATTTCGTACAGCGCGTCATAGAGCGGGCGCAGATACGGGTCGATCTTCTGGGTCAGGTCGCCGGGCAGGAAACCGAGTTTTTCCCCTGCTTCGACGGCGGGACGCACCAGCAGAATGCGGCGCACCTGTTCGCGCTCCAACGCGTCGACCGCACAGGCAACGGCCAGGTAGGTCTTGCCGGTACCGGCCGGGCCGATGCCGAAATTGATGTCGTTGGCCAGGATTTCCTTCACGTAGCGCTGCTGATTCAAGCCGCGAGGGCGAATCATGCCTTTTTTCGTGCGCAGGGCCACGGCAGGTTCCGACGGGGCGTGATTGTCGAGTTCTTCGACCGCCGACTCTTGCAGGAACAGGTGGACCATGTCCGCAGACAGCTCGCTCGCCTTGGTTTCTCGGTAGAGACGGCGCAGCAGGTTTTCCGCGGAGGTGGTGTGCTTGGGATCGCCGATCAGTTCGAACTGGTTCCCGCGATTGCGGATCTCGATGGCCAGGCGCTGTTCGATCAAGCGAAGATGCTCGTCGAATTGCCCGCACAGATTGGCGAAGCGGCGAGCCTCAAAGGGCTCGAGAATGAAACGATGAGGTTCGATGGGTGCGTTCAAGGTCGTTTTTAGCCGCCCAGGGGCAATTAAGGTGAAATCAAGGATAACGCCAGTAGGCTGGGTGCGAAAGGTCTTAAGCGGGCGAATCTGACCACAGGGCTTGCCACGGCCACTGTGGGAGCGAGCTTGCTCGCCATGAGGGTGTCACATTCAACATTGATATTGACTGTCACACCGCTATCGCGAGCAAGCTCGCTCCCACAGGGGGGTTGTGTAGCTACTGCACCAGCGAACCCCGCAGCGAGTGCGGTTGCGCGGCGTCGATGTGTACGTCGGCGAACTGGCCGATCAGGGCTGGCGTGTCGCAGCGGAAGTTGACGATACGGTTGTTTTCCGTACGGCCCTGCAATTCGCCCGGGTCTTTTTTCGAGTAGTCGGTGACCAGGATCCGCTGGATCGAACCGACCATCTGTCGGCTGATTTCAAAGCCCTGCTGGTTCAAGCGGTGCTGCAAAGCATTGAGCCGCTCCTTCTTCACTTCCTCGGGCGTCTCATCCGCCAGGTCGGCCGCCGGCGTGCCGGGGCGCTGGCTGTAGACAAAGGAATAGGAGAAGTCGAAGCCCACGTCTTCGATCAGCTTCATGGTCTGCTGGAAATCTTTCTCGGTTTCGCCAGGGAATCCGACGATAAAGTCCGAGCTGATGCAGATCCCCGGCACTGCGGCGCGCAACTTGCGCAGTTTGGATTTGTACTCCAACGCCGTGTGGTTGCGCTTCATCGCTGCGAGGATTCTGTCCGAACCCGATTGCACCGGCAGGTGCAGGTGCTTGACCAGCTCGGGAACTTCGGCGTGGGCCTGGATCAGGCTGTCGGAAAACTCCAACGGATGGGACGTGGTGTAGCGGATCCGGTCGATACCGTCCACCGCCGCCACAACGCGGATCAACTCGGCGAGGTCCGCCAGGCGACCGTCGTGGGTCAGGCCGCGATAGCCGTTGACGTTCTGCCCCAGCAAGGTCACTTCACGCACGCCGTTTTCCGCCAGGTGGATGATCTCGGCGATCACGTCGTCGAACGGCCGGCTGACCTCTTCGCCGCGGGTATAGGGGACCACGCAGAACGTGCAGTATTTGCTGCAGCCTTCCATCACCGACACATAAGCGCTGGGGCCGTCGATGCGCGGCTCGGGCAGGTGGTCGAACTTCTCGATTTCGGGGAACGAAACGTCGACTTGGGGCAGTTTGGTCACGCGCGCTGCGTCGATCATTTCCGGCAGGCGGTGCAGGGTCTGGGGGCCGAAGACCACGTCCACGTACGGCGCGCGGTCACGAATGGCCGCGCCTTCCTGGCTGGCGACGCAGCCGCCGACCGCGATGACCATTTCCGGGTTGGCCAGCTTCAGTTCACGCCAGCGGCCCAGTTGGGAATACACCCGGTCCTGGGCGCGCTCGCGGATCGAGCAGGTGTTGAGCAGGATCACGTCTGCGTCTTCGGCGCGGGCGGTGACTTCCAGGGCCTGGTGTTCACCCAGCAGATCGACCATGCGCGAGCTGTCGTACTCGTTCATCTGGCAACCGTGGGTTTCGATGTAAAGCTTCTTGGCCATGGACGGATCATCACGTGATTCAAAGAACCGCGCATTATAGGCAACAAGTCCCCCGGTTCCTACCGCTGCGCGAGCAGTGGCTATGCTATAGTTCGCGCCCTCATTTTTACCCGCCGATGTGTTTCGCCAGCCATGACCAAACGTGAAGCTCCAATCTACAAGGTGATTTTCCTCAACCAGGGCCAGGTGTTCGAGATGTACGCCAAGCAGATCTATCAGAGTGATCTGTGGGGCTTTCTGGAAGTGGAAGAGTTCGTCTTTGGCGAGCGCACACAAGTGGTCGTCGACCCAAGCGAAGAAAAGCTCAAGGCACAATTCGAAGGCGTGGTGCGCAGCTTCGTGCCGATGCATTCGATCGTGCGCATCGATGAGGTCGAGCGCCTTGGCACTCCGAAAATCAGCGAAGCCCGCGGCGCGGTCGGCAATGTGATGCCGTTTCCGATGCCGATGCCTGAGAAGTAGGGTTCAAGACCGGGTTGCTCCCAATCGCGAGCAGGCTCGCTCCCACAGTAAATCGCCGGTGAGCACAAATCTTGCGTCGCCAGAGAGCCAACTGTGGGAGCGAGCTTGCTCGCGATGAGGCCTTCAAGGCCAGAACATTAATCAGGGCAGTGGCGAGAACGGCGTGCGTCCGTCGGCGTTCTGCAATTCCATCAGGTATTTGCGAAAGATCTGCCCCAGCACCTGGGTGGCCACTTCCAGCTCGTCGCGGGGCATCTGCTCGGCGACTTCGTCGGCGGTGTCCAATGCCTCTTCGGCGCCGTTGACCGCCGCCATCTTCAAGACGATATACGCCTGGACATTGTTGGCCGGTACGCCTTCGCCATGGAAGAACATGCCGCCAAGCTTGAACTGCGCCTGGGCGTGGCCTTGTAGCGAGGCTTTTTCGAAATAGTTGAGGGCCAGCTTGAGGTCGCGGGGCGCGGCCTTGCCGTCGTAGTAGAACTCGCCCAATTCATATTGCGCTTGGGCATCGCCCTCGTCGGCCGCTTTTCGACAGGCGTCGAGTGCCGGTGCGAGATCTTGTGGCTGGGTGTTGAGGGTGCAACGGCCCATCGCCGGGATCAACAACGAGTTACCGCCTGCCTGTGCATGAGCGAGCAGGGGCTGAAGGAGCAACAGGCAGCCCAAGGCAAGGGTGCGGCCGGTGCGGTTCATGGGAATCGACTTACCTCTGAGGGGCGCGTGGACCCTTCGGGGGATCCAATAAGCGCGCATTATGAAATAAGCGGGGCCATCCTTACAAAGTCTTTACTCGTTTTTCTGCTGCAAAGGAACCGCAACGACGGTTTGTTGGGCAGATATGTAGGAAAAGGCACGGTGGGTTATGGGCAATAACTGACGCTGGTGTCAGCCAGCGTCAGTTATCCACAGGCTTATTTCAGTGCCGCGAAGGCTCGTTCAGCCGCGTCGAGGGTAATCTTCAGTTCCGCCTCGCCATGGGCGATGGAGGTGAAGCCGGCTTCGAAGGCGCTTGGCGCCAGGTAGACGCCGCCTTCGAGCATCAGGTGGAAGAAGCGCTTGAAGCGGTCGGCGTCGCTGGCCATCACGTCGTCGAAGGTCACGATGTCATCGGCACCGCTGAAATACAGGCCGAACATGCCGCCGGCCTGGGTGGTCACAAACGGAATGCCGGCCGCGTCGGCGCGCACTTGCAGGCCATCGAGCAGGCGCGTGGTGAATTCGGTCAGTTCGGCGTGGAAGCCCGGGCGGCTGATCAGGCGCAGGGTGGTCAGGCCAGCAGCCATCGCCAACGGGTTGCCCGACAGCGTGCCGGCCTGATAGACCGGGCCCAGCGGCGCGATGCATTCCATGATGGCGCGTTTGCCGCCGAAGCAGCCCACGGGCATGCCGCCACCGATGATCTTGCCGAAGGTGCTCAAATCCGGCGTCACGCCATAGTGGGCCTGGGCGCCACCAAGGGCGACACGGAAGCCGGTCATCACTTCATCGAAAATCAGCACCACGCCATGCTGGTCGCACAGGCTGCGCAGACCTTCGAGAAAGCCTGGCGCCGGCGGCACGCAGTTCATGTTGCCGGCCACCGGCTCGACGATGATGCATGCCACCTCCTGACCGACTTCGCCGAGCATCTTCTCGACTTCTTCAAGGTCGTTGAACGGCAGGGTCAGGGTGTGCTTGGCAAATGCCGCTGGCACGCCCGCCGAGCTCGGAACGCCTTGGGTCAGGGCGCCGGAACCGGCCTTGACCAGCAGGCTGTCGGAATGGCCGTGGTAGCAGCCTTCGAATTTGATGATGCTGTCGCGGCCGGTGTAGCCACGGGCCAGGCGGATCGCGCTCATGGTCGCTTCGGTGCCGGAGCTGACCATGCGCACCATTTCCATCGACGGCACGATGGAGCAGACCAAGTCCGCCATCTCGGTTTCCATCGCCGTCGGCGCGCCATAGGACAGCCCGTGCTCCAGCTGCTTGCGCACCGCATCCAGCACGTCCGGATGGCTATGGCCGAGGATCATCGGCCCCCACGAGCCGACGTAGTCAACGTAGCGCTTGTCGTCTTCATCGGTGACATACGCGCCTTCGGCGTGCTTGAAGAACAGCGGGGTGCCGCCGACGCTCTTGAACGCGCGAACAGGCGAGTTCACGCCGCCGGGGATATGTTTCTGGGCGTTGGCAAACAGGGTTTCGGAACGGGACATGGTAGGGCTCTCGAAAACGGAAATGACTATGTGATGTGCAGCAGGTCGTTGAAGGCGCGGGCGCGGCGCGTCACTTCAGCGGTGCTGTCGGCGCCGAACAGGCCGTGGACCACCGCAAGCAGGTCGACCCCATGGGCCACCAGCGGGGCGGCGTTTTCCAGGGTGATGCCGCCGATGGCGCAAACCGGTATATGCAGTTTGATGCGGGCCTGTTCGAGCAGTTCAAGGTTTGCGCTGGGTGCCCCAGGCTTGGTGCTGGAGTTGAAGAAGCGCCCGAACGCGACGTAGCTGGCGCCTTCGTTGACGGCCTGTTCGGCCAACTCCAGGCTGGCGTGGCAGGTTGAGCCGACGATTGCCTTGTGGCCCAGCAACGCCCGCACCGGCGCCAACGGGCCATCGGTCTGGCCCAGGTGCACGCCGACGCCCAGGCGCGCGGCCAATTCGGCGTCATCATTGATGATCAGTTGGGTCTTGTAGCGCTCGCACAGGTTGCGCAGGGCCTCGGCCTCACGAAGGCGGCGGGCCTCGTCGCTGCTTTTGTCGCGGTACTGCAGCAAGGTCACGCCGCCTTCCAGCGCGGCTTGCACATAGGCAAGGAACTTGCCGGCCAGCAGTTGGCTGTCGGTCACGGCATAAAGGCCACGTAATTTCATTCCACGGCTCCTGTGCTACGAGCAGAAATCCAGCGGTAGGCGACGCGGTACGAACTGGCCTTTGCCCAGTTGTTCGGCATCGCGCAGCGTGCGCCACGTGTAGTCCAGGGCTGTCTTGACCGCGCTGGAGAGTTGTTCGCCCTGGGCCAGTCGGCCGGCGATGGCGCTGGCGAGGGTGCAGCCGGAGCCGTGATAACTGCCGGGCAAGCGCTGGCAGGTGAACGTTTCGCGGTGTCCGTCGCGGCTGTACAGGCGATTGTGGACTTCATGCTCGTCGCCATGGCCGCCGGTGATCAGCAGGTGCTTGACGAAGGGCAGCAGTTTTTCGGCGCATTCATCGGCGCTGCCTTCGGGCAGTTCGGCGAGAATGCGTGCTTCAGGCAGGTTGGGCGTGGCGATGGTGGCCAGGGGCAGCAGGCGCTCGCGCATGGCGTAGCCGACTTCATCCTTGCCCAGCCGTCCGCCACCGCCGGCGCGCAGCACCGGGTCGCAGACCATCGGCAACTGCGGGTGTGCCTGGAGCAGCTCGACCACGGTGTCGACCATTTCCAGCGAGCCGAGCATGCCCAGCTTGACCGCCGCGACGGGGGAGTCGTTGAGCACGGCATTGGCTTGCGCCAGCACCCACTCGCGATCCAGCACGCGGAAATCGCTGACGTTGACCGTGTCTTGCACGGTCAACGCAGTAACGGCCGGGGCGGCATGACATCCCTGGGCAAGCAGGGCTTCGATATCTGCCTGCAAGCCGGCGCCACCACTGGGGTCGTGGCCGGAGAGACAGAGGACAACGGGGCGAGAGCTGTAGATATTCATGGTGCGCGAGCTTATCACCAAACCTCTTTTATCGGTGATTGGCCTCAGAGGGTTTTGTTGGCGACCACTTTTGTGCTTTACCAATTGGCAACCTGACCAAAGCAACAGCTCTATCTCAATGGTTGGCGCTGAGACGCCCGTGCTAGAGCCTTTTGTCGGAAAAATTTCCGTGGTGCAAATTGGCCATCAACGGCTATGCTAGAGATGGATCCAACCAATAACAGGTAATGCCGGTTTTACGTCTACTCAGGGAATGGGGGGCTTCCTGACTCAACCGGACAGGCCACGCTGGGGCTTAAATGCGCTATTTGCTGATGTTGCTGCTGTGCTTGTCCCCCTTGGCAAGTGCGCTCGAATTCGATGAATCAACCCAAAGCCTGCCTTTGGGCCACGCTTTGCAAGTGTTGGAAGACCCCAGTGGCACGGCCTCCATCGATGAGATTCTGGCCCAGGCCGCGGCCGATCGTTTCAAGCCCCATGACAAAGCCACGCTGAACGCCGGTTACTCACGTTCGGCGTTCTGGTTGAAAGTGGATCTGCACTATCGTCCTGCCAATCCCGACGCCCAGCGGACCTGGTTGCTGGAGCTGGCGTATCCGCCGCTGGATCATCTGGACCTGTACTTGGCCGACGGCAGCGGAGCCTATCGCCTGGTCCGCCAGACGGGCGATGCTCTGCCTTTTGCCAGTCGCGAGGTCCGCCAGAACAATTACCTGTTCAGCCTGGACTTCCAGCCGGATCAACGCCAGGTCGTGTACTTGCGTCTGCAAAGCCAGGGTTCGATCCAGGCGCCGTTGACGCTGTGGTCGAGCACGGCGTACCTGGAGCAGCAGCCGGTGCGCCTCTATGTGTTGGGGATCATCTATGGCGTGCTGCTGGGGATGCTGGTCTACAACCTGTTCATTTACCTGAGCGTGCGCGATACCAGTTATTTGTACTACATCTTCTATATCGCCTCGTTCGGCCTGTATCAGTTGTCGGTCAATGGCGCGGCGGTGGAATATTTCTGGCCGGACAAT
Source organism: Pseudomonas algeriensis (assembly GCF_048847255.1). Taxonomy (NCBI): domain Bacteria; kingdom Pseudomonadati; phylum Pseudomonadota; class Gammaproteobacteria; order Pseudomonadales; family Pseudomonadaceae; genus Pseudomonas; species Pseudomonas algeriensis. The sequence goes on along the minus strand of NZ_JBKKRK010000018.1, from coordinate 55,716 downwards.
CCCTGGTGGGCCAATGCCGCAACGCCGTTCTTCATCGGCTGCGCGGGGCTGTTCGGCAGTCAATTCGCCCGCAGCTTCCTGCAGACCTCACAACACAGTCGCTGGCTCGATCGACTGCTGCTGGCGCTGATCGCCTACAGTGCCGTGGTGGTAGGGCTGTCGCTGATGACCAGCTACGCCTTGGCCCTGCGCCTGGCGACGGCGTTGGCCCTGGTATTTACCGTGGTGATTTTCGCCGCCGGGCTGTTCGCCTGGTGGCGTGGCCTGCGGGTGGCGCGTTATTTCATCATCGCCTGGTCGGCGTTCCTGCTGGGGGGGATCGTCAACACGATGATGGTGCTCGGTTACCTGCCGAACATCTTCCTGACCATGTATGCCAGCCAGATCGGCTCTGCCATCGAGGTGGCATTGTTGTCCCTGGCCCTGGCGGACCGCATCAACGCCATGCGCGAGCAGCAGGCCCAGACGCTGTTCGACGCCGGACAGAAACTGGAAGTGCTCAACCAGCAATTGGCCCACGGCAACAAACTCAAGGATGAATTCCTCGCCACCCTCACCCATGAATTGCGCACCCCGATGAACGGTGTGATCGGCTCCCTGGAGCTGATGGAAACCGTCGAGATGGACGAGGAGCTGACCCAGTATCAACAGACCGCCGCCGGTTCGGCGCGGGACATGATGCGCATGGTCAACGGCATCCTCACCCTTACCGAGTTGCAGGCCGGCAAGCTCAAGGTCTACCCGACGCCGTTCAGCCTGCGTGGTGTGATTGATGCGCTGCAGGTGCAGTTCGGTGCCAACGCGGCGGTCAAGGGTTTGGACTTCAAAGTCGACATAAGCCCCAGCCTGGCGGATCGGTTGGTGGGCGACAGCGCTAAATTGGTCCAGTGCCTGGAATGCCTGCTGGACAACGCTATCAAGTTCACCCGCTCGGGTGGCATCGCCCTGCGGGTCAGTGGACGACCGTCGGAGCTCGATCGCCTGGTGCTGTCATTCGCGGTGATCGACACCGGCATCGGTTTCACCGATCTTGGCGAGGCGACGTTGTACCAGCGTTTCTTCCAGCTCGATGGCTCGATGACGCGCGAGTACGGGGGGCTCGGCGTAGGCTTGGCGATCTGCCGCCAACTGGTCGAATTGCTCGACGGGCGCCTGACTCATATTTCCGAGCCGGGGCGCGGCAGCCGTTTCCAGCTGGACGTGGAATTCGAAATCGCCTTGCCAGTGGAGGTCCCGACGCCTTTTTCGTTCGGTGGGCGCCGGGATTCCCGCCAGCCCCAGGACTGCACGGTACTCCTGGCGGACGACAACCCCGTCGATCAATTGGTCATGCGAGGCATGTTGCTCAAGCTGGGCTATCGGGTGCGCACCGCCGACAACGGTCGGGCGGCCCTGGACCTGCTACAGGGCGAGAGTGTTGACGCGGTGCTCCTCGATTGCCATTCGGCGCCATTGGACGGGGTGTCGCTCTGCTGCCAGATCCGAGCGCTGTCCGGTTGTGAGGATCTGCCCGTGCTGGTAGTCAGTCCGAACCTCGAACAGGAGCGATGCCCGTCTGGAGCGTTGATCGACTATTTGAGCAAACCGGTGAAGTTCGAGGTGCTCCAGGCGATTCTGCAGCGACGGGTGCTTTGTCCGAAACAGGGTGAAAGCGCCGATATTTAGGCGGATATGCCACTTTGATCGACCTGGAGGCGGTGCTTAACTGATCCTCTGCTGGCCGACCGAGGAGCCCCGTCATGAACTTGCATCAGTTCGCCGAAACCCACGACGTCACCAATCAGCCGCCGTCCTTGGACGGCGCCAACCTGTACCGCATCGATCTGCCGTTGCAACAGTGGTCCCAGCGTTTCGGTGCCGGTTGGGCGCAGGCGCGGATCGATGCCTACGGTGCGTTGGCCGGCGGGCCGTTGATGGAAGCGGGGTTCCTGGCCAACCAGAACACGCCGGTGTTTTCCAGTCATGACCGGTATGGCCATCGCATCGACCTGGTGGAGTTTCATCCCGCGTATCACGAGTTGATGCGCACCGCCGTCGAGCACGGCTTGCCCAGCCTGCCGTGGGCTCATCCGCAACCCGGCGCCCATGTCGCCCGTGCGTCGATGACCTACCTGCACAGCCAGGCCGAAGCCGGCACCGGTTGCCCGTTGACCATGACTTTCGCCAGCGTGCCGGCCCTGCGCCTGCAACCGGACCTGGCCGAGCGCTGGGTGCCGAAGGTGCTCGCCACCGAGTACGACCCGCGCAACGTCGGCATCGCCCACAAGGCCGGGGTCACGATTGGCATGGCGATGACCGAAAAACAAGGCGGCACCGACGTGCGGGCCAACACCACCAAGGCGTATCCGGTAGGCGCCAGCGGGCCCGGCCAGGCCTACGAACTGGTGGGGCACAAATGGTTCTGTTCGGCGCCGATGTGCGACGCTTTCCTCACCCTGGCCCAGACCGACAAGGGCCTCACCTGTTTCCTGCTGCCGCGCCATCGCCCGGACGACACGCGCAACCAGTTCTATATCCAGCGACTGAAAAACAAGCTGGGCAACTGTTCCAATGCATCCAGCGAAGTGGAGTTTCGCGGTGCGCTGGCCTGGATGGTCGGGGAGGAGGGCCGAGGCGTGCCGACGATCATCGAGATGGTTGCCATGACTCGCTTCGATTGCATGGTCGGCTCCAGCGCGCTGATGCGCCAGGCGCTGACCCAGGCCAGTCATCACTGCGCGCACCGCAAGGTCGGCGGCAGAGTATTGAGCGAACAGCCATTGATGCAAAACGTGCTGGCCGACCTGGCGCTGGAAAGCGAAGCCGCGCTGGCCCTGAGCCTGCGCATGGGGCGGGCGCTGGACCACTTGAACGACGACCACGAGGCCAAGTTCGCCCGACTGGTGACGGCGGTAGGCAAATACTGGATCTGCAAGCGCGCCCCCGCGATGATCAACGAAGCCGCCGAGTGCATGGGCGGCGCCGGCTACGTCGAAGACAGCATCCTGCCTCGCCTGTATCGTGAGGCGCCGGTCAATTCGACCTGGGAAGGCTCCGGCAATGTGCAATGCCTCGATGTGTTGCGGGCCCTGTCCAAGGAACCGGGCGTACTGGAAGTGCTGTTCAACGAACTGGGCGATGGCCATGGCGATAAACGCCTGGCCCGCCACATCGACCAATTGCACGCGGCATTCAAAGACATCGACGACATCCAATACCGCGCCCGGCAATTGACCGAAGACATCGCTGTTGGGCTGCAGGCGCGATTGCTGCTTGAAGCGGGCAACAGCGACGTCAGCGATGGGTTCATTGCCAGTCGCCTTGGGGCCGGCGCCAGGGTCTACGGCGCATTGCCCCGAGGCTTGAACGTGGAGGCCATCGTCGCTCGCTCGACCCCACGGGGTTTCTAAAAAGGGCTCAGTTCGGCACATGACCCTGTGGGAGCGAGCCTGCTCGCGATAGCGTCGGCACAACCAACCTTCCCAGTGCCTGACCCACCGCTATCGCGAGCAGGCTCGCTCTCGCAATACCCATACGCCACTGTTCCCGTCGGACCACGATGCAGGCAAGATGAAGGCCTGCAAGTCAGAACACAGGAAGCTGATCGTGACCGAAGCGTTTATTGTCGTTCAAACCGCCGAGCAAGCCGTGGATCGGCTGGCGGCCCTGCACGAGCGTGCGACCACTGCGCTGAACCAGGCGCTCAAGCGGTATCTCAAGGACCGCATCGAGCCGGATGCCGAGCAACGGGCCTTGTTTCGCTATCCGGCCCTGCGCCTGACCTACCATTGCCACGGCGAGGTCCCGCAAACCACCCGCGCCTACGCCAAGGTCCAGCTGCCCGGCACCTACAGCGTCACCGTCACCCACCCGGCCGCGTTCCGTAAGTACCTGCTGGAACAACTCGTTCCGTTGATGCACGACTTCACTGTCACCGTCGAAGTGGGCGTCAGCGAGCAGAACATTCCGTACCCGTACGTGGTGGAGCAGGGCGATGAGCTGGCCGGCTCCGGTGTGACCGCCGCCGTGCTGGCGCGGGTTTTCCCCAGCACCGACCTGTCGGCCGCCACCGACGGCATCGCCGACGGTTTGTACGATTGGGAAAACACCGACCCGCTGCCCCTGGCGCTGTTCGACGCCGCGCGGGTGGACTTTTCCCTGCGTCGGCTGGTGCATTACACCGGCAGTGACTGGCGCCATGTGCAGCCGTGGATCCTGCTGACCAACTACCACCGTTATGTCGACCAATTCATCGTCCATGGCCTGGAGCAACTGCGCAGCGACCCGCGCTTCGTGCGCATGGTGCTGCCGGGCAACGTGATCATCGACAAGAACATGGACCACGGCGAAGCCTCGGCCATCGCCGCGGGTGTGGTCTGGCACCGCTACCAGATGCCGGCCTATCATTTGCAGGCCAGCGATGGCCATGGCGTAACCCTGGTGAACATCGGCGTCGGGCCGTCCAACGCCAAGAACATAACCGACCACCTGGCCGTGCTGCGTCCGCATTGCTGGCTGATGATCGGCCACTGCGGCGGCCTGCGACAATCCCAGACTATCGGCGACTACGTGCTGGCCCACGCCTATATGCGCCGCGATGGCATCCTCGACCGCGTCGTGCCGCCGAACATCCCGATCCCGGCCCTGGCCGAAGTGCAACTGGCGCTTCAGCAGGCGGCGGCGAACATCACCGGCGAGAAAGGCGACGAGCTGAAAAAGCGCCTGCGCACCGGCACCGTGCTGACTTACGACGATCGCAACTGGGAGCTGCGCTGGGCCCAGGAGAGACCGTTGATCAACCTCTCCCGCGCCGTCGCGGTGGACATGGAAAGCGGCACCATCGCTGCCCAGGGTTACCGCCTGCGGGTGCCTTATGGCACGTTGCTTTGCGTTTCGGACAAACCGCTGCACAGCGAGATCAAGCTGCCGGGCTCGGCCAACGCGTTTTATGAGCGGGCGGTCAACCAGCATTTGAAGATCGGCATCGCGGCGCTGGACCTGCTGCGCAACGAACTCAACTCGTTGCACTCGCGCAAACTGCGCAGTTTCGATGAGCCGCCGTTCCGCTGATCAGGTGGTGGTCATTTAACGGTCGGGCCACTAGCATGGTCGGCCCAGACCGTTAGATGTTTCACTGCCATGCCCCGACCGCCCCGTCCCGTTTCCCGCCGCCCTGGCGCAAAGCCCTCAGCCTCCGCCCCGCGCCGCGTGGCCAAGGCGCCGCCGTCCGAGCCGAAGCTGATCCTGTTCAACAAACCCTTTGACGTGCTGACGCAGTTCAGCGACGGCGAAGGGCGCGCCACGCTCAAGGATTTTATCGACGTGCCCGGCATCTACCCGGCCGGTCGGCTGGACCGTGACAGCGAAGGGCTGTTGTTACTCACCAACGACGGGCAATTGCAGGCGCGAATCGCCGACCCCAAGCACAAACTGGCCAAGACGTATTGGGTTCAAGTCGAGGGGGAGCCGAGCGACGAACAGCTGCAGCGCTTGCGCGATGGCGTGGAATTGAACGACGGCATGACGCTGCCGGCCGAGGCCCGCCTACTGGACGAACCGCAGTTGTGGCCGCGCAACCCGCCGGTGCGTTTTCGTAAAAGCGTGCCGACGAGCTGGCTGGAACTGGTGATCCGCGAAGGGCGTAACCGCCAGGTACGCCGCATGACTGCCGCCGTGGGATTGCCGACTCTGCGGCTGGTGCGGGTCAGGATCGGCGATTGGACGATCGAAGGGCTCGACCAGGGCCAGTGGAAGGAAGTGCCGGCGCGCTTATAACGCGCCGGATTCGATCAGGCCGATCACCACGCTCTTGATGATGAACGCCGCGACGCCCAGGCCCAGCACAAAAAACAGGATGAACGAACCAAAGCGCCCGGCCTTGGACTTCTTCGCCAGGTCCCAGACGATGAAACCCATGAAAATGATCAGGATGCTGACCAGGCCGGTCATCATCCACTCTTCGAAAACAGCAGGATCCATCGGGGCACTCCGGCATTGGCGGGGTTGTAAAGGCGCGGCGAGTATACGGCATGGGGGCGGGGCGCAGGATTGGGCTGCGGCGGTGTGTCGCAGCTATTCATCGCAAGCTGGAGCTTTTTGTGGCGAGGGAGCTTGCTCCCGCTCGGTTGCGCAGCGACCCCAAAAAGATCTGACCGGTTTCTGATTGCCAGTGGGCCGGTTTGCGACTGCTGCGCAGTCGAGCGCGAGCAAGCTCGCTCGCCACAAAAGCGGTCAGCTGCGCAGATGTGTCAACGGCAGTTCGGTGCTGTTGAGCACCTGGTTCAACACGAAACTCGACCGCACGCTGGTGACCCCTTCGATTCGGGTCAGATGCCCCAACAGCAATTTCTGATAGTGGTCCATGTCCGGCACCACCACCTTGAGCTGGTAGTCTGCATCGATGCCGGTGACCAGGCTGCATTCCTGTACTTGCGGCAGGTTGCGGATCGCGGCTTCGAAGGTCTCGAAGCGATCGGGGGTGTGGCGATCCATGCCGATCAGCACGTAGGCGGTGAGGCTCAGGCCCAGCATCTTGCGATCGAGCAGGGCAACCTGGCGGGTGATATAGCCGTCGTCTTCCAACTGCTTGACCCGCCGCGAGCACGGTGAGGGCGAGAGGCCGATGCGTTCGGCCAGTTCCTGGTTGGAGATACGTGCGTCGCGCTGCAATTCCGCCAGAATACTCAGGTCGTAACGGTCAAGTTTGCTCATCGAGCGGGCCTTTATTCGGTTAATTGCGTTGGATTATCCATCCTGAGGTAAAAATTGCGCAAGTGGAGTTTATTCGAGCAATCTTCGCAATCGCCTGCCGATGCCTCGGGCCTATGCTTATCACCAAGATCACTGCTCGGACAAACAGTCCAGTGCAGCCCGCCCAATCCGGCCGGCTGCGGTCGCAGTACCCACCGGTACTGGCAGACCCCCGAGCTGCACACTGTCCAGAAGACGGCGTGAGGTGAGCCGACGTCAAAAGCGTCGAGCACGGACTAGATTCTCAAGGGGAGGCCGACGGGCCTCCCTTTTTTATGCCTGCGAAATAGACCCCGCGGCTGATAACCTATCGCCGAACCGGCCTGGGCTTTTCCAGTCTTACGTCCAGGCCCCGAACCGTTGTGAGGAATTTCATGAAGTCGCGCATCTGGCGTTTGGCAGGTGTTGGTCTGTTGTGGGCAAGTGTCAGTGCGCAGGGGGTGGCCGACGATCAGCAAAACCGTGGCGGCCCGGACGGTGACCGCGGGCAGAACGGACGAGGCGGCAACGGCCAGGGTTATTCAGGGCAACCCAGGCAGCAAAGCAACGAGATCATCCGGGGCGATAACAGCCGACAGTTCGAGGTCAGGCCGCAAAACCCGGGTGGACAGCAATATGAGCGTCCACCGCAGGACCCCAACAGTCACGGCCGCCCACCGCAACAGCCGGGCAACAACCTGCCGATCCAGGGCCGGCCCGACAGCGTGAACCAGACCCGTGAACCGCAACCGGGCTACTACCGCGACATCCCGCGCCGCAACGATGGCTACCCCAATGGCGGGTCTCGTCCCGGTCATGAGGGGCGTCCCGAGCAGCACTGGCCCGGCCGGCCTGACGGCCATGGCAACGGCTGGGGGCCGGGGCCGCAATATCGCCCGGGTTATGTGATCGATCGCTTCCCGGATCGCAATTATCGTGTGCCTTATCGCGGCCACGATTATTTCTACTCCGGTGGCTACTGGTATCGCCCTCAAGGGCCGCGTTATGTCGTGGTCCAGCCGCCACGGGGCATTCGCACCCGTTATCTGCCCGATTATGCCCGCGAGGTCTGGATCGGCAGTTCGCTGTTCTTCCTCGCCGCCGGCGCCTATTACATCTACGAAGCCAATACCCAGGACTACGTCGTGGTCGACGCGCCGGTCGCCAACCCGCAGCCGCAACCGCAGGGCAACAGTTTTGATGTGGTGGCTTATCCGGCCAACGGCCAGTCCCGGGAACAGGTCAACCAGGACGGCTACGATTGCTATCGCTGGGCGGTGCAGCAGAGTGGGTTCGACCCGCGCAACTACACCTACCCGCCGGCGCCGGAGGTGGTGCAGACCTATCGCCAGGCGCAGGGCAATTGCTTGAGCAGCCGTGGGTATCAGGTGACGTACTGAGGCGTGGCAAAGATCGTGTGGACGCTGCTTTTTGTGGCGAGGGGATTTATCCCCGCTGGGGTGCGAAGCGGCCCTGAACCACCGCCTCGGTGTGCCAGGCAGATTGAGTTGGCTGCTTTGGGACTGCTTCGCAGTCCAACGGGGATAAATCCCCTCGCCACACGTTTGTGTGCACGAGCTAGGCGCTGGCGCGCTTCACCACTTCCGACGGATCGGCATGCACCAGCACTTCGGCCTTCGGATAAGCACGCTGGATCGCATCGGCGGCCTGGTCGCTGATGCCGTGGGCCACTGACAGGGTCAGTTCCCCCGGCAGTTCCAGGTGCAGTTGCACGAACCAATGGTTGCCGGAGACCCGCGTGCGCAGGTCATGGGCGCCGATCACGCCGGGCACCGCGCAGGCCAGCTCGAGCATGCGTTGGCTGACGTCGGGCGGCAGCTCTTCATCCATCAGCACCGCAAAGCTTTCCCGGGCGATCTGGATCGCGCTCCACAGGATGTATACCGCGATCCCCAGGCCGAACCAGGCGTCGAGCTGATACCAACCGAACCCGGCCAGGACCAGCGCCACCAGGATGCTGCCATTGAGCAACAAATCCGAACGGTAATGCAGCGAGTCGGCGCGCACGGCATTGGAGCCGGTGGCGCGGATGACCCGATGCTGCAGCGCCAGCAGGGCCAAGGTCAGCAACAGGGAAAACACGATCACGCCGACGCTGAGCCAGGGCGCGTCCACGGGCACCGGGTCCTTCAGCCGCTCGAAAGCCTGCAACGCGATCAATACCGCGCTGCCGCCGATAAACAGCGCCTGGGCCATGCCGGCCAAGGATTCGGCCTTGCCATGCCCGTAGCGGTGATCTTCATCGGCGGGGCGCAGCGCGTAATGCACCGCCAGCAGATTGAGCAGCGAGGTGACGCCGTCCAACGCCGAGTCGGTCAGGCCGGCGAGCATGCTCACCGAGCCGCTGAGCCACCAGCCCAGCGCCTTGGCGACGATCAGCACGAGTGCCACGGCCACCGATGCCCGGGTGGCCATGCGCAGCAGGCGAGCGTGTTCGGTGCGGGTGGTCATGGCGCGGTCTTCCTTGGGCTGCGCCTCTTATGCGGCGGGTTTGAGGCCGAACGCGGCCAGTTGCTGGACGTTGCCCTTGTGCTGGATAAGACGTGGGTCATCCAGCGGGAAACTGCGACCCAGCTCGCTTTCCAGGATCGCTTGCAGCTTGTGGTTATTGACCGTGCCGTCGGGGTTGATGGCCGGCTTGAGTTTCTCAGGCTCGATCTGGACGCTGCGGCCCGGCTCGAAATAGATCGCGCCGGTGGCGAAGTCCACGGCGAAGGCGATCAGGCCGGGGATGATGTAGAACAGCAGGCCAACGGCATCGAGCGCGGCGATGGCCGGGTCGATCTTGCCTTCGATCTGGCCGCGACGGTCCGGGTAGAAGATCGAGCCGCACGCGCTGATCTGGGTCAGCAGGGTGGCGACCAGGACGCCGCCGATCACGCGAAAGGGAATACGCATAGCAATCTCCTGAGCAGGTATGGGCGTTGCTGGTTGGAGTCCAGACCACGCCAAACAGTTCGCCGTTATACTCGGCCCTCTGTTTTGGAGCCAGCATGATTTCTTTGCCGATTGATGAAGTTTTACCCGCGCTGCGCCAAGCCCTGGCCTCGCGCCACGAAGCGGTGCTCGAAGCGCCCCCCGGCGCCGGTAAAACCACCCGTGTTCCCTTGGCCCTGCTGAACGAGCCTTGGCTGGCCGGGCAAACCATCCTCATGCTCGAACCCCGGCGCCTGGCGGCACGGGCGGCGGCCGAGCGCCTGGCCAGTGAGCTAGGGGAAAAGGTCGGTGAAACCGTGGGCTACCGGATTCGCCTCGACAGCAAGGTGGGCCTCAACACGCGCATTGAAGTGGTCACCGAAGGCATTCTCACCCGCCGCCTGCAGGACGATCCGGCGCTGGAAGGCGTGGGGCTGCTGATTTTCGACGAATTCCACGAGCGCAGTCTCGACGCCGACCTCGCCCTTGCCTTGAGCCTCAATGGCCGGGAGCTGTTTCGCGAAGACCAGCCACTGAAAATTCTGCTGATGTCCGCGACCCTGGAAGGCGAGCGCCTGGCGGGATTGCTGGACGACGCGCCGATCCTGCGCAGCGAAGGACGGATGTTCCCGGTGACGGTGCGTTGGGGCCGGCCGTTCCAACCTGGGGAATTCATCGAGCCGCGACTGGTGCAGACCGTGCTCGAAGCGCTGCACGACGAAACCGGCAGCGTGCTGGTGTTCTTGCCCGGGCAAGCCGAAATCCGCCGGGTTCATCAACAATTGGCCGACGCCCTTGGCGACGGCGGCAACGTGTTGCTGTGCCCGTTGCACGGTGAACTGGACCTGACGGCCCAGCGCGCCGCCATCGATCCAGCACCGCCCGGGCTGCGCAAAGTCGTGCTGGCGACCAACATCGCCGAGACCAGCCTGACAATCAATGGCGTGCGGGTGGTGGTGGATGCCGGGCTCGCCCGCGTCCCGCGTTTCGATCCGGGCAGCGGCATGACCCGCCTGGACACCCAGCGCATCTCCCGCGCCAGCGCGACCCAGCGGGCCGGCCGTGCCGGACGCCTGGAGCCGGGGGTGTGCTATCGGCTGTGGTCCGAAGACCAGCACGAACAGCTGGCCGCTTATGGCAGCGCCGAAATTCTTTCGGCGGACCTGGCCGGGCTGGCCCTGCAATTGGGGCGCTGGGGCGTTACGCCGCAGCAATTGGTGTGGCTCGACGTCCCGCCGACTGCCGCGTATGCCCAGGGCCAAGACCTGTTGCAACGTCTCGGCGCACTCGATGGCGGCCAACTGACCCGCCACGGCCAGGCCATGGCCGAACTGCCGGCTCATCCGCGAATTGCCCACTTGCTGTTGCGCGGCCAGGGGCTGGGGCTGGCGGACATGGCCTGCAACGTCGCCGCGTTGTTGGGCGAGCGCGACATTCTTCGCGGCGCCGGCGCGGACCTGCATAGTCGCCTGGCCTTGCTCTCCGGCGAGGAACGGGCGGCACGCGGCGCCCAGGGTGGCGTGCAGCGGGCGCGGCAATTGGCCCGGCAATATCGCGGTTACTTGCGGGGCAAGGCTGGGGAAGCCGTGGCCGATCCCGATCATCCACGTTGGCTCGGCGCGCTGCTGGCGCTGGCTTACCCGGATCGCGTCGCCCAACAGCGCCGGCCCGGCGGCGCGGAGTATCGCCTGGCCAACGGTCGTGCGGCGCTGTTTGCCGAGGCCGACAGCCTGATGAAGCAACCCTGGCTGGTCATTGCCGATTTGGGCAGCCGCCAAGGCCAGCGCGAAGAGCGGATTTATCTGGCGACGGATTTCGACCCGACGCTGTTCGACTCGGTGCTGGCCGAGCAGGTGCATACGGTCGACCAGCTGGACTGGGATGAGCGCGAAGGCGTACTGCGCGCCGAGCGCCAGCGCAAGGTCGGCGAGCTGGTGCTCAGTCGCGAGCCGTTGACCGGGCTGGATGAAGCCGCCCGAAGCCAGGCGCTGGTCAACCTGGTGCGGCGCAAGGGCCTGGAGCTGCTGCCGTGGACGCCGGAGTTGCGGCAATGGCAGGCGCGGGTGGCGCTGTTGCGTCGCCTCGATGTGGAGAGCAAGGGCCAGAGCGAATGGCCGGACGTCAGCGATGCCGCACTGCTGAGCAGTCTCGAACATTGGTTGATGCCGTACCTGGGACGGGTGTCGCGGCTCAGTCATTTCGCCAACCTTGATCTGTCGAGCATCGTCCATAACCTGCTGCCCTGGCCACTGCCGCAACGCTTGGATGAACTGGCGCCGCACCACTTGAGCGTGCCCTCGGGATCGTCGATCCGCCTGGACTACAGCGAACATCCGCCGATCCTCGCGGTGCGCTTGCAGGAACTCTTCGGCCTGTCTGACACCCCGCGCATTGCTGGGGGGCGGCAGGTGGTCAAGTTGCACCTGCTGTCGCCGGCTCGTCGGCCCGTGCAGGTGACCCAGGACCTGGCGAACTTCTGGCGCAGCACCTACGCCGAGGTAAAGAAGGACCTCAAGGGACGGTATCCCAAACATTACTGGCCGGACGACCCGTTGGTGGCTGAAGCAACGGCGCGGATCAAGCCGCGCAAGTGACCTGGTCCCACCGCAGGCCCACTGTGGGAGCGAGCTTGCTCGCGATGGCGGCGAATCAGCTGCATCAGTATTGGCAGACACACCGCGATCGCGAGCAAGCTCGCTCCCACAGTGGGCAAGGCGAGTCTGACTAAGGCATCGCCGGCAACAAAAACCGCGCAATCACCGGCAAATGATCGGAAATGCGCAACGTGTCGTCCTGTCGGACCTGGGCTTCGACCCGTTTGAGGCGTGGGCTGTAGAACAGGTAGTCGACGGTGCGGTCGGGGCCGTTGAGGCCGGGGTCGTTGGGGTAGTGGGTCAGCCAGTGCGTGCGGTCGATACCGCTGGCCTCGTTGTTGGTGGGGATCATCGGGTATTTGTCCCATAGCAAATGTAGCTCGCTGTCCGCGGAGTAGGGCGAGCGCTGTTCAATCGACAGGCGCCGGTATTGGCCCAGGGGCAACAGGTTGAAATCGCCCCCGATCAGCCAGGGCGTGCCAGCGGACTCGAGCTTGTCGAGGGACTTGGAAATGGCTTCGACCTGCCTGCGCGCCGTGTCGTGCGGCTGCGTGGCTCGCTCCAGGTGCGTATTGAGCACCGCCAGTTGACCGCCGCCGTTAAGGGCCAGGTAACTCACGAGCAAGGCGTTTTTCGGCTGGAACTGACGGCTGATGAAGTTCCCATCGGCCACCGGCAATTGCACCCGCTCGGCGTGGTCGATGCGGTAGCGGCTCAGCGTCGCCAGCTGTCGGCCGACGCTGCCGAAGATGCGCGGATCGGGAATGAAGTCGGCTTTCCAGTCGAAGGCGCTGGTGCCGCACGGGTAGAGGTCGGCCAGGCGTTCCTGCAACAGCTTGAGCTGGTCCTGGTACTCGCTGGCCTTGGCGCCGTTGTCCAGTTCCTGGAGCAACACCACGTCTGGTTGCTCGTCGCGAATGACCCGAGCCACTTCGTCCAGACTGAAGGCCATGTCTTCGGGAGTCGGGCTTTCATCGTTGCCCTGGGCCAGGTCGTGCCAGAACACATAGCGCTTGCCGGCCATGAACTGGACGTTCCAGGTCATGACTTTCAAGGCCTGGCCGGGCATCAGCGGCGCGGCGTTGGCGGCGCAGCTGACGGGCAGCGTTTCCCGGGCCTGTGGACGCCAGGTCAGGCCATAAACCGAAAAGGCGCCGATTCCGACAATCAACAGCAGGCCCAGCAGGGCGTATCGCAGCAGGCGGGTCATGGCTCAGGTTTTTCTGCAATCAACATGAACATTCGGAACAGCACCACCGTAGTGAACAATTGCAGGAAGCTGTGGATGCTGTCGATCAGCAAACTGACCAAGGGGTTTTGCGGCGGCGGATACACCGAGACGCTGGCGCCCTTGAGCAGCCACAGCGGGATCATCACCGCCAGGATACACAGCAGGATCCGCCAGAAATGACCGCGGCTCATGCGCAGGCTTTCCTTCATCGCGGCCAGTGGTGCCAAGCCTTTGAGTACCACCAGATACTCACCAAAGGCGAGGACAACCATCAGCCAAAGCCCTGGCAGGAAATACAACGAGATGCCAATCAAGATCAGCAGCGTATTGAGGGCGGTCAGCAAGGCAAAGCGTGGCCATTGCAGGAGCGAGGCCGCGAGCAGGTCGCGAGGGCGGGGGGCTTCGCCACGACTGCGGGCGTCAAGAAACAGAATCAACGCCGCGGTGTACAGCGGGTATACCAACAGCCCGACGATCACGCTGTAACCGGAAAAGCCCTCGGCCCCGACGGCGCTGTCCACCCCTTGTTGCAGCACGGCTTCAAGTATCACCAGCGGCAGGCACAACTGGGCGATCCGGCCCAGATGGCGCTTGAAAAAATACAAGGAGTCACGCAGTACTTCTAACGGATTCATGGGTCGGTATCGCAGTTCAGAAAAGCGGTCCGACACTTTACCCATCAGCTGCCCGCATAAACAAACGTAAACATCAGGTAAAGACCATTGAAAGCGTCTTGGCGGGCCCCATTACAGACGGGCGCCGGTCTTTTGCGGACCGGCCTGGTTTTTTATCCGGCAATCTGATGAGGTCGCCATGAACAGCGAAGAACAAACCCTGATCGATGGACTGTTTTCACGGCTGCAACAGGCCGAAAAGGATTCAGCCCCGCGCGACGCCCAGGCTGAGGCGCGGATCAAGGAGCATTTGGCCAAGCAGCCTGCGGCGGGCTATTTCATGACCCAGGCGATCCTGGTGCAAGAGGCGGCGATCAAGCGACTGGACGAGCAGAACAAGCAACTCGCCCAGCAGGTCGAGCAATTGCAAGCCGAGTTGCAGCAGGCGCGCAACCAGGCATCGGCGCCAAGCGGTGGCGGTGGCTTTCTTTCAAGCATCTTCGGCGGCAGCAACCGAGATTCACGTCCCGCAAGCGCGCCGGCACCCAGCGGTGGCGGCTGGCGCGAACCGGCACGGCCATCTTTCAATACGCCGACACAGCAAGGCTTAGGCGCAGCGCCCGGCAACTATGGCGCGCCGCCGCAGCAAGCCCCAGCGGCGGGCAGCTTCCTGGGCGGTGCGCTGAAAACCGCAGCGGGCGTGGCCGGTGGCGTGATGCTGGCGCAAGGCATCAGCAGCCTCTTCCATAGCAATCAGCCTCAGGAAATCGTCGAGATTCTCAAGGAAGAACCGGCCCAACCCGTCAACGACACGGTTGATAACAGTGGCAACGGTTGGGGCGATGACTCGCGCACGGCCGACAACAGTACCTACGACAACGACCCGGGCGGTTTCAGCGACGCGGACTACAGCGACGATTCGTCCTTCTTCGGCGACGACGACTCCTTCGTCTGACCTGCCATTCGTCCGAGGCGCCCAGCCGCCTCGGGCCGATTATTCGCGGAACATTCCTTGAGGCTGGCATACTGGGCGACTTTTCGGGCCTGGTGGCCTGCGCGCGTGTGCACTCATGAGGAAACGCGGTGAAAAAAATCGCAGTGTTCGCCGATGTCCAGAACCTCTATTACACCGTGCGCCAAGCCTACGGCTGCCATTTCAACTATGCGGCGTTGTGGGCTGATGTCAGCAAACAGGGTCAGATCGTCGAGGCCTATGCCTACGCGATCGATCGCGGCGACAGCAAGCAACAACAGTTCCAGCAGATCCTGCGCAACCTGGGTTTCACCGTGAAGCTCAAGCCCTACATCCAGCGCAGCGACGGCTCGGCCAAGGGCGACTGGGACGTGGGCATCACGCTGGACATCATGGACGCCGCCGATCACGTCGATGAGGTGGTGCTGGCCTCCGGCGACGGCGATTTCGACATGCTGCTCGAACGCATCATCAGCAAGCATGGCGTGCAGGCGGTGGCCTACGGTGTACCGGGGCTGACCGCCAACTCGCTGATCCGCGCCGCCAGCCGCTACGTGCCCATTGAAGGCGCGCTGCTGCTCAAGAACTGATCTTCAAGGAGCCCCACAGGTTTGGAACGCATCGCAGTCATCGACTTTGAAACCACCGGCATCACCCCGAGCAGCAGCTGCCGGGCCACCGAAATCGCCGTGGTGATCCTTGAACGGGGCCGGATCGTCGACCGTTATCAGAGCCTGATGAACGCGGGCGTTCGCGTCCCGGCCTTCATCGAACAGCTCACCGGCATCAGCAACGCCATGCTGCGCAGCGCACCCCCGGCGGAAAAAGTGATGAACGAGGTCAACGAATTCGTCGGCATCACGCCGCTGCTGGCCCACAACGCCGCGTTCGACCAGAAGTTCTGGGATTTCGAATTGGGACGCATCAAGCGCACCCGCTTGCAGAACTTTGCCTGCTCGCTGTTACTGGCCCGGCGCTTGATGCCAGCGGCGCCGAACCACAAGCTTGGCACCCTCAACACTTTCGCCGGCTTGCCCCACACCGGCCAGGCTCACCGCGCCATGGCCGACGCCGAAATGGCCGCCAACCTCACCGCGCACCTGGCCTCGGAACTGCGAGAAAAGCATGGGCTGCGGGCGTTGTCCCATGACTTGCTGTGCAGCTTGCAAAAAGTGCCGGCGGCGAAGATCAACGAACACCTCAAACGCCATCGCGGGTTCTGAATACACCGCGAAACCTTCCCACAGGGTGGGTTGTGTTGATCTGAGATCTGTCGTGTCTTGAAAAGTGTATGGCTCGGATAAACAGATTTTGTAACT
This sequence comes from Pseudomonas algeriensis, assembly GCF_048847255.1. Lineage (NCBI taxonomy): Bacteria > Pseudomonadati > Pseudomonadota > Gammaproteobacteria > Pseudomonadales > Pseudomonadaceae > Pseudomonas > Pseudomonas algeriensis. The sequence goes on along the minus strand of NZ_JBKKRK010000018.1, from coordinate 39,340 downwards.
TAATTTCTGTCGATCGCCTTTCTAGAATGACAGGTTTCATCGTCCTGACTTCGAGCTGAACATGCCTGGCCCACGCCGTTTCCCCTTGCCTCTGATCGCTGCTTTTTTTGCCTTGTACGTCATCTGGGGTTCGACCTACCTGGTGATTCGCATTGGCGTCGAGCATTGGCCGCCGTTGCTGCTGGCCGGGATTCGCTTCGTGATCGCCGGATCGCTGATGTACGGCTTCCTGCGCTGGCGCGGGGCGCCGGCACCGACCTGGGCGCAATGGAAGGCCGGGGCGCTCATTGGCGTGCTGTTGCTGACGTTCGGCAATGGTGCGGTGAGCATCGCCGAGCACATGGGCGTGGCGTCGGGGGTGGCGGCGTTGGCCGTTGCGACGGTGCCTTTGTTTACCTTGCTCTGTGGATATTTCTGGGGCGCGCGTAATACCCGTCTCGAATGGGCCGGTATTGTGTTGGGATTGATCGGCATCGCCATGCTCAACCTGGGCTCCAACCTGCAATCGAGCCCGTTGGGGGCGGCCTTGCTGGTGTTCGCGGCGGCTTCCTGGGCCTTCGGTTCGGTACTGAGCAAACATCTGCCGTTGCCGGCGGGAGCGATGGCCAGCGCCGTGGAGATGCTGGTGGCCGGCGTGGTGCTATTGATCGGCAGCTTTGCCAGCGGCGAACGTCTGGACCACATGCCGCCGCTGGAAGGCTGGTTCGCGCTGGTCTACCTGATCGGTTTCGGTTCGATCATTGCCTTCAACGCCTACATGTATCTGCTCAAGCATGTGCGCCCGGCCGCGGCCACCAGCTATGCCTACGTCAACCCGGCGGTGGCGGTGTTGCTGGGGATCGTCTTCGCCGGTGAAACCATTGGTATCGAGGAAGCCTTGGCGATGCTGGTGATCATCAGCGCCGTGGTGCTGATCGGTTTGCCCCAGTGGCGCAAGCCCAAGCCCGCACCGGCCGAATCCTGATTTAGGGTAAACTGCCGCGCATTGCACACCCTGCGCTGATTTTTCCTACGGTACCTCCATGACTTTCGCCACCCTTGGCCTGATCGAACCCCTGCTGCGCGCCCTCGAGACGCTCGGCTACCAGACTCCGACCCCGGTCCAGGCCCAAGCCATGCCGGCCGTGCTCGCCGGGCGCGACCTGATGGCCGCGGCCCAGACCGGCACCGGCAAGACCGCCGGTTTCGCCGTGCCGCTGTTGCAGTTGCTGACCACCGAAGGGCCGAAAGTCGCCGCCAACTCGGTGCGTGCGCTGATTTTGGTGCCGACCCGCGAGCTGGCCGAGCAGGTCCACGAAAGCGTGCGCCAATATGCGCAGCACTTGCCTTTGAGCACCTACGCCGTATATGGCGGTGTCAGCATCAACCCGCAGATGATGAAGTTGCGCAAAGGTGTCGACTTGCTGGTGGCCACGCCGGGCCGCTTGCTCGATCTGTTCCGCCAGAACGCGCTGAAGTTCAACCAATTGCAAACGCTGGTGCTGGACGAAGCCGACCGCATGCTCGACCTGGGTTTCTCCGAAGAGCTGGCGAACATCTACAAGGCATTGCCGAAGAAGCGCCAGACGCTGCTGTTCTCGGCGACCTTCTCCGATGCGATCCGCCTGTTGGCCGGGCAGATGCTCAACGACCCGCTGAGCATCGAAGTGAGCCCGCGCAACGTGGCTGCCAATACCGTCAAGCAATGGGTGGTGACGGTGGACAAGAAGCGCAAGCCGGAACTGTTCATTCACCTGATGCGCAAGCACAAGTGGAAGCAGGTGCTGGTGTTCGCCAAGACCCGCAACGGCGTCGATGCGCTGGTGGAAAAACTCCAGGGCCTCGGTGTGAATGCCGACGGCATCCACGGTGACAAACCCCAGGCGACCCGCCAGCGCGCGCTGGATCGCTTCAAGGCCAGCGAAGTGCAGATCCTGGTAGCCACCGACGTCGCCGCCCGTGGCTTGGACATTGAGGACTTGCCGTTGGTGGTGAACTTTGACCTGCCGATCGTGGCCGAGGACTACATCCACCGCATCGGCCGTACGGGCCGGGCAGGTGCTACGGGCCAGGCGATTTCCCTGGTCTGCGCCGATGAAGTGAACCTGCTGTCGGCCATCGAGACCCTGACCCGTCAGACATTGCCGCGCCAGATGGAACAGGATTTCGAGCCTGAACACCGCGTGCCGGAGACCGATGCCAGCGGCCAGGTCATCAAAAAACCGAAGAAGCCGAAGAAACCGAAAACCCAGAGCAGCGGCGGTAAGCGCAACCTGGGCAAGTGGGTGGACAGCGGCGATTCGGGGCCGGTGGAACCGTCGGTCAAACCTGTGCGAAAAGTGCCGGTTTTCAATACCGGGCCGCGTAAGCGTAAGCCTTGATATTGCTGCGCCTGATATACCGCTATCGCGAGCAAGCTCGCTCCCACAGTGGTGCTCAGGTGTTCACAGATCCTGTATGCACCACAGATCTTCTGTGGGAGCGAGCTTGCTCGCGATGGCCGCGCCCAGGTTTTCAATCCAGGCGCTGTAACCACGCCAGCATCCCCGACCCCGCCGCCCGGCCACTGGCAAAGCACGCCGTGAGCAGGTAGCCGCCGGTCGGCGCTTCCCAGTCGAGCATTTCCCCCGCGCAGAAAACGCCGGGTAATTGCTTGAGCATCAGCCGTTCGTCCAGGGCTTCGAAGGTCACGCCGCCGGCGCTGCTGATGGCTTCGTCCAGTGGACGGGTTTTCACCAGCGTGACCGGCAATGCCTTGATCGCTTTCGCCAGCCGCGCCATGTCGGCGAAGCAATCGGCGGACGTCAGCTCGCGCAACAGCGCTGCCTTGACCCCGTCGAGCCCCAATTGACTGTGCAAGTGCTTGGCCATCGAGCGTGACCCGCGTGGTTTGTTCAAGGCCTGGAGGATTTTATCCACAGGCCGGCCTGGCAACAGGTCCAGATGAATGGTCGCGCTGCCGTGCTGGTTGATGGCCTCGCGGATCGCTGCCGACAGGGCATAGATCAAGCTGCCTTCGAGGCCGGTGGCGGTGATTACGCATTCGCCCAGGCGTGGCACATCGTCGTTGAGGCCGATGGCGATGTTCTTGAGCGGGGCACCGGCGAACTTGCCGATCATGAAGTCGCTCCAGGCGGCCACGTCGAATCCGCAATTGCTCGGTTGCAAGGGTGCCAACGCCACGCCGCGCTGTTCCAGCGACAGCATCCAGGCGCCATCGGAACCCAGGCGCGACCAACTGCCGCCGCCCAGCGCCAACAGCGTTGCGTCGGGGAACAAGGTTTTTTCACCGTCCGGGCTGGCGATGCGCAAGCCGCCGTCGGGGCTCCAGCCAAGCCAGCGGTGGCGGGTGTGGATCACCACCCCGGCGTCCCGCAGGCGCTTGAGCCAGGCGCGCAGCAGTGGGGCGGCTTTCATGTCGGTCGGAAAGACGCGCCCCGAGCTGCCCACAAACGTGTCGATGCCCAGGCCCTGTATCCATTGGCACAACTCATCCGCGCCGAATGCCCGCAGCAGCGGGGCGATATTTGGCGAGCGTTCGCCGTAGCGGGACAGGAACGCCGGGAACGCTTCGGAGTGGGTGATGTTCATGCCGCCCACGCCCGCCAATAGAAATTTCCTGCCCACCGACGGCATGCTGTCGTACAGGTCGACCTGGACACCGGCCTGGCTCAACACCTCGGCTGCCATCAAGCCGGCGGGGCCGCCGCCGATGATGGCGATGTGTGGGGAGGAGGGCTGGGTGGTCGAGGTCATGGTGTGAACTGCGGAAACGAGGAATAGCGCGGCATTCTATCAGTACAAACTCCTGTGGGAGCGAGCCTGCTCGCGAAGCGGCGGATCAGTAACATCCATGTCGACTGACATGTCCCTATCGGGGCAGGCTCGCTCCCACATTTGAATGTGATGCCTTCTGAATACGTGATCAAAAAACAACCACATCTACGCAAGCTATACGCGCCATAGGCTGTAAGCCGTTTCGCTCAGGTTATCCACAGGCCGCTCCACAGGCATTGTGGGTAAAGCGCCCAGATTTCAATGACAGCCTGATGACGCCCAGACCTTTTGTGCGCTGTGGTGCAGGATCCCGTGGCGCCGGGCCAGGGCCTTGCGGTCCTTGCTGTAGCCCCCGCCGATGACGCCCACTACCGGAATGTCCCGCCCCAGGCAATGGCGCATGACGCTTTCGTCCCGGGCGGCGAGGCCTTCGTCGGTAAGTTTCAGGTAACCGAGGGCGTCATCCTTGTGTACGTCGACGCCGGCGTCGTACAGCACCAGGTCCGGCTGGTAGAGCGGCAGCAGATAATTGAGCGCATCGTCCACGACTTTAAGGTACGCAGCGTCTTCCATGCCCATCGGCAGTGGAATGTCCCAGTCACTCTGCGCCTTGCGTGCGGGAAAATTCTTTTCACAGTGCAGGGAAACTGTCACGGCGTCTGGAGTGTCATGGAGTATTCGAGCCGTACCGTCACCCTGGTGTACGTCGCAGTCGAAAATCAACACGCGCGAAACCCGGCCGCTGGCCAGGAAGTAGCGGCTGATCACCGCCAGGTCATTGAAAATGCAAAAGCCGGCCGGGTGGTCGTAGTGGGCGTGATGGGTGCCGCCGGCCAGATGACAGGCCAGTCCGTGTTCAAGCGCCTTTTCGGCGGCCAGGAGCGAGCCACCCACGGCGCGCACCGTTCGCCGCGCCAGGGCTTCGCTCCAGGGCAGGCCAAGTCGCCGTTGGTCTTCGCGGGACAACTCGCCGCCCATGTAGCGTTCGATATAAGCGCGGTCATGGGCCAGGGCGAGAATCTCCGGCGGGCACAGGGCGGGACGCAGCAGGTCTGTGTCCCGGGCCAGGCCGCTCTCTACCAAGTGGTCGCGCAGCAGGCGGAACTTGTCCATGGGGAAGCGGTGATCAGCTGGGAACTCGGGGCTGTAGTCTTCGTGGTAGATCAACGGTAGCGGCATGGTGTTTTCAGTGGTGGTTGAGCCACGGATCCTACCAGCGATGTAGACTCTGGGGCATGGAAAGGGAGTGAAGATGGAGCCGATACTGGAACTGGAAAGCGCACGGCTGATATTGCGGCAGTGGCGCGACGATGATTTGCCGGCGTTTGCGGCCATGTCCGCCGATCCGCAAGTGATGCGTTATTTTCCGGCACCCTTGAGTCGCCTGGAAAGCGCTGCGTTGATCGGCCGCGTGCGGGGGCATTTTGCCGAGCATGGTTTTGGCTTGTGGGCCTTGGAGCGCAAGGACACTGGCGCCTTCATTGGCTTTACCGGGCTGGGCGTGGTCGGGTTCGATGCGCATTTTACCCCGGCGGTGGAAATCGGCTGGCGCCTGGCCCGCGAGCATTGGGGGTTCGGCTACGCCAGCGAAGCGGCGTGGACGGCGTTGCGTTGCGCCTTCGACCGCCTGGGGCTGGACGAGGTGGTAGCGTTTACCGCCACCGACAACCTGCCGTCGCAGAAGGTCATGCAGGCCATCGGCATGCACCACGACCCGGCCGATGACTTCGAACATCCAAAGCTCGCGGTCGGTCATCCATTGCGTCACCATGTGCTCTATCGCATTGACCGGGAGCAGTGGTTGCAGACTCTGCACGGTTAGCCGACACGGACGTTACAATGCCCACCAAAATGGCCCGGGCCACTATCGATCCGCCGCCGCAGCGTAGACTGCGCGGTTTTTGCGCTGTGTGAGGAAAGTCTGAATGAGCCACGTGTTGGAAGATCTGGTCGACCTGCTGACCCTGGAACCGATCGAAGAGAACCTGTTTCGCGGTCGTAGCCAGGACCTGGGGTTTCGCCAGTTGTTCGGCGGCCAGGTATTGGGCCAGTCGTTGTCGGCGGCCAGCCAGACCGTGGAAGAGGCGCGCCACGTGCATTCGATGCATGGTTATTTTCTGCGTCCGGGCGATGCGGCCCTGCCGGTGGTCTATCAGGTAGACCGCGTACGGGACGGCGGCAGTTTCAGTACCCGGCGGGTCACGGCGATTCAAAAGGGCAATCCGATCTTCACCTGCAGCGCATCGTTCCAATATGACGAGCAGGGTTTCGAGCACCAGAGCACCATGCCGCAAGTCATCGGGCCGGAGAACCTGCCGTCCGAGCTGGAGCTGACCCAGCAGCGCGCCCATCTGCTGCCCGAGCACATGCGCGAAAAACTGCTTTGCCCCAAGCCGATCGAGGTGCGTCCGGTCACCGAAAAAGACCCTTACAACCCGCAACCGGCCGATCCGGTCAAATACGTGTGGTTCCGTGCCGATGGCGCCTTGGCGGACATCCCGGCCCTGCACAAATACCTGCTGGCCTACGCGTCGGATTTCGGCCTGTTGACCACCTCGCTGCTGCCCCACGGCAAGTCGGTGTGGCACAAGGATATGCAGGTCGCCAGTCTTGACCACGCGTTGTGGTTCCATGCCGACCTGCGCGCCGATGACTGGTTGCTCTATGCCATGGACAGCCCGTGGGCCGGAAATTCCCGTGGATTCTCCCGAGGCAGCGTGTTCAACCGCGCCGGGCAGTTGGTGGCATCGGTGACCCAGGAAGGCCTCATCCGCCATCGCAAGGACTGGGCATGAGCCTGTCCGATGTGCGCCATTGGGTGTTCGACATGGATGGCACGCTGACCATTGCCGTGCATGATTTCGCCGCGATCCGCGTCGCCCTGGCGATTCCGGCCGAAGACGACATCCTTACGCACCTGGCGGCATTGCCCGCGGAAGAAGCCGCCGCCAAGCACGCCTGGTTGCTGGAGCACGAACGGGACCTGGCGCTGGGCTCCAAGCCCGCGCCGGGGGCGGTCGAATTGGTGCGTGAGCTGGCCGGGCGTGGGTACCGCCTGGGCATCCTGACCCGCAATGCCCGCGAGCTGGCGCATATCACCCTCGAAGCCATCGGCCTGGCTGACTGTTTTGCGGTGCAAGACGTGCTGGGCCGCGACGAGGCACCGCCCAAACCGCACCCCGGTGGCCTGTTGAAACTGGCCGAGGCGTGGGAAGTGGCGCCCGGCTCGATGGTGATGGTGGGGGATTACCGCTTTGACCTGGACTGCGGCCGGGCAGCGGGGGCGCGGACGGTGTTGGTGAACCTGCCGGACAATCCCTGGCCTGAATTGACGGACTGGCATGCGCGGGATTGCGAGGAGTTGCGGCGGATGTTGTCGGCTTGAGAGGTCGGTTGGCTGATTGATCGTCATCGCGAGCAAGCTCGCTCCCACAAGGAGATTTCCGTCGAGCGCAAGATTTGTGTCTGCACCAGGCCCACTGTGGGAGCGAGCTTGCTCGCGATGAGGCCCGATACGCCGCCACAAGACTTACTGCCCAAACAATACTTGTAGCCCCTCCGGCGAGTTGAACATCCCATCCCCATCATGCCCAACCCCTGGCACTTCGATCAGCCGCTGGTTGAGTCCTTGCGGATGGCGCCGCGTCAGGTAGTCGAAAAAGAAATGCCCGCGCAGTAAGCGATACGCCCCTTGGGTCTGAGCCTCGCAGCCTTTGTCCAGCGCCGGATGCTCCGGGTCGATGTCCTGTTGTCCCAGCAAATAAGTGATGTCGCGCTTGATGTATTGATCTTCGAGCTGCGTGGCGGTTTGTCCGGACGCATAGGCGGGCAGGTACTCCAAGCCATATTTCCAGCGATTGAAAGCCGGGCAACTGGCTGGGTCGAACGCCATGGGCCGTTGCGCGTCAAGATAAGCATACGACGATGGATTGGCGATGACGAACCGAGGTGCGATGCGATACGTGCCGTGGGCGAGCAGGGCGTAGCGCTGCACCACCTGGGCGCCACCGGAATGGCCGGCGATGACGATTTCCTTCACTTCTGGAAACTGCTGTCGGTCGCTGACCCGCGCCACGATGTCGTCCAGCACTTGAAATGAACTGACCGGATTCGGTCCGATGGACAAGCCGCCCGCCATCCAGTCGTTGCCTTGCCAGCGCAGGAGGTCGGCGGGCAACTGATGACGTGCCGCATCCAGTTCGTTGAGAAACTGCGGGGCGATGATCAACGTCGTGGTCGATTGACCGGCCTGCGCGGCGGCCTTTTCACCGCTGTGAAGGTAAGTGTCGGCATTGCGCAGCCGACCGTGAAGGATGATCAACACCCGCTCGATCGAAGCCGGCGGCGGGCTCACGGCAACGGCCATGATCCCGCCCTTGAGCAGCAGGCGCCCCTGGGCGACCGCCTGGACGCCGTGTTCCTCGGCCTGGGCAACGGCGCAACAGAGCACCAGCCCGATCAACGCCGCCCACTTCATCTACAGGTTTTTCGCTGCGAAGGTGTCGCACTGGCTGACCTGGCCCTGGGCGAAACCGGTCTTGAACCAGCGCACCCGCTGGGCCGAAGTGCCGTGGGTGAAGGAGTCCGGCACAACGCGGCCCTGGCCTTGCTGCTGGAGGCGGTCGTCGCCGATGGCATTGGCGGCGGTCAAGGCTTCCTCGATGTCCCCTGGCTCAAGCCAGTTGAGGCGTTTCTGCGCGTGATTGGCCCAGACGCCGGCCAGGCAATCGGCCTGCAATTCCTGACGCACCAGCAAACCGCCGTCGCCTTCCATTTGCCGGCCTTGCTGGCGCGCCTCCTGGATTTTCGCCGACACGCCGAGCAGGGTCTGCACGTGGTGGCCGACCTCGTGGGCGATGACGTAGGCTTGGGCGAAGTCCCCGGCGGCGGAGAAACGCTGGGACATTTCATGGAAGAAACTCATGTCCAGGTAGACCTGTCGGTCTGCCGGGCAATAGAACGGTCCGGTGGCCGAGGATGCCAGGCCGCATGCCGAATTGACCCGACCGCTGAACAACACCAGCTTCGGTTGCTGGTACTGGCGCCCGGCCTGCTGGAAGACCTGGCCCCATGTGTCCTCGGTATCACCCAAAATCGAGCGCACGAATTCCGCCTGCTCATCGTTGGCCGGTGGCGCCTGGCGGGATTGCGAAGAGGTGGGCGCGGAACCTTGTTCCATCTGCCCGGTGAGTTGTCCAAGAATCTGCATCGGGTCCTGGCCGGTGATCCAGCCGATGCCGACGATGAGGATGATGGCCGTCAGGCTCAGCCCCTTGCCACCGCCGAAACGCATCCCGCCGCCGCCCCCACCGTCACCCCGGGCATCCACCACGTTGTCACTGCGGCGACCTTTTTTCCATAACATGTGGGAAATCCTCTGAATGGCCCTGCGAAGAAATGACTGCCGTGGCGATGAGTCTAGCCTTCAGGCGTTCAAGGCGCGCGTCGCGCTTGAGCAGTCAGGCAACCGCCGGGGATTTTGGTTCATCGGCGAGCCGATCCTGTCCGGCTGTGGATTTTTCATTACACTTGGGATCCAGAACTTATCGGAACCCTCGCTGGCCCAATAACTGCACTGTGCGTCCGGCCTCAATATCAAGCAACGCAGGTTTCCTTCATGACCATCAGCACTCCGCTCTCCGGCGTCAATCAGGCTTTCAAGGGCATCGTGCTTATTCTGGTCGCAACGTTTTTGTTCTCCAGTCACGATGCGTTGTCCAAATATCTCTCGGGTTTCTATCCCATCATCATGGTGGTATGGGCCCGTTACGTGGTGCACACCTTGTTGATGGCGGGTATTTTCCTGCCACGTTCGGGGTTGCGGGTGCTGCGTACCAAGCGCCCGTTGTGGCAGGTTGCCCGGGCTTTATGCCTGTTAGGCACCAGTTTGTTTTTTACCACCTCGCTGATGTTCATCCCATTGGCGGAGGCGACAGCGGTCAACTTCCTCGCCCCCGTGCTGGTCACGGCATTGTCGGTACCGCTGCTGGGCGAGCATGTGACACGTGGTCAGTGGATCGCGGTGATCTTCGGTTTCATCGGGGTGTTGATCATTGTTCACCCCGGTGGCGATTTGTTCACGCCGGCGGTGTTGTTGCCGTTCTGTTCGGCGCTGTTCTTCTGCTTTTATCAACTGCTCACGCGCAAACTCGCCGAGATAGACAGCCCCACGACCAGCAATTTTTTCGCCGGACTGTGCAATACGCTAGTGATGAGCGCCTTGGTGCCGTTCTTCTGGCAGGTGCCGAGCGTCACCCACGGCTTGATGATGTTGGCGCTGGGGGCGTGCGGGATGACCGCGCATTTGATGCTGACCCAGGCTTTCCGATTCGCCGCCCCGGCGCTGCTTGCGCCGTTCGGGTATTGCCAGATCATCTTTGCCGGGCTGCTGGGCTGGTTGTTTTTCAGCCATACGCCGACGCTGACGACGGTGGTGGGTATTACGTTGATCTGCTTGAGCGGGTTGGCGGCGGCGTGGCAACAGCGGCGTAAATAACCGCTACACAGAACCCTTGTGGCCCGCGCAGTCCCTGTGACTAGCACAGCCCTTGTGGCGAGGGAGCTTGCTCCCGCTGGGCTGCGGAGCAGCCCTCGCTTTTTTGCGATCGCTGCGCAATCGAGCGGGAGCAAGCTCCCTCGCCACAGATCCACCATGCCCCCGGACAAACAGGGATGCTTAGCCCCATCAATTTTCCAGGGTAGGCACCTTGCGCGGCGCCATGAAGTACATCCAGGCCAGCGCGATGAAGTACATCGCCGGGATCAGGGTGAACAGCACGGTGTAGTTGTTGTTAGTGATGGTGAGGATGTGCCCCACCAACTGAGTCATGAACATCCCGCCGATGGCCGCGCACATGCCGCCGAAGCCGAACACCGTGCTCATCATGTGCTTGGGCGTGTAGTCCATGACCAGGCTCCAGATGTTCGCGGTCCAGGCCTGGTGCGCGCCGATGGCCAGGGAAATCGCAAATACCGCCACCCACAAACTGCTGGAGCCGGCCGCCATGATCACCCCGACAATGCAGCAAGCGAACAGCAGCATGGACATCAGTCGAGCCTTGATCGGATTGACCCCGCGGCCGATCAGGAATGACGACAGGATCCCCCCGCCGACACTGCCAAAATCGGCGGTCAGGTAAATGATGATCAATGGGATGCCCATCTGGGTCACGTTGATGCCCAGGTTGTATTGCTGGTTCAGGAACGGCGGCAGCCAGTAAAGGTAGAACCAGAACACCGGCGCGGTGATCGAGTAGGCCAGGGCGAATGCCCAGGTGCCGCGCATGCGCAGGATGCGGGAGAACGGAACACTTACCGGGTCCGGTTCTTCCTGGGCCTGGATGTAGTCCAGTTCCGACTGCTTCACGCTCGGGTGGTCTTCGGGGTTGAAGTATTTCAGGCCCCAGAACACCAGCCAGATACCGCCCAGGGCCGCCATGCACAGGAACGCGGCCTGCCAGCCCCAGACGTGCAGGATCAGCGGCAGGAGCATTGGGGTGAACATCGCGCCGACGTTGGTCCCGGCATTGAAGATGCCGGTGGCCACGGCGCGTTCGCCCGCCGGGAACCACAACCGCGTGGTTTTCACGCAGGCCGGGTAGTTGGCGGCTTCGGTCAGGCCAAGGATGAAGCGGCAGACCATGAAGCCCACCGCCGAGGTCGCCAAGCCGTGGGCGCCGGTCGCCAGGCTCCAGAGCAGCACGGCGCAGAAGAACACGCGCTTGACGCCGATTTTGTCGATCAACCGCCCTTGCAGCACGAAACCGACCGCGTAACCGACCTGGAACCAGAAATTGATATTGGCGTAGTCCATCGCCGTCCAGCTCATCTCCTTGGCGAGGATCGGCTGCATGACTCCGAGGGCGGCGCGGTCGATGTAGTTCAGGGTCGTGGCGAAAAATACCAGGGCGAGCATGCCCCAACGGGTCTTGCCCACGGCCATCGCGCCACGGATCTTGTCGCCGATGCCACCGCTGGCGACAACCGGGCCGTGGGCCAGGCGGGAACTTTGGGAAGGAATCATAGGGTCACCCGTTCTTGAAATTCTTATGGTGTGGTCTGGGTCTGCATTGAGGCTTGGCAACAATGTGATGTCGATGGTGGGCAGTGGACAAAAAATCGTCAATTCGCTGATCGGGCATAGTGTTCGATAATCGCCCAAAAAACTAACCGGATGGTACATATTAAATTGCCCAAAGAAACCGGCAGCTCAATAATCCCCCGACTCTTTTAAAAAGCGGCGCATTTTTTGTAGCCGACGCCAGTCCCGGGAGCCGAAGTCATGCAGCGTTCCATTGCCACTGTTTCCTTGAGCGGTACCCTGCCGGAAAAACTCGAAGCCATTGCCGCCGCCGGTTTTGACGGTGTGGAGATTTTCGAGAACGATCTCCTTTACTACGACGGCAGCCCTCGGGAAATCAGGCAGATGTGCGCCGACCTGGGCATTGCCATCACGCTGTTCCAACCCTTTCGAGATTTTGAAGGATGCCGCCGGGATCGCCTGGCGCGCAACCTGGAGCGAGCCGAGCGTAAGTTCGACTTGATGCAGGAGTTGGGCACCGACCTGGTGCTGGTGTGCAGCAATGCTTCGGCCGACAGCGTCGGCGACGAACGGATACTGATCGATGACCTGCGGCTGCTGGCCGAGCGGGCCGGCGCCCGAGGCTTGCGCATCGGTTATGAAGCGTTGGCCTGGGGCCGGCACGTCAATACTTATCAACAGGTCTGGAACATCGTCCGCCAAGCCGATCACCCGAGCCTGGGCGTGCTGCTCGACAGTTTCCATACCTTGTCGCTCAAGGGCGACCCCAGCGCCATCGCCGAGATTCCAGGCGAGAAAATCTTCTTCGTGCAAATGGCCGATGCGCCGATCCTGGCGATGGACGTCCTGGAATGGAGCCGGCACTTCCGGTGTTTCCCGGGTCAGGGCGAATTCGATTTGCCGGGATTCCTCGCGCCGATCATCAAGAGCGGCTACACCGGGCCGCTGTCGCTGGAAATCTTCAACGACGGCTTTCGCGCCGCGCCGCCCAGGGCCAATGCAGCCGATGGGTTGCGTTCACTGCTGTACCTGGAAGAGAAGACGCGCCAGCGCCTGGCCGAGGAAGCGCCCGCGCAGACGCCTGAAATTCTGTTCGAGACCCCTGCGGCCAGCGAATACAACGGCATCGAGTTCCTTGAATTTGCCGTGGATGACAATCTCGGCGCCAAGCTCGCCCATTGGCTGGAGCGCCTGGGCTTCGTCAAGGCCGGCCAGCATCGCTCCAAGAACGTCAGCCTGTTGCGCCAGGGCGATATCAACCTGATCCTCAATTGCGAGCCGTATTCCTTCGCCCATAGTTTTTTCGAGGCCCACGGCCCTTCGCTGTGCGCCATGGCGGTACGCGTCAAGGACAGCACCAGCGCCCTGAAACGGGCCGTGGCCTACAAGGGCCAGCCGTATCGCGGGCTCGTCGGGCCCAATGAACTGGAGCTGGCGGCGGTACGCGCGCCGGACAGCAGCCTGATCTACCTGGTGGATCAGGACGCCGACGTCTACGGCACCGACTTCAATCTGCAGCCCGCTGCCGCCATCGGCGCCGGGCTCAAGCGCATCGACCACATGGCGATGGCGCTGCCGGCCGACAGCCTCGACAGCTGGGTGCTGTTCTACAAGAGCCTGCTGGATTTCGAGGCCGATGATGAAGTGGTACTGCCGGACCCGTATGGCCTGGTGAAAAGCCGTGCGCTGCGCAGCCGCTGCAGCTCGATTCGCTTGCCGTTGAACATTTCCGAGAACCGCAACACCGCAATCTCACATGCGCTGTCGAGTTATCGCGGTTCCGGCGTGCATCACATTGCCTTCGATTGCGATGACATCTTTGCCCAGGTCAGTTGTGCCAAGGAGGCCGGGGTGCCGTTGTTGGACATCCCCCTCAACTACTACGACGACCTGGCGGCGCGTTTCGATTTCGACGATGAGTTCCTCAGCGAGCTGGCATACTTCAACGTGCTGTACGACCGGGATGCCCAGGGTGGCGAGCTGTTTCATGTCTATACCGAGCCGTTCGAAGGGCGTTTCTTCTTCGAAATCATCCAGCGCAAGAATGGTTACGCCGGGTACGGCGCCGCCAACGTCGCGGTGCGCCTGGCGGCCATGGCCAAGTCCCGCAGTGGCGGCGTGCGGCACGCCAAGTTGTAGGGAAATCGTAACGATGGCGGTAAAGGGCAGTGCCTTGGCTTCCTTCACTGCCCGGTGCGGCCCATAATCGCCAACCTGTGCAGTGACGGCCGTGAGCCCGCAATGACTATGAATCCAGAGCTTTCCGCAGCCCTCGACGAACCTGTCGCCGCGCCGCGCAAGAGTCGCAAGAACAACCCGGAGAAAACCCGGGAGAACATTCTCCAGGAAGCCATCGTCGAGTTTGTCCAGCAAGGCCTGGCGGGCGCTCGGGTCGACGCTATCGCCGAGCGCATCCACACCTCCAAGCGCATGATCTATTACTACTTCGGCAGCAAGGAACAGTTGTACGTCGAGGTGCTGGAGAAACTCTACGGCGATATCCGCACCACCGAAAGCCGCTTGCACCTGGCAGAGCTGGCGCCAGTCGAGGCGATCCGGCGCCTGGTGGAATTCACCTTCGATCACCACGACCGCAACGTGGATTTCGTGCGTATCGTCTGCATTGAAAACATCCACAACGCCGAGTACGTGAAACAGTCTGGTGCAATCAAGGCGATGACCAATACCATCCTCGACTCCCTGGGCGTGATCCTGCGTCGCGGCGCCGAAGAAGGGGTGTTCCGCGCCGGCCTGGAACCGCTGGATGTACATTTGCTGATCAGTTCGTTCTGCTTCTACCGGGTGTCGAACCGCCAGACGTTTGGTGAGATCTTTCAGATCGACTTGTCGGACGAAGCGGTCAAGCAGCGGCACCGACAGATGGTGTGTGAGTCGGTGTTGCGGTACTTGCAGGCCTGATCCTGAACCTATGCAGACCTTGTGGGAGCGAGCCTATGTGGGAGCGAGCTTGCTCGCGATGGCGGCATGTCAGTCACGTTGATATCAACGGATCCACCGCTATCGCGAGCAAGCTCGCTCCCACAAGTCATTCCCTCAGGGAGTTTGTCGCGAGCTTCAGGGATTCATGCTCTGAAAATGCGCCAGCATCCGCCCCGCATCCGGCGCCACGCCGCTGAACAGTTCGAACGCCTTCACCGCCTGGAACACCGCCATGGTGCCGCCATCCAGTGTGCGGCAGCCGAGCGCGCGGGCGTTGCGCAGCAGTTCGGTTTCCAGCGGGAAATACACAATCTCCGCCACCCACAGGTCGCCCCGCAACAACTCGACCGGCACCGGCATGCCCGGTAGTTTTGCCATGCCCATGGGCGTGGTGTTCACCAAGCCGTCGGCTTCGGCCATGGCAGCGGAAAGGTCATGCCCGGCTCGGGCGCGACCGGCGCCGAAGTGTTGGTTCAGGTTGTTGGCCAATGCCTCGGCACGGCTGACCTCGACATCAAAAATGCTCAGCGTCTCCACGCCCTCCACCAATAAGGCGTGGGCCACCGCTGCGCCAGCGCCGCCAGCGCCCATCTGGACCACGCGGTTGCGCGCGACATCGCCCAGGCCTCGACGAAAACCTTCGGCGAAACCCAGGCAGTCGGTGTTATGGCCGATGCGCTTGCCGTCCTTGAGCACCACGGCGTTCACCGCGCCGATTCCCCGCGCTTCCGCCGAAAGGTCATCCAACAGAGGGATGACCGCCTGCTTGCAAGGAAAGGTGATGTTCAGGCCGGTGAAATCCATGCGTTCGGCGGCCATCAGCAAGTCGGGCAGGGCGCTGCTGTCGAGTTTCAGCGCGTCTAGATCGATCAGTCGATACAGGTAACGCATGCCTTGGGCATCGCCTTCGCGCTCGTGCAGCGCTGGCGTGCGAGACGCCTGGATACCCGCGCCGATCAGGCCGGCCAGTACAGTGACGTTCGGCATGCGCTCAACCCTTCAACCGATGACTGAAATGTTCGAGGGCCAGGCGATAACCATGGCTGCCAAACCCGCACATCACGCCGATGGCGACGGATGAGACGAAGGAGTGGTGGCGAAACGTCTCGCGGGCGTGGACGTTGGAAAGATGGACTTCGATGACCGGCACTTCGCTCGCCACCAGGGCATCGCGGATCGCCACGGAGGTGTGGGTCCAGGCCGCCGGGTTGATGACGATACCGCCGCACCGGCCTCGGGCGCCGTGAATCCAATCAATCAATTCACCCTCCTGGTTGGTCTGGCGAAATTCCACGGTCAGGCCGAACTCCTCGGCGGCGCGGCCGCACAGGGCGGAAATATCGGCCAGGGTTTCGTGGCCATAGGTCGCCGGCTCGCGGGTGCCGAGCAGGTTCAGGTTCGGGCCGTTGAGCACCAGAACGATCGGAGGCATCGCACAATCTCCACATTTTTATTGTTGGTCTCGGCGGGTTTCAGCCGGTGGAGATAAATTGTACTAGATGGTTAATTTGGTCAAATAAAGCAGCGGTTGTCGGGCAATAAGTGTTCGATGATCGAACATTGCCGGCCGAAAGGTGAGGGAGAGCAATTGTGGCGAGGGGATTTATCCCCGCTCGAGTGCGCAGCACTCGCAAGAGGCCAGACAAGACAGAGCAGAGGGCCGCTTCGCAGCCCAGCGGGGATAAATCCCCTCGCCACAGGGTAATCCTTCACCCCGAAAGGGAGGACTCAGCGCCGCGTCAACAACACCCCGGATTCCATGTGGTGGGTCCAAGGGAATTGATCGAACAACGCGCAGCGCGTGATGCGGTGGGTATCGTTCAGTTGCGCGATGTTCGCGGCGAGGGTTTCGGGGTTGCAAGAGATGTAGAGGATGTTGTCGAAGCGCCGGGTCAGCTCGCAGGTGTCCGGGTCCATGCCGGCGCGAGGCGGGTCGACGAAGACGCTGCCGAATTCGTAGCTTTTCAGGTCGATGCCCTGCAGGCGCCGGAACGGCCGAACTTCGTTCAGGGCTTCGGTCAGCTCTTCAGCGGACAGGCGCACCAGCGTGACATTGTCTACCGCATTCTCGCTGAGGTTGCTCAGTGCGGCGTTGACCGAAGTCTTGCTGATCTCAGTGGCGAGCACTTTGCGCACACGGGTTGCCAGCGGCAGAGTGAAGTTGCCGTTGCCGCAGTACAACTCCAGCAGGTCGTCATTGCGATCGCCCAGGGCTTCATAAGCCCAGTTGAGCATCTTCTGGTTCACCGTGCCGTTGGGCTGGGTGAAGGCGCCTTCGGGTTGGCGGTAGCTGAAGGTGCGGCCGCCCACGTCGAGTTTCTCCACCACGTAGTCGTGGCCGATCACTTCGCGTTTGCCCTTGGAGCGGCCGATGATGCTTACGCCCAGCTCGGCCGCCAGTTTCGAAGCTGCGGCGTGCCAGTGTTCATCCAGCGGACGGTGGTAACACAGGGTGATCATCGCGTCGCCGGCCAGGGTGGTCAGGAACTCCACCTGGAACAGCTTGTGGCTCAACGGCGCGCTGGCTTGCCAGGCGGCCTTGAGCTGCGGCATCAATTGGTTGATGCGCAGGCTGGCGATGGGGAACGCTTCGATGAGGATCGGCGTGCGCTTGTCTTCCTGGGAAAACATCGCGTAATGGCGTTCGCCGGCCTCGCGCCACAGGCGGAATTCGGCTCGCAGGCGGAAGTTCTGTAGCGGAGAGTCGAACACCTCGGGCTCGGGGGCCTCGAACGGAGCCAGCAGGTCGCGCAGGCGCACGACCTTGTCTTGCAGCTGGGTGGTGTAGGCCTGGGAATCAAAAGTCATGCGTTGAACCAACCCAACTTGATAACGAACAGGATCGAAAGGATGACCAGCGCCGGGTTCAGCTCACGGCCGCGGCCGGACACCAGTTTGATGGCGGTCCAGGCGATGAAGCCGAAGGCGATGCCGTTGGCGATGGAATAGGTGAACGGCATCGCCAGGGCAGTGATCACCACCGGAGCGGCAACGGTAACGTCGTCCCAGTCGATTTCCGCCAGGCCGGAGGTCATCAATACCGCGACGAACAGCAAGGCCGGCGCGGTGGCGAAGGCCGGGACGCTGGCGGCCAACGGTGAGAAGAACAGCGCCAGCAGGAACAGGATCGCGACCACGATCGCCGTAAGGCCGGTTCGGCCGCCGGCGCTGACGCCCGCCGCCGATTCGATGTAGCTGGTGGTCGTCGAAGTGCCTAGCAGCGAACCGGCCATGGCGGCGGTGCTGTCGGCAATCAGCGCACGGCCCATTTTCGGCATGTGGCCGTCCTTGCCCATCAGCCCGGCGCGCTTGGCGACGCCGATCAGGGTGCCGGAGTTATCGAACAGATCGACGAACAGGAACGCAAAGATCACGCTGACCAGGCCGATGTCCAGGGCGCCCTTGATGTCCAACTGCAGGAAGGTCGGGGCCAGGGATGGCGGCGCGGAAATGATGCCGCCAAAGGGCGTGAAGCCCATCAGGATCGAGACGATGGTGACCGCCAGGATGCCGATCAGTACCGCGCCGCGCACTTTAAGCGCCTCCAGAGCGACAATCAGTACGAAGCCCAGGGTTGCCAGGATCGGCGCCGGTTGCTTCAGGTCGCCGAGGCCGACCATGGTCGCTGGGTTTTTCACCACGATGCCGGCGTTGTTCAGGGCGATCAGCGCCAGGAACAGGCCAATACCGGCGGCGATGGCCGAGCGCAGCGGCAGCGGGATGCTGTTGATGATCCATTCCCGGATGCGGAAGATCGATAGCAGAAAGAACAGCACGGCGGAGACGAACACCGCCCCCAGCGCCACTTGCCAGGTATGGCCCATGTGCAGGACCACGGTGTAGGTGAAGAAGGCGTTCAGGCCCATGCCCGGCGCGAGGGCGATCGGGTAGTTGGCGATCAGGCCCATGACTGTGGAACCAATGGCCGCCGCCAGACAGGTGGCGACGAATACCGCGCCCTTGTCCATGCCGGTTTCGCCGAGGATGCTCGGGTTGACGAACAGAATGTAGGCCATGGCCAGGAACGTCGTGACGCCCGCCAGGATCTCGGTCCGCACGTTGGTATTGTGTGCCTTGAGTTGAAACAGCCTTTCCAGCATGTCTGCTCCCCGTGGCGCGCGCGGCGCCGTGAATGTATCGACCTCAACAGCAAAGCACAGGTCGCCAGGGGCGCCGGGATTTTCTGCGGGTCGGAAAAAGCCGCGCATCATAGCAGCGCGGCGATGTGGCTGCGATCCTCGGTGTGCGTCGCATAAGTGTGCGCAGGCAAAAGTTGGGCCATACTGCGCCCGATTTCGGACGGTCGGGATGTATCGCATGAAAAACATTGCATGGGCCTGGGTGTTCGGCCTGGGGCTGGCCGTGCCGGTCGCGCACGCCGCGTCGGCACCACCGCTGAGCGAGGTCAAGGTGCTCAAGGTCGAGTCGCCGGCCTGTGGTTTCGAAGACGTTTCCGCAGGACAGGCGCAAACCCGTTGCGACCACAGTGGCCCGCATATCAAGGTCTACGTGCTGGAGCTCGGCATAGGCCACCAGCCGAATGTCACGCTGGACGGCTTCGAGGTCGACGGCACCCGTTCACCGGTGTGTGCATACGACAATGGCAATCTCAATGATTGTTCGACCGGAGCCCGGCGAACGGTCGGCTACTTGTATATCTTCGATCTGAAGGGCAAGCAGGAAGGCACCTTCAGCTTCAGCAACGTGTCGATCAACGCACCTGGCAACCGGATGTCGACCCAGTTGTACATCAAATGACATGCCGTGGACGACCTTCGGCTGACAGGGCCCGGCAAAGCTGACTAGTCTTGAAGGATCACCCAGCGGAGAGTGCCCATGATGCCTGGAACCAAGATCCCCCGAGTCCTGATCGCCGTGGCTGAAGGCGTTGATGATTTGCAGGTGGTGACGCTGATCGACGTGTTGCGCCGGGCGCAGCTTGAAGTCGTCGTGGCGAGTATCGAAGGCCGTCGCATGCTCACCTGCGCACGCGGAACGCGCCTGACCGCCGACGGCATGCTGGTGGACGTGCTGGTGCAGGATTTCGACTTGATCGTCTTGCCGGGCGGCATCATCGGCGTGCAACACCTGGCGGCCCACCCGCCTTTGCAACAGTTGATCAAGGACCAGGCGGCCGCCGGGCGCATCTTCGCCGCCATCGCCGAAGCCCCGGCGTTGGTGCTCCAGGCGTTCGGCGTGCTGCGCCAGCGCCGGATGACCTGCCTGCCCGCCGTGAGCCAGCAACTGTCCGGGTGCAGCTTCGTCGACCAGCCGGTGGTGGTGGACGGCAATTGCATCACCGCCCAGGGTTCCGCCGCCGCCTTGGTGTTTGCCCTTGCGCTGGTGGAAGCATTAGCCGGTAAAGGGGTGAGGAGCGTGGTGGCGGCGGAGTTGTTGGCGTGACAGCGTCAAATGTGATGGGCAAGGGGTTCGATCATTGGTTGTTCGCGCCGCTCGGCTTGCCATAGGTCATAGTCGGTCTGGACGCCCAGCCAGACGCGTGCCTTGCCGATGCCTGCGCGTTCCAGGCGTACTGCCAGGTCTGGGCTGACCGGTGCATGACCGTGCAGTACCCGAGAAAGGTGCGGTCGAGCGAAACCGAGGTGTCTCGCCAGTTCGGTCACCGTGATGCCCAGCTTGGGCAATACGTCCACCAGCAATGTTTCGCCAGGATGTGGCGGATTGTGCATGGGCATGTTCCAGCCTCCTGTCAGTGATAGTCGAGGTAATCGACCAGTTCGATGTCGGACTCGATGAAGCGGAAGACAATTCGCCAGTTCCCTGAAACGCTCAGCGACCAATAATCGACCAGATCACCCTTGAGCGAATGCAATCGCCACCCGGGGATGTCCAGGTCGCTTGGCATGCATGCCCTGTCCATGAACTGAAGCATGCGAGCCAGCCGCTTCCCGTGGTCTGCCCGAATTCCCCGCGTCGAACCCGTTTCATAAAAGACCCTGAGGCCTTTGTGCTGGAAGGATTTAATCATGGAATGGAGTGTAAGGCGATACATTACAGCCTGTGCGATACATATGTACCGCACAGGCGCGCTGGACTCGTGCATTGGGGGCGGGCAATTGTCTTGGAACGCTCATCCCACCCCGAAGTCGTACCCCTTATGACGGCGGTTTTCCAAAACGCCGCGTGTACGACCAACCGTGAGGTGTTCCATGAGCGCGACCTTGTCCGAAGCGACGCAGGCGTCCTTCGTCCGTCATCCCATACGTCTGACACTCAATGGCGCGGTGCGCGAGTTGCAGGTGCTGCCCTGGACTACGTTGCTCGATTTGCTGCGCGAACAATTGGACCTGGTGGGCAGCAAAAAGGGCTGTGACCACGGCCAATGCGGCGCCTGCACGGTGCTGCGCGACGGCAAACGGATCAACGCCTGCCTGACCCTCGCGGTGATGTGCGACGGTGCCGAGCTGACCACCGTCGAGGGCCTGGCCAATGGCGACGAGTTGCATCCGATGCAACGGGCATTCATCAAGCATGACGCGTTCCAGTGCGGCTATTGCACTCCCGGGCAGATCTGTTCGGCGGTGGCGCTGGCCCACGAGGGGCGGGCGAGCACTGGCGCCGAAATCAGCGAGCTGATGAGCGGCAACCTCTGCCGATGCGGTGCCTACAACAACATTCGCGATGCCATCGAAGAAGCCCTGCCGCTCTTCCAGCAGACCGGAGGTGAGTCGTGAATCCCTTTCGCTACAGCAAGCCCGACACGCTGCAGGCCGCCGTCGAGCTGTCGAGTGCCGATTCGCGTTTCATCGCTGGCGGCACCAACCTGCTCGACCTGATGAAGGAAAACCTCACCCGCCCCCAGCACCTGATCGATATCACCGGGCTGCCCTTGGCCGACCTCAGCGAAACGCCATCGGGCGGGGTGATGATTGGCGCGTTGGTGAGTAACGCCGATCTGGCCTGGCACCCCTGGATCGAGCGCCGTTATCCGTTGCTCTCCCAGGCCATTCTTGCCGGTGCTTCGCCACAGCTGCGCAACATGGCCAGCACGGGTGGCAACCTGTTGCAGCGTACCCGTTGTTACTATTTTTATGACGCCGGTGTGCCGTGCAACAAACGCCGGCCTGGCAGTGGCTGCCCGGCTCGAAGCGGTTTGAACCGTATTCACGCGATTCTTGGGGCGAGCGATCAATGCGTCGCGACTCATCCCTCCGACATGTGCGTGGCACTGGCCGCGCTTGACGCGGTGGTCCATGTGCTGGGCCGGGGTGGTCCACGGACCATCGAATTCGCCGACTTCCATCGCCTGCCCGGCGACGCTCCGGACCGGGACAATCAACTGGCCGATGATGAACTGATCACCTATATCGAGCTGCCGCCCACAGGCTTCGCCGAACACAGCCAGTACTTGAAGATCCGTGACCGCGCGTCCTATGCCTTCGCTCTGATCTCGGTCGCCGCCGCGCTGGAGCTGGACGGGCCGGTGATTCGCCAGGCTCGCCTGGCCTTGGGTGGCGTGGCCCACAAGCCTTGGCGTGATCGATCCGTGGAGAGTTGGTTGGTGGGTCAGGCGGTCAGCCGCGAGACGTTCACGGCCGCCGCGGATGCGCTGCTGCAAGACGCCGAGCCGTTGGAGCACAACGGTTTCAAGGTCAAGTTGGCGCGCCGGGCGATTGTCCGCGCCTTGAGCGATGCCGCACTGGTGGGAGGAACCGCCCGATGAATGCACCGAGCAAAACCATAGGCCAGCCGCTGGACCGGGTCGATGGCCTCCTCAAGGTGACCGGTCGGGCCCGTTACGCCGGGGAATATCCGGAAGACGGCTTGTTGCACGGCAGTGTCGTATCCAGTGCCATCGCCCGGGGGCGGGTGGTGGGTATCGATGCTTCCCGCGCCCTGGCGCTGCCGGGTGTCGTTGCTGTGATCGATCATACCAATCGGCCCAAAATCGCCAGCTACGACGAACCCTATCAGGATGCCGACGCGGCGGAGGGCTCGCCGTTCCGGCCACTGTTCAACGACCAGATCCTCTATAGCGGCCAGCCGCTGGCCCTGGTGGTCGCCGAAAACCTGGAGCTGGCCCGTTATGCCGGCTCGCTGGTGGAGATCGAATACGAGGCTGAGGGGCATCAGACCGATCTGACAATCCTGCAAAACGAAGCTCATCCAGCACCTGCAGAACTGCCCAAGCCCCGTGGGAATTTTCAGGGCGAGTACGCGAGCGCAGCCCTGAGTGTGGACGTGTCCTACAGCACGCCGATAGAACACCACAACCCGATGGAGCCCCATGCCTCCACCGTGTTGTACCAACCCGACGCAAGCCTGCATATCCACGACAAGACCCAAGGCGCGCAAAACTGCCAGGCGTACGTGCAAAAAGTATTCGGGCTGGAAAAGGAGCAAGTGCGGGTATTTGCCGCCTACGTGGGCGGCGCGTTTGGTTCCGGCCTGCGTCCGCAATACCAATTGGCGCTCGCGGTGATGGCCGCGCTGCATCTCAAGCGTTCCGTACGGGTCAGCCTGACGCGCCAGCAGATGTTTACGTTTGGCTATCGGCCTCGGACATTCCAGCGCTTGCAATTGGGTGCTGCGGCCAACGGAAGATTGCTCGCGGTAGCGCATACCGCCATTGGCCAGACCTCGCGTTTCGAAGATTTTACCGAGCACGTGGTGGAGTGGAGCGGCATGCTCTATCACTGCGATAACGTGACACTGACGTACAAACTGGCGCCGTTGGACGTGTACACACCGCTGGACATGCGCGCCCCGGGCGCGGCCCTCGGGTTGATCGGGCTGGAGTGTGCCATGGACGAGCTGGCCTGCGCCCTGGCGATCGACCCGGTGCAGTTGCGTCTGATCAACTATGCCGAACGCAACGAAAACGAAGGCAAGCCCTATTCCAGCAAGGAGCTGCGGGCCTGTTACGCCCAGGGCGCCGACCGTTTCGGTTGGAGCAAGCGCAACCCCGAACCGCGCAGCATGCGCAGCGGCCGGCAACTGGTGGGTTGGGGCATGGCGGGCGGCGTGTGGGAAGCCATGCAGCAAAAAGCCAGTGCCCGCGCCTCGCTGGACGCCAACGGCAAGTTGACCGTCAGCAGCGCAACGACGGACATCGGCACCGGCACCTATACCGTCATGACTCAAATTGCCGCCGAGGCGTCAGGCGTTTCCCTTGAGGACGTCACCTTTGTCCTGGGCGACTCGTCGCTGCCAACGGCACCATTGCAGGGTGGTTCGTTTACCGTCTCGTCGGTGGGCACGGCGGTGCAGAAAGCCTGCGAAGCGCTCAGGGAAAAGCTGCTCGCCGTGGCCCGTCAGTCCTGTCCTGCCTTCAGCGGCGCGACCCTTGAGCAGGTAACATTCATCGACGGTGAACTGCGCATGGGCGAGGCCCGTGTCGCCCTGGCGGAGCTGGCGCAAAAAAGCGGTGAAATGCCGTTGCAGGCGGAGGTCGCCACCGGACCGGATGAAAAACGCCAGGCCTATGCGACCGCCACGCATTCGGCGGTTTTCGTTGAGGTGTTGGTGGATGAAGACCTTGGCACGGTGAAGGTCAACCGAGTGGTCAGCGCCATCGCGGCGGGCCGGGTAGTCAATCCGAAGACTGCCCGCAGCCAGATCCTCGGTGGGGTGGTCTGGGGCGTTGGCATGGCACTGCACGAAGAAACCTTGACCGACCATGCCCTTGGCCGCCACATGAACCACAATCTGGCCGAGTACCATGTGCCGGTGAATGCCGACATTGGCGAGATAGACGTGATATTTGTCGAAGAGCATGACGAAATCGTCAATGCCCTCGGGTCCAAGGGCGTCGGCGAAATCGGCATTGTCGGCGTGGCCGCGGCGGTGGCGAATGCGGTCTACCATGCCACGGGCAAACGGGTGCGGGATTTCCCCATCACCCTGGATAAGTTGCTCTAGGCTTTCGCCTCGTCCACCGGTTCGTGCATCCGGTCACGGTTGGCCAGGGTCGGGAACAGTTTGATCCAGGCCCCGGTCACCAGCAGCGTGCCGACGCCGCCCATGACCACCGCCGGCACCGTGCCGAACCAGTGGGCGGTGAGCCCGGACTCGAATTCGCCCAACTGGTTCGAGGCGCCGATAAACAACCCATTCACAGCGCTCACCCGACCGCGCATCTCGTCGGGCGTTTCCAACTGCACGAAGGAGGCGCGGATGACCATGCTGATCATGTCCGCCGCGCCCAGCACCACCAATACCGCCAGGGAGAACCAGAACGACGTGGAAAGGCCGAACGCAATGGTGGCGACGCCGAACACGCCCACGGCGGTAAACATTACCCGGCCGACCTTGCGCTCCACGGCAAACCGCGCCAGCCACAGCGACATCAGCAAGGCCCCGACCGCCGGCGCCGAACGCAACAGGCCCAGGCCCCAGGGGCCGGTGAGCAGGATGTCCTTGGCAAATACCGGCAACAGCGCGGTGGCGCCGCCCAACAGCACCGCAAACAAGTCCAGAGAGATCGCCCCTAGGATGTCCGGGCGGCTGCGAATGAAGCGAATACCGGCCAACAGCGAGTCGAGGGTCGCCTTGCCTTTATTCAGCGGTGTCTGCCGGGCGGGCAGGTTGAGCATCAGGCAGCAGGCGATGACATAGAGCAACACGGTTGGCCCATAGACCCAGACGCTGCCAAAGGCGTACAGCAAACCGCCCAGGGCCGGGGCGACGATGGTGGCCGATTGTTGTGCTGATTGCGCGGCGGCCACTGCCCGGGGAAACAACGCGGCAGGTACAATGCTCGGCAACAGCGCCTGGGTGGTCGGCATTTCGAAGGAGCGGGCCGCGCCGAGCAGGAACGCGAGAATGAAGATCATCTCGCGCGTAACGTTGTCGCTGGCGCTGCTAATCGCCAGGGTGAGGGCGATCATGGCTTGCAACGATTGGCAGATGGCCGCGACTTTACATCGATCGTATCGATCCGCCACGTGCCCGGTGTGCAGCATGAACAGCACCCGTGGGGCGAACTCCACGAGGCCGACGAGCCCCAGGTCCAGGACATTGCCGGTCAGTTGATAGAGGTTCCAGCCGATGGCCACGGTCAGCATCTGGAAACCGCTGGCGGTGAATATCCGAGCCAGCCAGAAAGCAATGAAGGGACGATGGTGACGGAGCAGAAGGGGCGCTTGGCTGGGCATCTGTGACGGGGTCCGGTGATGGGATGGTCGAGATTATCACTGAGCTGTAACAGGAAGTTGCGGTGGTTGGAAAAATAGTTAGCCAAACATCGATATTGGCTTGAGGGAACATTTGTGGCGAGGGGATTTAGCGAACGTCGCACCGCCCCGCTGGGGCGCTAAGCGGCCCCAAGCTTTTGCGAGTGCTGTGCAATCGAGCGGGATGAATCCCCTCGCCACAAGAGCTTTTACTTATGTCCTGAGCACCTGGGACAACCTGTCACGCGACAAAAGACCACGCCGTCCATCGGCCATATAGCGACTACTCTTTGAACATTGCTTGACCCAGGTCAATCCCCTTGGGGTGTTGTGCTGGCGGCCATTGGGCCAAAGTCCTGCGTTGTGACGGTTTAAAAAGAACGATTTTAAAAGCATCGCACTCCATATCCCTGGGGGCTGTGATGCAAGCCCCGCCCGCAGCCGGTTTTACCTGACAGAGGAAGACTTATGTTCGGTTTGGAGGCGCTCGATCTCGCCCGAATCCAGTTCGCGTTCACCATCTCGTTCCACATCCTGTTCCCGGCCATCACCATTGGCCTGGCGAGTTACCTGGCGGTACTCGAAGGCCTGTGGCTGAAGACACACGACGATACCTACCGCGACCTGTATCACTTCTGGTCGAAGATTTTCGCCGTCAACTTCGGCATGGGGGTGGTCTCCGGGCTGGTGATGGCCTATCAGTTCGGCACCAACTGGAGCCGTTTTTCGGATTTCGCTGGCGCTGTAACCGGGCCGCTCCTGACTTATGAAGTGCTCACGGCATTCTTCCTCGAAGCGGGCTTCCTCGGCGTAATGCTGTTCGGCTGGAATCGCGTGGGGCGTGGCTTGCACTTCTTTTCCACGGTCATGGTGGCGATCGGTACGCTGATCTCGACCTTCTGGATCCTGTCGTCCAACAGTTGGATGCAAACCCCGCAAGGCTACGAAATCATCGATGGCCGGGTCATTCCGGTGGACTGGCTGGCCGTGGTGTTCAACCCCTCGTTTCCGTTCCGGCTGATGCACATGTCGGTCGCGGCCTTTGTCGCCACCGCGTTTTTCGTCGGCTCGTCGGCGGCCTGGCACCTGCTGCGCGGTCGCGATAACCCGGCCATTCGCCGCATGTTGTCGATGGCGATGTGGATGGCCCTGCTGGTCGCGCCTGTCCAGGCGGTAATCGGTGACTTCCACGGTCTCAATACGCTGAAGCACCAGCCGGCAAAAATTGCCGCCATCGAAGGGCACTGGGAAAACGTCGGCGACGAACCCACGCCACTGATTCTGTTCGGCTGGCCGGACATGAAGGCCGAGCAAACCAAGTTCGCTGTGGAAATCCCGTACCTGGGCAGCTTGATCCTGACCCACTCGCTGACCGATCAGGTGCCGGCGCTGAAGGATTTCCCGCCTGAGGATCGACCGAATTCGACCATCGTGTTCTGGTCGTTCCGGGTCATGGTGGGCCTGGGGTTGCTGATGATATTCACTGGGCTGTGCAGCCTCTGGCTACGCCGCGGCAACCGGCTTTACCAATCCCGCCCGTTCCTGCATCTGGTGCTGTGGATGGGGCCTTCCGGGCTGATCGCGATCCTGGCCGGCTGGTTCACCACGGAAATCGGTCGCCAGCCGTGGGTAGTCTACGGCTTGATGCGCACGGCGGATGCGTCGTCCGGCCACAGCTTTGCACAGATGAGCTTCACCCTGGTCATGTTCGTGGTGGTGTATTTCGCGCTGTTCGGCGCGGGGTTGAGCTACATGATGCGTCTGGTGCGCAAGGGCCCGGTGGCGCAGGAAGCCGAGCCGACCGACGGTGGCCCCGGTCAGAAACGCACCCCGGCCCGTCCATTGTCGGCCGCCAACGAAGGCGACGACGAAGTGGACCACAACGACAGCTCGAACAAGGGGAATTGAGTCATGGGTATTGATCTTCCGCTGATCTGGGCCGTGGTCATCATCTTCGGCATCATGATGTACGTGATCATGGACGGCTTCGACCTGGGCATCGGCATTCTCTTCCCCTTCGTCAAGGGCGAGCGCGACCGCGACGTGATGATGAACACCGTCGCGCCGGTCTGGGACGGTAACGAGACCTGGCTGGTGCTGGGCGGGGCAGGGCTGTTCGGGGCGTTCCCGCTGGCGTATTCGGTGGTGCTCTCGGCATTGTACCTGCCGCTGATCCTGATGCTCATCGGGCTCATCTTCCGGGGCGTGGCGTTCGAGTTCCGCTTCAAGGCCAAGGCCGAGAAGCGGCATCTTTGGGACAAGGCATTTATCGGTGGCTCGCTGACGGCGACGTTCTTCCAGGGTGTCGCCCTGGGGGCGTTCATCGACGGCTTCGAAGTGGTCAACCGCCAGTTCGCCGGCGGTTCCCTGGACTGGCTCACGCCGTTCACCATGTTTTGCGGCCTGGCGCTGATCGCCGCCTATGCCTTGCTCGGCTGTACCTGGCTGATCATGAAGACCGAAGGCAAGCTGCAAGAACAGATGCATGACCTGGCCAGGCCGTTGGCCTTCGTGGTGCTGACGGTGATCGGTATCGTCAGCATCTGGACCCCACTGGCCCATGCCGATATCGCCGCGCGCTGGTTCACCTTGCCGAACCTGTTCTGGTTCCTGCCGGTGCCGATCCTGGTGTTGGTGACCATGTACGGGTTGTTCCGCGCCGTGGCCCGCAACGCCAACTACACGCCTTTCATCCTGACGCTGGTGCTGATTTTCCTGGGTTACAGCGGCCTTGGCATCAGCCTGTGGCCGAACATCGTGCCGCCGTCCATTTCGATCTGGGACGCCGCGTCGCCGCCACAGAGCCAGGGCTTCATGCTGGTCGGCACGTTGTTCATCATTCCGTTGATCCTGGTGTACACCTTCTGGAGCTACTACGTGTTCCGCGGCAAGGTGACCCATGACGATGGCTACCATTGACCGACCTGCGAGGTGCCGAAGATGGCCAAGCCTGACTTGAAAGACATCGAGGCCGCGGAAAAAAAGCCGCTATGGCAGCGGCTCGGTTGGCTGGCGGCGATTTGGGCCGGTAGCGTGCTGGCATTGTTCATCGTAGCCAGCTTGATGCGGATGTTCATGAACGCCGCGGGTTTGACGACTCATTGACGCAGTTATTTGCGGGCTTTGAGGATCACGAACTTCGGCGTGGCG
The DNA here is from genome assembly GCF_048847255.1 of Pseudomonas algeriensis. NCBI lineage: Bacteria > Pseudomonadati > Pseudomonadota > Gammaproteobacteria > Pseudomonadales > Pseudomonadaceae > Pseudomonas > Pseudomonas algeriensis. The sequence continues at coordinate 10,318 of NZ_JBKKRK010000018.1, read as the reverse complement.
GCCACCTGCTCGACACCGCGGAACAGCCGCGCCAGCTTGCTGTGATAGCCCAGGTGGCGGTTGCCGACGATGTACAGCGCGCCGCCGACCACCAACGCTTCACGGGCCTGCTGGAACATGCGCCAGGCAAGGAAATCGCCCACCACTAGCTGCTGATGGAAGGGCGGGTTGCACAGCACCACATCCAGGGACTGCGCTTCTTGCCCGGCCAAGCCATCGCCCGCCCTCACGATCACTTCGCGCTCGCCCAGGGCGGCTTGCCAGTTTTCGGCGGCTGATTGCACGGCCATGTACGACTCGTCCACCAGGGTGTAGCGAGCGTCCGGGTTAGCCAGCGCGCTGGCAATGGCCAGCACGCCGTTGCCGCAACCCAGGTCCGCAACACGCGCCGAGCCCAGGTTCTTGGGCAGGTGCGGCAGGAAGGCGCGGGTGCCGATGTCCAGCCCTTCACGGCAGAACACGTTGGCGTGATTGAGCAACTCGATGTTCGGCTCATCCAGCACATACCGAGTGGGGTAAGGGGAAGCGGCCGGTGTCCTCGGTTGCGGCGTGGCAATCAACAGACGGGCTTTCTTGACAGCGAGCGAGGCCTGCACCGGGCCGACGTAGCGCTCCATCAGGTCGCCTGCGGCCCGGGGGAGGTGCTTGACCATCGCGGCAGCGATCACCTGGGCCCCTGGTGCCAGTTGCCCTTGCAGCCGGATCAGTTGCTCCTCCAGCAGCGCCAGAGTCTTGGGCACCTTGACCAGGACGCAATCGAAAGGCCCCGTCAGCGCTTCGCTGGCCGGAACGATGGGCACCGTATCGAACGGCAAGCCGTTGCGCACCAGATTCTTTTCCAATGCCTGCAGCGCCAGGAACGAGTCACCGCTGCTGGTGACCTTGACCTTGCCTGCGAGGCTGGCCGCCAGGGCGCCGAAGCCATCATTGAGTACCAGAACCCGGGTTTCCGCGCCCGGTTGCTGTTCGGCCAGGTGCGCAAGCAGATATTCATCGGCAGCGTCGAACGCTTGCAGGGGTTCGTTCGGCTGTTCGGGCTGGCGGATCAGGTCGAGTTGGGCGAAGGGAGTATCGAGCAAGGGCATGGCTGGGACTCTGGCAAATCAACGGGTGTCCCGCTGCCTTGGGCAGGTCTGTCAGCGGGACCTCCTGAATGAACTGCGTCGCGGACTAGGCGCGTCATCATTCAAGTGGGGCCGTAAATGGTACGTTTTTTTGCCAGGCATTACCCGTGGGTTTTTGCAGACTGAGCGGTTACCTAGATCACATGGATGTGCGCAGCTTTCGCCACCGCCGAGATTTTATTGGTCACGTTCAACTTCCGCATGCAGCTGCAGACATGGAAATTCACGGTACGTTCGGACAGGCACAGGATGCGCCCGACCTCCGACGCCGTCTTTCCTTCGGCGGACCACCTCAGCACTTCGATCTCCCGGGGGGAGAGGTGGTAGGTTTGCGGGGGCACCATATTGTTGTCGACCAGCTTCTTGCCCGCCAGAGCATGCAGTTTCTGGCTGGCGAAGATGGCATAGCCAAGGTTCCCATAGTGTTCGTCGGCATTGATCGGACAATGCGTCCTGGCGAGGCTGAATAAACTGTAATGGGAGCCGTGCTCATCATGTATCGCTTGTGTCCAGCCGTGCCTGAGACCCTGTCGGTTAAGTTCCCGCCATAACTTGGGTGCTTCGGAAAATGCACTCTCACTCCACAGGATCGGTAATGCGGACTGGTTGCAATGCGCCACTATTGGGTCATTGTTGACGTAACCATTTTGTTCATAAAGCCGGTCCCATCCATAAGGGTAATTATTAATATTGATCTTGCTGGCATACCGATCGGGAACGCCCGAGTATGCGGCAAAGGCACAGTATTCAAATCCTTGAAAATTAAAGAAATCCAGTACCAGACGATAGGCCCTTTGCAAGTCCTTTTCACATGACAGTTTTCGCAGTTGCAAGTCCTTCCACTCGTCCATCGCATTTCTCCTTTGGAACTTTCAACGAGGTGGATCCAATCGGTGACGCGAAAATGAGTGTAGGACTTTTCCTTGCTCTGTAGTTAGATTTTTTTCTTTTGTCTGGTGTCGTCGCTATTGACGTAGGCACTTTACTAATAGTGTTTTTGATACATGTTTTTTACTTTGTAGAGCTTTATCCGCCGATGTACAAGGTGGGTGGCTTAACGCTATCAATCTTCGACGGTGGTTAATATCCTCACTTTGCGGGACACTGCAGGCCTTGTTCGATTGGAGTGCCCCATGACCGACAATGCAGAAAAGTTTACCCGCCAGAGACTGGTCGACGTACAAACGTTGACGCCTCACTTGTTTACGCTACGCACCACCAGGGATCGCGGTTTCCGCTTCCGGGCTGGTCAGTTCGCCCGGCTCGGTGTCGTCAAGGCGGATGGGAGCACCGTCTGGCGTGCTTATTCTATGGTGTCATCGCCGTTCGACGAGTTTCTCGAGTTCTTTTCGATCGTCGTCCCGGGCGGTGAATTCACCAGCGAGCTGAGCCGTCTGAAACCAGGGGATAATCTGCTGGTCGAGCGCCAGGCCTTTGGCTATTTGACGCTGGACCGTTTTGTCGACGGTCGTGATCTATGGCTGTTGTCCACGGGAACGGGTGTCGCCCCGTTTCTTTCGATCCTGCAGGATTTCGAGGTCTGGGAAAAATTCGAACGGATCATCCTCGTCTACAGTGCGCGGGAGGCCAGGGAACTGGCGTACCAAGACCTTATCGAGGGGTTGTTCCAGCGAGACTACCTGGCCGAATACGCGCATAAGTTCCGGTTTATATCAACCGTCACCCGTGAGCAGGTTCCAGAGGCCCTTAACGGGCGAATCACTACGTTGATAGAAAACGGTGAGCTGGAACGGGTCGCCGGTGTCCCGCTGACGCCTGAGCATTCCCGGGTCATGCTGTGCGGCAATCCCCAGATGATTGACGACACGCGCAAGCTGCTCAAGGCCAGGGGCCTGCAACTGAGCCTCACCCGCCGGCCCGGCCAGGTAGCGGTGGAAAACTATTGGTAGAAAAATGGCGTCCCGGGGACGCCATTTCTAGGCGCGGGAATATCAGGGCCGTTCGTTCTGGGCCTTGAGCAAGTCGCGGATCTCACTCAGCAATAGCTCTTCCTTTGTCGGCACAGGGGGGGCGCTCGGGGCGACGGCTTCTTCGCGCTTGAGCCGGTTGATGGCCTTGACGCCCATGAAGATCGCGAACGCGACGATGATGAAGTCCACTGTGCTCTGGATGAATTTGCCATAGGCCAGCACAACTGCCGGCGTATCGCCTTGGGCGGCCTTGAGGGTGATGGCCAGGTCGCTGAAGTCCACCCCGCCGATCAGAAGGCCGATCGGAGGCATGACCACGTCACCCACGAACGACGAAACGATCTTGCCGAAAGCAGCACCGATGATGATCCCGACGGCCATGTCGACGACATTGCCTTTGACCGCGAAGGCCTTGAACTCGCTTAGCACGCCCATGAATGATTCCTTGTGACAGATGAGTTGATAGCCGCAGTGTAAGCCAGTCATCGGTGTCTCGCTCGACATGATTGCTTACAAAGCGTGCCTGTAATCGACCCGGCCCCCCGCGAAAAGTTTACAAAGTGCCACCAATCGCGCGCGATACGCGCTTCAGGGCTGACTCCCTATATTGTTTTTTCTATCAGCGCGGTATGGCATTTCTATTTAGGTTTTCATTTTCCGAGCACTAGCCTCTGAAAGGCGCACATGGATGCGCTTTATAAAATCAGAGGAAACTTCAATGAACACTTCCCTTGGCCTCGGCGCTATGTCCGGTCGCCGTTCCCTTGTTGTGCTGACCGCCAGCCTGTTTTCCCTGTCCATCCATGCCGCCACGCTGACTCGCGATAATGGTGCAGCGGTAGGCGACAACCAGAACTCGCAAACGGCGGGGCCCAATGGCCCAACCTTGCTGCAGGATGTGCAACTGATCCAGAAGCTCCAGCGGTTCGACCGCGAACGTATCCCCGAGCGCGTCGTCCATGCCCGTGGCACCGGTGCCCATGGCGAATTTACCGTGTCCAATGATTTAAGCGACCTGACCAAGGCCAAGGTCTTCGCGGCGGGGCAGGTCACGCCAGTGTTCGTACGTTTTTCCGCCGTGGTGCATGGCAACCATTCGCCCGAGACGCTGCGCGACCCTCGTGGCTTTGCCACCAAGTTCTATACGGCGGATGGCAACTGGGATCTGGTGGGCAATAACTTCCCGACATTTTTCATTCGTGACGCCATCAAGTTTCCTGACATGGTCCACGCGTTCAAACCCGATCCGCGAACCAACCTGGATGATGACTCCCGTCGTTTCGACTTCTTTTCCCATGTTCCAGAAGCGACTCGCACCCTGACCGAGTTGTATTCAAACTCCGGGACACCAGCCAGTTACCGCGAGATGGACGGTAACGGTGTACATGCTTACAAACTGATCAACTCAAAGGGCGAGATCAGTTACGTAAAGTTTCATTGGAAAAGTTTGCAGGGCCTCAAAAATCTCGACCCGAAAGAAGTGGTGAAAGTACAAGGACAGGATTACAGCCATATGACCAACGATTTGGTCAGCCATATCAATAAGGGGGACTTTCCAAAGTGGGACTTGTTCGTCCAGGTGCTCAAGCCTCAGGACCTGGCCAAGTTTGACTTCGATCCATTGGACGCGACCAAGATATGGCCGGATGTTCCTGAGCGAAAAGTTGGGCAAATGGTGTTGAACCGTAATCCGGCGAATGTTTTCCAGGAAACCGAACAAGTGGCAATGGCGCCGGCGAACCTGGTGCCGGGTATCGAGCCTTCGGAAGATCGGTTGTTGCAGGGGCGGGTGTTTTCCTATGCCGATACGCAAATGTACCGGGTTGGGCCGAACGCGCTGCAGTTGCCAATCAATGCCCCCAAGGTCGCTGTCAACAACGGCAACCAGGATGGCGCGATGAATTTTGGCAAGACCAGCACCGGCGTGAATTACCAGCCGAGCCGCTTGATGCCCCGTGAAGAACAACAAGCGGCGCGCTATAGCCAGGCCGAGCTGACCGGTAGCACCCAACAGGCGAAAATCCAGCGCGAGCAGAACTTCAAGCAGGCGGGCGACCTGTACCGCTCGTTCAACCAAAAGGAGCGCAGTGACTTGATCGAGAGTTTTGGTGGGTCTTTGGCGACTACCGATGACGAGAGCAAGCACATCATCCTGTCGTTCCTCTACAAGGCCGATCCTGAATACGGGACGGGAGTGGCCCGTGTCGCCAAGGGCGACCTGGCGCGGGTCAAGGCGCTGGCCGGGAAGCTGAGCGACTGATCCGCTTATGGGAGCCGAGTGGGTTCGGCTCCCATAATTCGCAGTCGCATGGAGAGGTCATGATGTGTAAGTTCCTTTCATTGATATTAGTCACATGGTCATGGGCTGTGCTGGCCGATCAGGCTCCGACCGCCGGCGCGGATGAGGTGCGGGCACAGTTGCAAGATTATTATTTCGATGCCGCCCGCCGGGGCGATGTGCCGATGCTCGATACCTTCATCGAGGCCGGCTATTCGCTGGACACGCGGGATGAGAAGGGCTACACCGCGCTGATCCTGGCGGCGTATCACGGTCATGGCCCGGCGGTTGAGCGTCTGTTGGTCGCCGGGGCGGATGCCTGTGCCCAGGACAAACGTGGCAACACCGCGTTGATGGGGGCGATTTTCAAGGGCGAAGTGCAGATCGCGCGTCGTTTATTGTCCACCGATTGCAGCCCAGACCAGCGCAACGGTGCCGGGCAGACCGCCGCGATGTATGCCGGTCTGTTCAAGCGTGGCGAGTTGCTCGATGCCCTGAGGGCCAAGGGGGCCGACCTGGAGGCCAGGGATCCGTTGGGCAACACCCCGGCAGATCTGGCAAAGGGTGAAATCAGAATGCCGGCCCCGCGGTAAAGCCCGGCTGTTATCATCGCGGTTTTTACCCGGAGTTCAGATGGCCAAGGCAAAGCGCATGTACGGCTGCACCGAGTGCGGCTCGACCTTTCCCAAATGGGCCGGCCAATGCAGCGAATGCGGGGCCTGGAACACTCTGACCGAAACCATGGTGGAAAGCGGCGGCGCGGCGGCGCCCACCGGGCGTACGGGCTGGGCCGGCCAGCAGGCGCAGATCAAGACGCTGGCCGAGGTCAGCGTTGAGGAAATTCCGCGTTTCTCCACGGCATCCGGTGAGCTGGACCGCGTGCTGGGCGGTGGTCTGGTGGACGGTTCGGTGGTGTTGATTGGCGGCGATCCGGGCATCGGCAAGTCCACCATCCTGTTGCAGACGTTGTGCAATCTCGCCACGCGCATGCCGGCGCTGTATGTCACTGGCGAAGAATCCCAGCAGCAGGTGGCCATGCGCGCCCGGCGCCTGGGGTTGCCCCAGGATCAGTTGCGAGTCATGACCGAGACTTGCATCGAAACGATCATCGCCACGGCGCGCCTGGAAAAACCCAAGGTCATGGTGATCGACTCGATCCAGACAATTTTTACCGAACAACTGCAATCGGCCCCGGGCGGCGTGTCCCAGGTGCGAGAGAGCGCTGCGTTGCTGGTGCGTTACGCCAAGCAGAGCGGCACGGCGATTTTCCTGGTAGGCCACGTCACCAAGGAAGGCGCGTTGGCAGGGCCACGGGTGCTGGAGCACATGGTCGATACCGTGCTGTATTTCGAAGGCGAATCCGATGGTCGCCTGCGATTGCTGCGGGCGGTGAAGAATCGCTTCGGCGCCGTCAACGAACTGGGTGTATTTGGCATGACCGACAGGGGCTTGAAGGAAGTATCCAACCCCTCGGCGATCTTTCTGACACGCGCCCAGGAAGAAGTTCCAGGCAGCGTTGTCATGGCTACGTGGGAAGGCACCCGACCGATGCTGGTGGAAGTGCAGGCGTTGGTGGATGACAGTCACCTGGCGAACCCGCGCCGTGTCACGTTGGGGTTGGATCAGAACCGATTGGCGATGTTGCTGGCTGTCCTGCACCGGCACGGCGGGATTCCTACGCACGACCAAGACGTTTTTCTCAACGTGGTGGGCGGAGTCAAGGTGCTGGAGACCGCATCCGACCTGGCACTGATGGCAGCGGTCATGTCCAGCCTGCGAAACCGGCCGCTGCCCCACGATTTGTTGGTGTTTGGGGAAGTGGGGTTGTCGGGAGAAGTGCGACCGGTGCCCAGTGGCCAGGAGCGGCTGAAAGAAGCGGCCAAGCATGGCTTCAAGCGCGCCATCGTGCCCAAGGGCAATGCGCCGAAGGAGGCGCCGGCGGGGTTGCAGATCATCGCGGTGACACGTCTGGAGCAGGCGTTGGATGCGTTGTTCGAATAGCACCGAGGCGGGTGCGGTCCACTGTGGTGAGCGGATTTATCTGTGGCGAGGGGATTTATCCCCGCTGGGCTGCGCAGCAGCCCCAAAAAAGCGACCCCAATCAACCTGGCACACCGAGTTGTCAGGTTTAGGGCTGCTTTGCAGCCCAGCGGGGATAAATCCCCTCGCCACAGGGGGCACCGCTGGATTCAAATCTGGATCAGCGCCGCCAGCTCCCGCTCCAGTTCATCATGGTCGGCCAGGTTCAGTTCCACCAATCGACGCAAGTGGGCGATGGAATCCAGGTCGATATGCTCGCAGACGAAGCCCAGGTGGCCGTGGTCGTCGTGAGCCAGCCGGACTTCCATCTTGACCTCTGCCTCCGAGCTCAGGTGGATGTCTGCCATGAAAGGCGCCTCGGGATCACCGAGCCAAGGCTGGGGCTTTTCGATCAGCAGCCCCTTGAGGGACAGGTCCAGCAACTTCACTGGCCAGATGAAGGGCCCTTGGCTCAGTTCGGTCTTGGCATGGAATTCAATTCGTACGAAGCGGCGGCGTTCGCTCATTACCCATTCCCCCTGAAGATCCACTGACTATAGACCCAACTGGCGCGCCGTCGTTGTCGTTCGGTCAGTGGCCGACGAATGTCGGGGTATGGCCTTTACGCTGGTTAGCGCTAAACTCCAGTGGCTATCTTTCTTGTCCACCCTGGCTGGAATATAAAAATGAAAAACAATAATAGCCTGCTACGCCATCTGCCCTGGCTACTGCTGGCCGTCGTAGGAGCGTGCGCCCTGGGCGTCGTGGCATTGCGCCGAGGCGAGGCGATCAACGCCCTCTGGATCGTCGTCGCAGCCGTGGCCATTTACCTGGTCGCCTATCGCTACTACAGCCTCTTCATCGCCAACAACGTGATGCAACTCGATGCGCGCCGGGCCACGCCTGCCGTGCTCAACAACGATGGCCTGGACTACGTCCCGACCAACAAGCACATCCTGTTCGGCCACCACTTCGCGGCCATTGCCGGCGCGGGGCCGCTGGTCGGGCCGGTGCTGGCCGCGCAGATGGGCTACCTGCCCGGCACGCTCTGGCTGATCGCCGGCGTGGTGCTGGCCGGTGCGGTGCAGGACTTCATGGTCCTGTTCCTGTCCACCCGCCGCAACGGTCGCTCCCTGGGCGACATGGTGCGCGAGGAAATGGGCCGCATTCCCGGCACCATCGCGCTGTTCGGCTGCTTCCTGATCATGATCATCATCCTCGCGGTGCTGGCGCTGATCGTGGTCAAGGCCCTGGCCGAGAGCCCTTGGGGCATCTTCACGGTGATGGCGACCATCCCGATCGCGATGTTCATGGGCATCTACATGCGCTACATCCGCCCGGGCCGCATCGGCGAGATCTCGATCATCGGCGTGCTGTTGCTGTTGGGTTCGATCTGGCTGGGCGGGCAGATCGCCGCCGATCCGGTCTGGGCCAAGGCCTTCACCTTCACCGGAATCCAGATCACCTGGATGCTGATCGGCTACGGTTTTGTCGCGGCGGTCCTGCCGGTGTGGCTGATCCTGGCGCCACGGGACTACCTGTCGACCTTCCTCAAGATCGGCACCATCGTCGCCCTGGCGATCGGCATCCTGGTCACCATGCCCGAGCTGAAAATGCCCGCGCTGACTCAGTTCACCGACGGCACCGGGCCGGTGTGGAAGGGCGGCTTGTTCCCGTTCCTGTTCATCACCATCGCCTGCGGCGCGGTCTCGGGTTTCCATGCGCTGATCTCCTCGGGCACCACGCCCAAGCTGCTGGATAACGAAACCAACGCCCGCTACATCGGTTACGGCGGCATGCTGATGGAATCCTTCGTGGCCATCATGGCGATGGTTGCCGCCTCGGTGATCGAGCCGGGCGTGTACTTCGCCATGAACAGCCCGGCGGCGATCGTCGGCACTGACGTGGTGGCCGTGGCCCAGACCGTCAGCAGTTGGGGCTTTGCAATCACCCCCGACGCGCTGCAAGCGGTGGCCAAGGACATCGGTGAGACCACCATCCTGGCCCGTGCCGGCGGTGCGCCGACCCTGGCGGTCGGTATCGCGCAGATCCTGCACTCGGTGCTGCCGGGTGAGAACACCATGGCCTTCTGGTACCACTTCGCGATCCTGTTCGAAGCGCTGTTCATCCTCACCGCGGTGGACGCCGGCACCCGTGCCGGGCGGTTCATGCTGCAGGATCTGCTCGGCTCGTTCGTGCCGGCCCTCAAGCGAACCGAATCCTGGACCGCCAACCTGATCGCCACTGCCGGCTGCGTCGCGCTGTGGGGTTACTTGCTGTACCAGGGCGTGATCGATCCGCTGGGCGGCATCAACACCTTGTGGCCGCTGTTCGGCATCTCCAACCAGATGCTGGCCGGTATCGCGCTGATGCTCGCCACCGTGGTGCTGATCAAGATGAAGCGCCAACGCTACGTCTGGGTCACGCTGCTGCCGGCGAGCTGGCTGCTGATCTGCACCACCACCGCGGGCCTGATCAAGCTGTTCGACGCCAACCCGGCGATCGGCTTCCTGGCCCTGGCGCGCAAATACAACGATGCCCTGGCCGCCGGCCAGATCCTGGCCCCGGCCAAGAGCATCGAGCAGATGCAGCACGTGGTGTTCAATGCCTACACCAACGCAACGCTGACGGTATTGTTCCTGTTCGTGGTCTTCAGCATCCTGTTCTACGCGCTCAAGGTCGGCATCGCCGCCTGGGGCACGAAAGAGCGCACGGACAAAGAAGCGCCATTCCAGGCCCTGCCGGACGCTTGATAGAGGATTGCAACGATGTTCAATGACTTGAGTCGCCTCGGTAAATACCTCGGTCAGGCCGCCCGCCTGATGGTCGGCATGCCCGACTACGACAACTACGTCGAGCACATGCAAACCAAGCACCCGGACAAGCCGCTGATGGACTACGAGGCGTTCTTCCGAGAGCGCCAAGAGGCCCGTTACGGCGGCAAGGCCGGGCCCAAGTGCTGTTGA
>NZ_JBKKRK010000017.1:95082-113683 GCF_048847255.1 Pseudomonas algeriensis | reverse complement strand
ATGAACTGAAGCGAAGCACTTACCGAAACTTGGTTAACTCATTGAAACTCAAGGAGTTTTCCGTTTCGACTGCGCCGGAAGTGGGGCGAATTATAGACATCCAGAATTTGCCGTCAACCGTTATTTTTTCCTTTCTTTATCTTTCCGGCTGAACGGGTCCAAACCCGCCTGATATATAGACTGCGCCGCTTGAAATGCGCACTATATTGCTCAAACCCGTTTCTCTTGCCCTTTTATTGGATGACACCCCGTAATGACTCCAGCCAATCGCAACCTGGTTTCTTCTTTATTCCCGGTTGCCTTGCTAATAATCGCGATGGCCTCGATCCAGTCTGGCGCGGCTCTTGCCAAAAGCATGTTCCCGGTAGTGGGCGCGCAAGGAACCACGACCCTGCGCCTTATCTTCGCCAGCATCATCATGTTGTTATTGCTACGCCCTTGGCGCGCCAAGCTCACCGCTCAATCCCTGCGCACGGTGATGGTCTACGGGATGGCGCTCGGCGGCATGAACTTCCTCTTCTATATGTCTCTTCGTAGCGTTCCGCTGGGCATTGCCGTGGCACTGGAATTCACCGGCCCGCTGGCGGTTGCAATCTACGCCTCGCGTCGGGCGATCGATTTCCTTTGGATCGCCTTGGCAGTGATCGGATTGCTGCTATTGATACCTACCGGGGCAGCCGACACCGGCATCGACTTGGTAGGTGCCGGTTACGCCCTGGGCGCAGGCGTGTGTTGGGCGCTATACATTCTGTTTGGCCAGAAGGCCGGCGCGGACAATGGCGTTCAGACCGCAGCATTGGGAGTCATGATAGCGGCTCTGTTTGTCGCCCCTATTGGTATTGTGCACGCCGGTGCCGCGCTGCTGACGCCGAGTCTGATTCCGGTCGCCATCGGGGTCGCCATCCTGTCCACAGCCCTGCCTTATACCCTGGAGATGATTTCCCTGACCCGGATTCCAGCCCGCACGTTCGGGACGCTAATGAGCGTCGAGCCCGCGATCGGCGCCCTGTCGGGATTTATCTTCCTTCAGGAATACCTGTCGCTGGCGCAGTGGGCCGCCATCACCTGCATCGTCCTTGCATCAGTCGGCGCGACACTGACGATGGGCGATACCGCAAAGCCCGCCATCGCAGCAGATTGAGCAGTTTTTATATAGCTCTGGTATTTACCGCACATTTAGGCCATGTTTAGCCCCGTAACCTAATGCCAGGCATGGATTTTTTTATACAGGACGTCATGAACGCTTCAAGCGAAAGCGAACACAGCCGTACGTAGACACAAGATCCACGACGGCATAAGGACGGGAATGAAACGAATCTTGATCTTGATCGCCGTGCTGGCAGTTGCGGGCTGCGCGGCGACATCGAAAACCGAAATGAAACGCGGTAAAAAGGGCCTTCACATCAATTGCTCCGGTCTGACTTCATCCTGGGATCAATGCGCCGCCACGGCGGCCAATTCATGCGCCCCCAAGAACTACAAGGTGATCGCCAAATCCGGTGATGCCGTCGAGGAACCGGGTGACTATCCCTTCGGGCTCAACCCCGCCGGGTATACCAGCCGCAGCATGATCGTCATCTGCAAATAATCAGCGGATCAGTCAAAGGGTCGCTCGGCGATTCGACGACTGATTTCCTCACGGCTGGATTTGAGGACATCGCGCTGAATCTCAGGCGACGCCAACATGCGTGCGACCACCAATGCCCCGACACATTGTGACAGGACCGCCCATGCCAGGCTGTCACTTCCCATTATCCGCGCCCAGCCTTCATGCAACCGGCAGATCCAAGTCTGTGCCGCCTCCCGTACCTGAATATCCGAGCGCGCGATCTCTGCCCCCAACACGGGCAAGGCACACCCCACCTCCGGTTGCTCCACATGGCTCATGCTCAAGTACTGCTTGAGACAACGCTCCAGTTTCGTTGAGTCCATGATCCCATCGCCACTCAAGCGGTCCAGGCTGTGGGCCAGCTCTCGTTCGACAATCGCCCTGAAAAGCTCATCCTTGGATGAGAAATGGCTATAGAACGCGCCGCCGCTCAACCCGATCGCCTTCATCAGGCCATCAACGCCCACCGTTGCAAATCCGGACTTCTTAGCGGAGATAGCGCTGCTGGCGAGCAGTTTTTCGCGAGTTTCCATCTTGTGGTTGGCTGAATAACGCATCGTCCTGCCTCTGAATGCACACCTTGACGTTGGCCGGATCTTAACATAACGTGCGTTTAGTTAACGATCGTTTATCAATGGGACGAACTATGAATAACAAGAAGGTCGTACTGGTTGTGGGTGCTGGCGATGCCACCGGCGGGGCAATAGCCAGGCGTTTCGCCCGGGAGGGTTTCGTTGCCTGCGTCACGCGTCGAAGTGCCGACAAGCTTGAGCCGTTAGTTAACAGCATTCGGGACGAGGGAGGTGATGCTCACGGTTTCGCCTGCGATGCGCGCAACGAAGATGAAGTCATCGGGCTGATCGAGCAAATTGAAGTACAGATCGGGCCGATCGAAGCTTTCATATTCAACATTGGCGCCAATGTGCCCTGCAGCATTCTGGAAGAGACGGCGCGCAAGTATTTCAAGATCTGGGAGATGGCTTGCTTCTCCGGCTTTCTCAATGCTCGGGAAGTGGCCAAGCGCATGGTCAAGCGCCAGCGCGGGACAATCCTGTTTACCGGAGCCACGGCCGGATTGCGCGGAGCGTCAGGGTTCGCCGCGTTTGCCGGGGCCAAGCATGGCGTGCGAGCGTTGGCGCAAAGCATGGCGCGCGAACTGGGCCCGATGAACGTCCATGTCGCTCACGTAATAGTGGACGGCGCCATCGACACGGCCTTCATTCGCGACAACTTCCCGGAAAAATATGCCACCAAGGACGAAGACGGCATTCTCGATCCGGAACACATTGCTGAAAATTACTGGTACTTGCATACCCAGCCTCGCGATGCCTGGACGTTCGAGCTGGATCTGCGCCCCTGGAGCGAACGCTGGTAAGCCTCCCCCTCATAACAAAAAAGAGCAGCCCATGAGCAAATCCGTAGAGTTTTTCTTCGATCTCGGCAGCCCCACCACCTACTTGGCCTACACGCAGTTACCTGCGCTTTGCGCACAAGCGGACAGTGAGCTGATCTACCGCCCGATGTTGCTGGGGGGTGTCTTCAAGGCAACCGGCAACGCATCGCCTGTTACCGTACCGGCCAAAGGGCCTTATCTGTTCAAGGATCTGAATCGCTTTGCTACCCGTTATGGCGTTGAGTTCAAGCTCAACCCCTACTTCCCAATCAACACGTTGCTGTTGATGCGCGCCGTAACCGGGATGCAATTGCGCCACCCAGACCGATTCGAGACCTTTATCGATTGCCTGTTCCGCGCCCTTTGGATTGACGCCCGAAATCTCAACGATCCAGCGACAGTTGCGGCGGTTCTGGAAGACGGCGGTTTTGATCCTGGGTATGTACTGGCCTTGACCTCTGATCAACAGGTCAAGGACCAGCTCAAAAACTCCACCGAAGAAGCGATCCGCAGAGGCGTGTTTGGCGCGCCGAGCATGTTTGTAGGCAACGAGCTGTTCTTCGGCCAGGATCGGCTGGACTTCGTCCGTGAAGCCCTAGCCTGACCTTTTTGCATCAGATCGCCGCTGTCCGGGTGTTCAGCCATTGCAGCGCATCGCCTTGCAGCAATGGGCTTAACCGACGCTGAACCTCGGCGTGGTAGGCGTTGAACCAGTCCCTTTCATCCTGGGTCAGCAACGCTGGCTCAAGGCAACGGGTATCGATCGGGCACAGCGTCAGGGTTTCGAAGGACAGGAACTCACCGAACTCGCTACTGCCTGCCTCGCGGTTGAGGACCAGGTTCTCGATGCGCACACCCCAGCGACCCGGGCGATAAGTGCCCGGTTCGATGGACGTGATCATACCCGGCTGCATCGCGGTTTGCGGCGCGGCAGCGGCTTGATAGGCAATGACTTGTGGCCCCTCGTGCACGTTCAGGAAATAACCGACGCCATGGCCAGTGCCATGACCGTAATCCACCTGCTCGGCCCAGATTGGCGCGCGGGCGATGGCATCGAGCAAAGGCGATAGGATACCCCGGGGAAATTTGGCCCGCGATAACGCGATCACACCTTTGAGGACTCGGGTGCAATCACGCTTCTGCTCCGGCGTTGGCGTTCCGACCGGTACCATGCGTGTGATGTCCGTGGTACCGCCGAGATACTGGCCACCCGAATCGATCAACAACAGGCCATCGCCTTCGATAACGGCGTGCGCTTCTTCCGTGGCGTGGTAGTGGGGCATTGCGCCATTGGCATTGAAGGCAGCGATGGTATTGAAGCTCAGGGAGACGAAATCCGGCCGGCGTTTGCGTGCCGCGGTCAGATGTTCATCGATAGTCAGCTCGGTGATGCGCTCGCGGCCCCAGGCGCTTTCCAGCCAGGCGAAGAATTCGCAGAGCGCCGCACCGTCCTGTTCCATTGCCTGGCGGATATGCTCGGCATCCGCCGAGGTTTTGCGGGATTTGGCCAGGGTCGTGGGGTTGAGACCTTCGACCAGCTTGACGCCACTGTCCAGGTTATCCAGCAAGCCGACCGTGACCCGCGCCGGATCGATCTGCAGGCTCGCACCGCTTGGCACTTCACGCAGCGCGGCCGCGGCTTCGCTGTAATCGCGCAGCGTCACGCCATCCTGTTCAAGAGTGGCACGCAATGGCGCACCGACTTTGTCCAAGGCTACGAACAACGTCGCCTGTTGTTGGCCAATCAACGCGAAGGAGACAAACACCGGGTTGAACGACACATCCGCGCCACGCAAATTGAACAGCCAGGCAATGTCATCCAGGGTCGCAATGAAATGCCAATCGGCACCGCGTTCCTTGAGGGATTCGCGCAGTTTGGCAAGCTTCTCTACACGACTCACCGTGGCTTGGGGTGGCAGGTGGGCGTAGACGGGCTGATCCGGAAGGGCTGGACGATCGGTCCAGATCTTATGCAGCAGGTCGACGTCGGTACGCAACCGCGCGCCGCGCGATTCAAGCTTACTGCTCAGCGTGCGGGCCGACGCAACGGCCATGACTGCACCGTCGACCGCCACAACACCACCCTCGGGTGTTTGTTCACCCAGCCAGTCCAATGGGCCGGGCTGACCTGGCATGAGCTTGACCAACTCGATCCCACTGCCCTCCAGTTCCTTCGTGGCCTGTTCCCAGTATCGACTGTCGGCCCAGACCCCGGCGAATTCCCCCGTCACGATCAAGGTGCCGACCGATCCATGGAAGCCGGACAACCACTGACGCCCTTGCCAATAGCCTGGCAGATATTCGGACAGATGCGGATCGGCCGACGGGACCAGCAGCGCATGAACGCCCTCCTCGCTCATCAATTGGCGAATTCGGGCCAGGCGCTGGGGCACCTCTCCTGGGGTCAATGGCTCGGTACTCATTATTACTCCCTGCTAATCGATTTTATTGTTCGTTGCAAAAGGTCGGTCGGTTCAAGGGGTCGTCGCCCAAAACGCCGGCGCAGCAGCGCAGGCTTCCTTGATAACCCGCACCGCCTCATCAATATCCTGTTCGCTAGTGAAACGCCCCAGGCTCAAGCGGATAGTCCGCCCGGCCGCACGTGCATCATGCCCCAGGGCCAGCAGGACATGGGATGGGCTGTTCTGCGCTGAATTGCAGGCCGAAGTAGCCGAAAAAGCAATCGACGCACCCAATGTCGCCGAGTTGAATTCACCTTCGTTGAACGTCAGGCTCAACGTGTGGGGAATACGGCAGCTCGCACTGCCATTGATACATACACCGGGTAATGCCAATAGCGGCTCGAGCAAACGATTGCGCAACCGGGCGATCTGGGCAAGCTCCTGATCGAACGACTGCGCCGCCAGCTCGAACGCAGCGCCCATGGCTGCAATCTGATGGGTCGCCAGGGTGCCGGAGCGCAAACCACCTTCGTGGCCTCCGCCATGAATCTGTGCCGATACCCGAGGCCGCGCACGGTCGCCAACGTATAGCGCGCCGATACCCTTGGGTCCGTAGATCTTATGCGCGGAAAAGGACATCAGGTCCACCGGCCACCGGGCCAGGTCGATGCCCACCTTTCCCGCCCCTTGGGCGGCATCCATGTGGAACAGCGCGCCGTGCTCGCGAACGATCTCACCGATGGCAACGGCGTCGTTGACGGTCCCCAACTCATTGTTCACCAGCATCAGCGACACGAGGAACGTGTCTTCGCGCAGGGCCTCGCGAACCGCGCGCGCAGTGATCAGGCCATCGGCGTCTGGCGCCAGCCAAGTCACCTCGACGCCACTTTCCTCTAGTTGCCTGACCGTATCGAGAACCGCCTTGTGTTCGATCAGGCTGGTAATGACATGCCCACCGCCGGCACCGCGCGCCTGCGCCACGCCCTTCAAGGCCAGGTTATTGGATTCGGTGGCACCGGAGGTCCAGATGATTTGATCGGCTCGAGCGCCAACCAACCGGGCCACCTGCTGGCGTGCCTGCTCCACGGTTTGTCGTGCCTCCTGGCCGAACGCATGGGAGCTGGAGGCTGGGTTGCCAAAGTTACCGTCGAAGCCCAGGCATTGGATCATGACCTGGATAACCCGCTCATCCACCGGCGTGGTGGCGGCGTAATCGAAATACAAAGGACGCTTATTCATAAGGAAACTCGCAGAGCCGGTTCCAAGACCAGGGTGCCCTCGTTGGATTCGAGACAAGCATTACCTGATCAAGACCTTTAAAGAAGTCGGACTTCATTTATAAGTGCGTAGGAACGCTCCTGGAACAGCGAGCTTAGCAGGCATCGCGCCGAAGCTCAGCCCTCACTCATGCTTTCGAGCAACAACGGATACAGCGACGCGACCAACAGCAGCGCCATGCCCCAGTTGAACAGGCGCAACCATCGACGATCACGCAACAGGTTTCGCAGCAGGCTGCCACAAACGACCCAAAGGCTGACGCTTGGCAGATTGATCAAGGCAAACACCGCCGCGATCACCACCACATTGAAAAAGTAGCCTTGCAGCGGTGTATAGGTGCTGATTGCACCGATGGCCATGATCCAGGCCTTGGGGTTGACCCATTGGAACGCCGCCGCGCCCCAGTAACCGATCGGCTTGTTGTTGCCCGTTGAGCTGTCCGAGACCGGGCCGGAATGGGCGATTTTCCATGCCAGGTACATGAGATACGCCGCGCCTATGTAGCGCAACACGGTGTACAGCAATGGATAAGTCTGGAACACCGCGCCCAGGCCAAGGCCCACCGCCAGCACCAGGGAAAAAAAGCCGCAGGTGATGCCCAGCATGTGAGGGATCGTACGGCTGAAACCGAAATTGACACCCGAGGCCAGCAACATGGTGTTGTTGGGGCCTGGTGTGATCGAGGTCACCAGGGCAAACAGGGCGAAGCCCAGCAGCAGGTCAAGCGAGAGCGTCATGGCAGGTCAATCCGTTGGGGCAGTCAAATGATGACCCTACCCCACGTCCCGGCACGCGCCCATGGACAGTTAGGCAAAACTTCGAGCGGTACAGTCCTTCAGCTTGGTCGGCCAGGCAGTTGAACGGTCCGTTCGGCATTCATTTCGCCACGCTCGTCGAAACCGGTATTTTTCTGCGACGGTCCCAGCAATTCGGCTTTCTTCGCGTGATATTCCTCAAAAGAAAGGCCTCGGCGATTCAGTGCTTCGAGCGCCAGCTCACGAGTTTCCTCAGCTGTGTAAGGACGCAGCTCCGGAGACGACGAGGCGCAACCGCTCAATACGGTGACGGCCAACAGTAACAAGACAGCAAGGATACGGTTCATGGCGGGCGTCCAATGTTCTGTAGTGGGGCGATGAACAAAGGCTACCCGCCAGCATGGAACGGCAAAAATCAACGGTTTCGATAGTGGGTATCGCCCTCTCGTATCTCTCGTTGCGCTTGGCTGACCCAGGGGCAATGCAGAGCGCCGTCCAGGCTGCGCTCGATAATGCGCAGTACCTGAAATGAGCCGAACGTCACCGCTTTGGCCCGATGCTTGTGAACCAGCCACCAGAAATTCCGGCGCCGTGGAGCCGGAATCTGGATGAGCGCATCAATCAACTGATCGCTCTGCGCGACCGACTGACGGCTGCATCGGTTGTGTGTGATCGTCCGGGAGCTTGATGGCTCGCCACCCAAACACCAAACCACGCTTATCGCTAACGCGAAACATTTTCTTTCAACTTACTCTTCAGGATTTGAGTGTCTCGTTCGTCTTAATTAGATGCAGCAGGCCGCGTCGGCAAAAGCCACGGCCTGCTTTTCCAGGGTTCAGGCCGTTGCGAAGCCCGCGACACGGAACCTTCCATCGAATCAAGACGTTCAATCATGTCGAAGAAGTCCCGCTCCAAACTCTGGTTTCTCGTTCATAGCTGGTTGGCGTTGCCCATCTGGTTTTTTGTCCTGATCGTCTGCGTCACCGGCACTCTGGCGGTGGTCAGCCAAGAGATCGTCTGGCTGGTCAACCCAGAGATGCGCGCCAGCAAGCCCAGCGATGACGCCCCGTTGCTCAGCTATGACCAGGTCATGGCCGCCATCAAGCAAGCCCAGCCGCTGACACAAGTGCAAAGTATCGTGCGTCCGGATGAGTCGCATTTTGCCCTTGAAGCCAAAGTCACCTACCCCGACGGCCGCCCGGACACTGTCTACGTCAATCCCTACAGCGGCGTTATCCAGGGATCGGCCCCGGCGTTCAATTTCAGGGCTTTTACCCGCGCCCTGCATGGATGGTGGCTGGTGCCGTTCACCAACGGCTACAGCTGGGGCTGGTACCTGGTGTCTCTCCTCGGCCTGCCGATGCTGGCATCACTGGTTACCGGGCTTGTCGTCTACAAACGCTTCTGGAAAGGTTTCCTGCGCCCGACCTTGCGTATCCGCCACGGCGCGCGGATTTTCTGGGGCGATTTCCATCGGCTCAGCGGTATCTGGTCGATCTGGTTCATCGCGGTCATTTCCGTGACCGGCACCTGGTTCCTGATCGAAGCCACACTGGCCGACAACGGCATCTCCATCTCCAGCGCGCCGGTCGTCCCGGTCGTGGCTCGTGAAAGCGTTCCACTGTCAGCCGATGGTATTGCTCCACCACGATTGAACCTGGACCGAGCCATCGAGATCGCCCGGCAGCAAATCCCGGGGTTGGACGCGAGTTTTGTCAGCCTACCCGGCAATGCCTACAGCCACGTCGAAATCGGCGGGCGCGGCTGGTATCCATTGATGTTCCAGACCGCGACCATCAATCCCTACAGCGGCGAGGTGGACGCCACGCGATTGTTGGCGGACCGCACGCCCCTGGAATTCGTCACCGAATCCATGCGGCCATTGCACACCGGGGACTTCGGCGGCCTCTGGATCAAGCTCATCTGGTTTTTCTTCGGTCTGATCCTGAGCATGATGGTCCTCAGCGGGTTGCTGATCTGGACCAAACGCACCGCCCTGGCCACTGCCAACGCCGTCAAGCGCAGCCAGAAACCTGCCCGGCCCGCCCGGATCGCCCCCCCATTGCAACCCTCCCTCCACCGTGACTCGCCGGAGGGCAGCCTATGAATCCGTCCACCACAACCCTGCCACCCTCTCGCCTGGGCCGGTTCTGGCATAAATGGCGTTTCCATCTCAATGTGCTATTGCTGCTGATTCCCCTGGGCTTCATGCCCAAGTATTTCTCGGAAGCTGCGTTGTTCCGTGGCGACGGCGGGCTCGGCGAGCGGGAAGTCGGCGAGATCCAGGTCGGGCCGTGGAGCTTGCGCCTGGCGGAATTTCGCAACGAAGCCCCTCGTACCCAGGGTCCCGCCGGCCCCATGAAGCACTTCAATGCCGCGCTGTGCCAACGCTGCATCAGCCAGGTGAAAGCCACCTATCTGCGCATTGGCAAGCCCCGCAGCCTGCGGGCCGCCGGGGTGATTTTCTTTGGCTCGCCCTATCGCATGGGCGCGTTGTTGCCAGTCCCGCCGAAGCCCCAGCCTGATGCCGAACTGTGGATAACCCTCGAGGGTTGGGACGGTTCGATGCACCAGGCCTCGATTCCACTGAACCAGGCCTCCCCGGCCACCGTTGCCTGGCTGAAAACCCAAGGAGCCCGACCATGACCCTCCGCGCCTTCCTCAACAGCATGGCATTGCTCCTTTGCGCAAGCTTGAGCACCAGCGCACTGGCCCATAACCCAATGTGCGAGTGCAAGGCCATCGACGCCGAGCAGATCCAATGCACCGGCGGTTTTTCCGACGGCAGCGGTGCACCCGGAGTGACGCTGGACGTGATTGGCTATGACGAAACCATCCTCGTACCCGGCAAGCTCGGCGCCGACTCAACGCTGACCTTCAAGAAACCGGACGCCGAGTTCTACGTACTCTTCGACGCCGGCCCCGGGCACGTCGTGGAAATCGACCAAGCCGACATCGAGGCCCCATGAGCACACCTACCCTCCACGTCGTTCGCCCCGCTGGCGCGGGCCACGAAACCCTTTATGTCTTGCTGCTGTGCCTGATCATCGTATTGGGAGCCGGGTCGGTGGTGGCCTGGCATGGCGAAACCCAGGACGTCACTCACGTGCAAAGCAACCAGTTGGATGCCCGTCGCGACCTCAGCGCCGCCGAGCAAGGCATCTATGCCGACCTGCGGGTGACGCTGGACGAGATCCGCATTCTGCGCGAAAGCGAGCTAGCCCTTCCCGGCCCGCAAGCGTTGGCGGACGAAGGTTTTGCCCCGTTCGCCCAAGATGCCAGTTCTGTCACCCGCGGCGGCCACGCCTGGCAACTGCTGGGTGAAAAAGCCTACTTTGGCGCGAGTGCTACCCCGTCAATCGCAGGCTCCTTTCTGATGCGCATCAGCGAAACATCCGACGCGCCCCCGGACATCTGGCTCAACCGCAGCAATCCTGCGACCGCCCCTGCCGTGTTGGACGACGCTGCTTTGTCCGCATCCGGCTGGCAACAGATCGTCGCGCAATTCGATGCCGGCGTGACCCGCCAGCACCGGCATTGACCCCTCGCCCTCATCCAAGAGAAGACCGCTTGCCCATGTCTATCGCCTCTCCACGCCGCCCGTTCCTGCGCCTGCTGTTGCTTGGCCTGCTGGCCTGCCTGCTCGCCCCGATGGCCAGCGCCGAAACGTCCAAGCGCCTGCGCATCGGCATCACCTTGCACCCTTACTACAGTTACGTGGCGAACATCGTCGGTGACAAGGCCGAAGTGGTGCCGTTGATCCCGGCCGGATTCAATCCCCACGCCTATGAACCCAGGGCCGAAGACATCAAGCGCATCAGCGGTCTGGATGTGATCGTGCTCAACGGCGTCGGCCATGACGATTTTGCCGACCGCATGATCGCCGCCAGCGAAACACCAGACGTGAAGGTCATCGAAGCCAACGAAAACGTGCCCTTGCTGGCCGCCACCGGCACTGCCGCCAGGGGCGCGGGCAAAGTCGTCAACCCGCATACGTTCCTGTCCATCAGCGCGTCGATTGCCCAGGTCAACAACATCGCCCGGGAGCTGGGCAAGCTCGACCCCGATAACGCCAAGACCTACACGCAAAACGCTCGCGCCTACGGCAAGCGCCTGCGGCAGATGCGTGCCGACGCCCTGGCCAAGCTGACCCAGGCGCCGAACGCCGAGTTGCGGGTCGCGACTGTACATGCCGCCTACGATTACCTGCTGCGCGAGTTCGGCCTGGAAGTGACCGCCGTGGTCGAGCCGGCCCACGGTATCGAGCCGAGCCCCAGCCAGTTGAAAAAGACCATCGATCAGTTGCGCGAACTGGATGTGAAAGTGATCTTTTCGGAGATGGATTTTCCCTCCACCTACGTCGACACCATCCAACGTGAATCAGGCGTAAAGCTGTACCCGCTTTCGCACATTTCCTACGGTGAATACAGCGCCGGGAAATACGAAAAGGAGATGACCGGCAACCTCGACACCGTGGTCCGGGCGATCCAGGAGTCCGGCGCATGACCGTACAGCGAACCCTTATCCAGCCAAAGGCCGGCCCGCTGGTCGAGTTCATCGACATCAGCCTCGAGCTGGGGCGCACCACGATTCTCGACAACGTGGGCTTGCAGATACAACCTGGCAGCGTCCATGCCCTGGTCGGCCCCAACGGCGGCGGCAAGAGTTCCCTGATCAAGACCCTGCTCGGACAAATGCCGCACAAGGGGCGCCTGAGCTCGCAGTGGCCAGGTGAGCCCGGCGTCATCGGCTATGTGCCCCAGGCCCTTGAGTTCGATCGTGGCCTGCCCATGACGGTGGACGATTTCATGGCCGCGATGTGTCAACGGCGCCCGGCCTTTCTCGGCTTGAGCAAGCATTACACCGGTGCCATCGGCCAGGCCCTGGAGCGGGTCGGCATGCAGGATAAGCGCAAGCGCCGGATGGGCGCGCTGTCCGGCGGTGAGCGCCAGCGGGTATTGCTCGCCCAGGGCTTGATCCCTTCACCGCAACTGCTGGTCCTGGACGAACCGATGTCAGCCCTCGACGAGGCCGGCATCCAGGTGTTCGAGCGGTTGCTGCAGGACTGGCGCCAGGCCGGGATCACCGTGCTGTGGATCGAGCATGACCTGGAGGCCGTCGGGCGGCTGGCCGACCGGGTCACGGGCCTCAATCGCCGGGTACTGTTCGACGGCCCGCCACGCCAGACCCTGACCCCGGAGCGACTGCTCACGCTGTTTTCCACCCATCCACGCACTAACGGGAGCGCGGCCTGATGAGTTACGAAGCCTTTCGCTTGATGGTCCAGGGCTGGGCCTCGTCCGGCTATCTGCCGGAAGCGCTGGCCTATGGGTTTGTGGTCAACGCATTGTTGGCCGGGTTGTTGATCGGCCCGGTGCTTGGCGGCCTCGGTACGCTGGTGGTGGTCAAGCGCTTCGCGTTTTTTTCCGAAGCCGTGGGCCATGCGGCTCTGACTGGCGTGGCGGTCGGCATCCTGCTCGGCGAACCCTACACCGGGCCGTACGGAAGCCTGTTCGGCTATTGCCTGCTGTTCGGCATCCTGCTCAATTACCTGCGCAACCGAACCGGCCTGTCACCGGACACCCTGATCGGCGTCTTCCTTTCGGTGTCCCTGGCCCTGGGTGCAAGCCTGCTGTTGATCCTGGCGGGCAAGATCAACGTACACATCTTGGAGAACGTGCTGTTCGGTTCCGTGCTGACGGTCAACGGCAACGACCTGCTGGTGCTGGCGGTGGTCGGTTCACTGGTGATGGCGCTGGCGTTGCCACTGTACAACCGCATCATGCTCGCCAGCTTCAATCCGCAACTGGCGGCGGTGCGCGGGGTGGCGGTCAAGGCCCTGGACTACCTGTTCGTGATCTTGGTGACATTGATTACCGTGGCGGCGGTGAAAGTCATTGGCGCCATTCTGGTGGGGGCGCTGCTGGTAATCCCGGCGGCTGCCGCGCGCCTGCTCAGCCAATCGTTGAAAGGCTTCTTCTGGTGTTCGGTACTGATCGCCACCGTCAGCACGTTGTGCGGGATTCTCGCGCCGATCGTCTTCGACCTGCCGATCCCGTCCGGTGCCGCGATCATTCTGGTGGCCGGCATCGCCTTCGCCCTGAGCGCCATCGCCCGTGGCGTCGTCCCCAGCCTCAAAGGGAATCTTGGATAAATGGTTTTTTCATTGCGACAACTGACCCTGGCCGTCGCGTTGTGCGGCGTGGCCGTCACTTCATCATTCGCCGCCGAAAAGGTCCGTCTGCTGGCGTCGTTGCCGGTCACCTACGGGTTGGGCGAGGCCTTGCTCAAGGGCACCGAGGTCAGCCTGGAGCGGGCCGCGCCCGCCAATCTGCCTGGCACCCGTCAGAATGCCTATTTCAGCGGCCGTGGCGCGCCGGCCCTGGGCAAACTGGCCAGTGATGCCGATGCCGTGATCGGCCTGCGCTCGTTATGGCCGGACGATCCGCTGTACCCCATGGCCCGACGCAGCAACATCCGCATCGTCGAAGTCGACGCGGCCCGCCCGGTGGACGGCGCCCTGCCCGGTATCGCCGTGCAACCGGGGATGGCTGACGGTTTGGCGAGCCAGCCATGGATGGCCAGCCCCAACCTGGGGCGGATGGCCGACGTGATCGCCGCCGACCTGGTGCGCCTGGCCCCAAACGACAAAGCGAAAATCGACGCCAACCTGGCGGCCCTCAAGCAACGCCTGCTCAAGCTCAGCGCCGACAGCGAAAAACGTCTCGCCAGTGCCGATAACCTGAGCGTAGTCAGCCTGAGCGAGCATTTTGGTTACTTGATCAGCGGGTTGAATCTGGATGGCATCAGTACTGACGCCCGGCCCGACGCCGAGTGGACGCCCGAGGCCTTGAAGCAATTGATCACAACGTTGAAAGACAATGACGTGGCGCTGGTGCTGCATCATCGCCAGCCGTCGGAAGCTGTGAAAGCGGCCATTACCGAGGGCGGCAGTCAGTTGCTGGTACTGAGCACCGATGGCGCCGACCCGGTGGCGGAGCTGGAAACTAATGTGGGGGTGGTCGTCACGGCACTGACGGGAGGCTAACCACAGCCACGGTGAAAGCGAGCCTGCTCGCGAGAAGCGGTGTGTCAACCAACATGGATGCTGGATGTGCCGGCCTCATCGCGAGCAGGCTCGCTCCCACAGGTCTTGGGTTATGTCTGAAGGAACCCGTTAAAAAACATCCCCGGGCACCCGCACGAACCCTTCCATCAATACCCGCGCGCTGCGGCTCATGATGGCTTTTTTCACAGTCCATTCGCCGTCGACCTGGCTGGCCTCGGCGCCGACACGCAAGGTGCCGGACGGGTGGCCGAAACGCACGGCGTTGCGCTCGATACCGCCGGCGGCCAGATTCACCAGGGTGCCGGAAATCGCGGCGGCGGTGCCGATGGCGACGGCGGCGGTGCCCATCATGGCGTGGTGCAGCTTGCCCATGGACAACGCCCGCACTAGCAAATCGACGTCGCCCGCCGCCACGGCTTTTCCGCTGGACGAAAGGTAATCCGCTGGCGGCGCGACAAACGCGACTTTGGGGGTGTGCTGGCGCTGAGCCGCTTCGTCCAGATGCTTGATCAACCCCATGCGCAAGGCACCGTGGGCGCGGATGGTTTCGAACATCGCCAGCGCCTTCGGATCGCCGTTGATGGCGCCCTGCAATTCAGTACCGGTGTACCCGATATCCCGGGCATTGATGAAAATCGTCGGGATGCCTGCGTTGATCAGCGTCGCCTTCAAGGTACCAACACCGGGCACTTCCAAGTCGTCCACCAAGTTCCCGGTTGGGAACATCGAGCCGCCACCGCCCTCCTCCTCGGCAGCCGGGTCCATGAACTCCAGCTGTACTTCAGCCGCCGGAAAGGTCACGCCGTCGAGTTCGAAGTCGCCGGTTTCCTGCACCGCGCCGTCGGTGATCGGCACATGGGCGATGATGGTCTTGCCGATGTTGGCCTGCCAGATCCGCACCACGGCCACACCGTTTTGCGGAATCCGGGCCGGCTCCACCAAGCCACTGCTGATGGCAAACGACCCCACCGCCGCCGACAGGTTGCCGCAGTTGCCGCTCCAGTCCACGAAAGGCTTGTCGATGGACACCTGGCCGAACAGATAGTCGACATCGTGGTCGGCCCGGGTGCTCTTGGACAGGATTACCGTCTTGCTGGTACTGGACGTCGCGCCGCCCATGCCATCGATCTGTTTTTCGTACGGGTCGGGGCTGCCGATCACCCGCAGCAACAGGGCATCCCGGACCGGGCCAGGGACTCGGGCGGCTTCGGGCAGGTCTAGCAGGCTGAAGAACACGCCTTTGCTGGTGCCGCCACGCATGTAAGTCGCGGGGATCTTGATTTGAGGCGAGTGAGCCATGTGCTCCAACTCCTTAAAAACGGGCGGCCGGAAAAACCGGCCACCCAGGCGATTTAAACGGCCACCGCCGACTCGAGGAAGTCCTGGGCGAAACGTTGCAACACGCCCCCGGCTTCGTAGATCGACACTTCCTCGGCGGTATCGAGGCGGCAGGTCACCGGCACTTCGACGCGCTCGCCGTTCTTGCGGGTGATGACCAACGTCAACGTCGCGCGCGGGGTGCGCTCGCCGATCACGTCGTATATTTCGCTGCCGTCGATGCCCAGGGTCTTGCGATCTGTACCGGGCTTGAACTCCAGCGGCAACACGCCCATGCCCACCAGATTGGTGCGATGGATGCGCTCGAAGCCTTCGGCAACGATCGCCTCGACACCGGCCAGACGCACCCCCTTGGCCGCCCAGTCCCGCGACGATCCCTGGCCGTAGTCGGCGCCAGCGACGATGATCAACGGCTGCTTGCGTTCCATGTAGGTCTCGATGGCTTCCCACATGCGCATGACCTTGCCTTCCGGCTCGACCCGGGCCAGGGAGCCCTGCTTGACCTTGCCGTTTTCAACGACCATTTCGTTGAACAGTTTCGGGTTGGCGAAGGTCGCGCGCTGCGCGGTCAGGTGGTCGCCGCGGTGGGTCGCGTAAGAGTTGAAGTCCTCTTCCGGCAGGCCCATTTTCGCCAGGTACTCACCGGCGGCGCTGTCCAACATGATGGCGTTGGATGGCGACAGGTGATCGGTGGTGATGTTGTCCGGCAGCACCGCCAGCGGGCGCATGCCCTGCAGCGGCCGCGCACCGGCCAATGCACCTTCCCAATAAGGCGGGCGACGGATGTAGGTGCTTTGCGGGCGCCAGTCGTACAGCGGCGTGACTTTCGGGCCGGTGTCTTCCTGGATGGCGAACATCGGGATGTAGACCTGGCGGAACTGCTCCGGCTTCACCGCCGCCTTGACCACGGCTTCGATTTCTTCGTCGCTTGGCCAGATGTCCTTGAGGCGGATTTCGCGACCGTCCACCACGCCCAGCACATCCTTCTCGATGTCGAAGCGAATGGTCCCGGCGATGGCATAAGCAACCACCAGCGGCGGCGAGGCCAAAAACGCCTGCTTGGCGTACGGGTGGATACGCCCGTCGAAGTTGCGGTTGCCCGACAGCACGGCGGTGGCGTACAGGTCGCGGTCGATGATTTCCTGTTGGATCACCGGGTCCAACGCGCCGGACATGCCGTTGCACGTGGTGCAGGCAAACGCCACCACGCCGAAGCCCAGCTTCTCGAGCTCGGGCGTAAGGCCGGCTTCATCCAGGTACAGCGCCACGGTTTTAGAGCCCGGTGCCAGGGATGACTTGACCCACGGCTTGCGGGCCAGGCCCAGGCGGTTGGCGTTGCGCGCCAGCAGGCCTGCGGCGATCACGTTGCGCGGGTTGCTGGTGTTGGTGCAACTGGTGATCGCGGCGATGATCACCGCGCCGTCGGGCATTTGCCCAGGCACGTCGTCCCACTGGCCGGAGATGCCTTTGGCGGCCAGATCCGACACCGCGACACGGGCGTGGGGGTTGCTCGGGCCGGCCATGTTGCGCACGACCGAAGAAAGATCGAACGCCAGGCCACGCTCGTATTGCGCGCCCTTGAGGCTGTCTGCCCACAGGCCAATGGTCTTGGCGTAGTGTTCGACCAGCTGCACTTGCTGGTCTTCGCGCCCAGTGAGCTTCAGGTAGTCGATCGTCTGCTGATCGATATGGAACATTGCCGCCGTGGCGCCGTATTCAGGGGCCATGTTGGAGATGGTCGCCCGGTCGCCCAAGGTCAGCGCGCTGGCGCCTTCGCCGTAAAACTCCAGCCATGCGCCCACGACTTTTTGTTTACGCAGGAATTCAGTCAGCGCCAGCACCATGTCGGTGGCGGTGATGCCCGGTTGCAGCTTGCCGGTCAGCTCGACGCCGACAATTTCCGGCAAGCGCATCCACGAGGCGCGGCCAAGCATGACGCTTTCCGCTTCCAAGCCACCAACGCCGATGGCAATCACGCCCAGTGCATCGACGTGGGGCGTGTGGCTGTCGGTGCCGACACACGTGTCCGGGAAGGCCACGCCGTCCCGCTGCTGGATCACCGGCGACATTTTCTCCAGGTTGATCTGGTGCATGATCCCGTTGCCCGGCGGAATCACATCGACGTTCTTGAAAGCTTTCTTGGTCCAGTTGATGAAGTGAAAACGGTCTTCGTTGCGGCGGTCTTCGATGGCGCGGTTCTTGGCGAAGGCCTGGGGATCGAAACCGGCGCTCTCGACCGCCAGGGAGTGGTCGACGATCAGTTGGGTCGGCACCACCGGGTTGACTTGCGCCGGGTCGCCGCCCTGCTGGGCAATGGCGTCGCGCAAACCGGCCAAGTCCACCAGGGCGGTCTGGCCGAGAATGTCATGGCACACCACCCGCGCCGGAAACCATGGGAAGTCCAGGTCGCGCTTGCGCTCGATCAGTTGCAGCAGCGATTCACGCAGCGTGGCCGGGTCGCAGCGGCGCACGAGGTTCTCCGCCAATACGCGAGAGGTGTACGGCAAGCCATCGTAGGCGCCGGGGCGGATGGCCTCCACGGCCGCGCGAACATCGAAATAATCCAGCGAAGTGCCAGGCAGCGGTTTGCGAAATTCTGTGTTCATCGTCAGGACTCGGGTCACGGTGGTTTCAGAAGGGTTGGCGCAGCTACTGAAGTGAACATGTTCCCTTGTGGGAGCGGGGGGGGGGGGGGGGGGGGGGGGGGGGGGGCCCCCAATTGTGGTGTGGCCCCCCCCACTCCCCCCCCGCACCCCC
>NZ_JBKKRK010000017.1:0-95072 GCF_048847255.1 Pseudomonas algeriensis | reverse complement strand
TTGTGGGAGCGAGCCTGCTCGCGATTGCGGTGTGTCAGCCAACATTGATGCTGCTGACCCGACGCTATCGCGAGCAGGCTCGCTCCCACAGGGTTGTAGGTTTATCCAGTCCCTCAGTTCCTGCGGCTAGCCCTCCAGCTCAGCGTTGTTCGATTGGCACGAACTTGCGCTGTTCGACGCCGGTGTATTCGGCGCTCGGTCGGATGATGCGGTTGTTGGCGCGTTGTTCGAACACGTGGGCAGCCCAGCCGGTCAGGCGCGAGCAGACGAAGATCGGCGTGAACAGCTTGGTCGGGATGCCCATGAAGTGGTACGCCGAGGCATGGTAGAAATCGGCGTTGGGGAACAGTTTCTTCTGCTCCCACATGGTCTTGTCGATGGCTTCGGAGACCGGGAACAGCACCGTGTCGCCCACTTCGTCGGCAAGTTTTTTCGACCAACCCTTGATGACCTCGTTGCGCGGATCGTTGTCTTTATAGATCGCGTGGCCGAAGCCCATGATCTTGTCTTTGCGCGCCAGCATGCCAAGGGTGCCTTCGATGGCTTCCTGCGGTGAGCTGAAACGCTCGATCATTTCCATCGCCGCCTCGTTGGCGCCGCCATGCAACGGGCCGCGCAACGAGCCGATGGCGGCGGTGATGCAAGAAAACAGGTCCGACAGCGTGGAGGCGCAGACGCGGGCGGTGAAGGTCGAGGCGTTGAATTCGTGCTCGGCGTAGAGAATCAGCGACACGTTCATCACCTTGACGTGCAGCTCGCTCGGTTTCTTGCCGTGCAACAGATGCAGGAAATGGCCGCCAATGGAGACTTCGTCGGTCACGCATTCGATGCGCTGGCCTTCGTGGCTGAAACGATACCAGTAGCACATGATCGCCGGGAACGCGGCGAGCAGGCGGTCGGTCTTGTCGTGCTGCTGGGAAAAATCCTGCTCGGGCTCAAGGTTGCCGAGAAACGAGCAACCGGTGCGCATCACGTCCATCGGGTGGGCGTCGGCGGGAATGCGCTCCAGCACTTCTTTCAAGGCCTGCGGCAAATCCCGCAGTTGGCGCAGTTTACCCGTGTAGGCGTCCAGCTGGGCCTGGGTCGGCAGCTCGCCGTACAGCAGCAGGTAGGCCACTTCTTCAAATTGCGCATCCGCCGCCAGGTCGCGGACGTCGTAGCCGCGATAGGTCAGCCCGGCGCCCGACTGGCCTACGGTGGACAGGGCGGTTTGCCCAGCTACCTGGCCACGGAGCCCGGCGCCACTGAGTACTTTTGCTTCGGCCATGTTCTGTCTCCATTTTCTTGAATTTGTAGGGAGTCGCGCCTTACTTCTTCGCCGCGAACAGCGCATCGAGCTTCTGCTCGAAGGTGTGGTAGTCGATGCGATCGTAAAGCTCCATGCGGGTCTGCATGGTGTCGATGACATTCTGTTGCGTGCCGTCGCGACGGATCGCGGTGTAGACGTTCTCGGCCGCCTTGTTCATGGCCCGGAACGCCGACAGCGGGTAAAGCACCAGGGACACGTCGGCCCCGGCGAGTTGTTCGGTGGTGTAGAGCGGGGTCGCGCCGAATTCGGTGATGTTGGCCAGGATCGGCGCTTTCACGCGACTGGCGAACAGTTTGTACATCTCAAGCTCGGTGATGGCCTCGGGGAAAATCATGTCGGCACCGGCCTCGATACATGCGGCGGCGCGGTCAAGCGCCGATTCCAAACCTTCAACGGCCAGGGCATCGGTGCGCGCCATGATCACGAAACTGTCATCGGTGCGGGCATCGACGGCGGCCTTGATGCGGTCGACCATTTCCTGCTGCGAGACGATTTCCTTGTTCGGGCGGTGGCCGCAACGCTTGGCGCCGACCTGGTCTTCAATATGAATCGCCGCCGCGCCAAACTTGATCATCGACTTGACCGTGCGCGCCACGTTGAACGCCGAGGAACCGAAACCG
Source organism: Pseudomonas algeriensis (assembly GCF_048847255.1). NCBI lineage: Bacteria > Pseudomonadati > Pseudomonadota > Gammaproteobacteria > Pseudomonadales > Pseudomonadaceae > Pseudomonas > Pseudomonas algeriensis. The sequence continues at coordinate 93,143 of NZ_JBKKRK010000017.1, read as the reverse complement.
GTGTCCACGTCCACCAGCAACGGCAAGTCGCAGACGTCGGTGATGCGGCGCACGTCGGTCAGCACGTCATCAAGGCCGGTGATGCCCAGGTCCGGCACGCCGAGAGAGCCGGCTGCCACGCCGCCACCCGACAGGTAGATCGCCTTGAAACCGGCGCGCTTGGCCAGCAGCGCGTGGTTGGCATTGATGGCACCGACCACCTGCAGCGGATGCTCGTTGGCGACCGCATCGCGGAAACGCTGGCCTGGCGTGCTCTTGCTGGAACTCATGACTCACCTCGTTCAGTGGCGGCGCTGTCCTGGAAATGACGCGCAATGTTGCGTTTGGACGCGCCGATGTGCCGGCGCATCAATAATTCAGCCAGTTCGCCGTCACGGTCGGCGATGGCATCGAGAATCCGATGGTGCTCGGCAAAAGCCTGGCGCGGACGGTTGGGCGTGGTGGAAAACTGGATGCGGTACATGCGCACCAGTTGGTACAACTCGCCGCAGAGCATCTGCGTCAGGGTGCGATTGCCGCTGCCCTGGATAATCCGATAGTGGAAGTCGAAGTCGCCTTCCTGCTGGTAATAGCCGACACCGGCCTGGAACGCCGCATCGCGCTCGTGGGTTTCCAGGACCCGGCGCAGTTCGTCGATTTCCTCCAGGGTCATGCGCTGCGCCGCGAGGCGACAGGCCATGCCCTCCAGGGACTCGCGAATTTCATAGAGCTCCAGCAGCTCGGCATGGCTCAGCGAGACCACTCGTGCCCCGACATGGGGGATGCGCACCAGCAGGCGCTGGCCTTCGAGGCGATGGATCGCCTCGCGCAGCGGCCCACGGCTGATGCCGTAGGTACGGGCCAGTTCGGGCTCGGAGATCTTGCTGCCCGGGGCGATCTCGCCCTTGACGATGGCAGCCTGGATGCGTCGAAAAACGTTCTCGGACAAGGTCTCGACATCGTCTTGGACGAGGACCGGCGTTTCGAGCTGATCAAGCATATTGTCGACACCTTTAAAATCAATACGGCAAAAACTAAACGTATAACCCTCAAACGTCAAAGCAAAAAACCATATTGTCGACAATCGTCTAATAACGCGTGCTGACATAACTTGCCGCTTCGAAGTATCGTAGCCCCCGGCCAGCGGTGGCGTCAGAAAACCACCGTGCTAGAATGCCGCCGCATTTGCCACTCTTCTATATAGAGAAGGCACCTAGGGAGCTTGCGCAGTAATGCCAGGGCCTGAACCGAAAACGGAACGCTGCGCACCAGGATTTATGACACTCAAGCCCTTATCCGCTGCCTTTTGCTTCATGTGCCTGCCCGGGCTCGCCGCGGCGGGTGAAAAAACCGTGTACGGCCTCAACGAATATGCGGCGCTGCAGGGCATTGACCTGGAGGTTGCCGCCAAGCTGGACACCGGTGCCAAGACGGCCTCGCTCAGTGCCCGCGACATCAAGCGCTTCAAGCGCAACGGCGAATCCTGGGTGCGCTTTTACCTGGCGATCGACGCCGCCCATTCGCACCCCATCGAACGCCCGCTGGCCCGAGTCAGCAAGATCAAGCGCCGCGCCGGTGACTACGACCCCGAAGAAGGCAAGAAGTACACGGCCCGGCCGGTCATCGAACTGGACATCTGCATGGGCTCGGCCCTGCGCAGCATCGAAGTGAACCTGACCGACCGCAGCGCCTTTCAATACCCGTTGCTGATCGGCTCCGAGGCGCTTAAACGCTTTGACGCGCTGGTCGACCCCAGTCTCAAATACGCAGCCGGCAAACCCGCCTGCGCCAATGCCGCTCACACCGCAGAGTAATTCCAATGCGCTCCCTTACCCTCCATTTGAAAATGCTGATCGCCATCCTGGTGGTGCTGGGCCTGTCGGTAACGGCCTATCAGATTTTCGTGCTCGGCATCCCGGTGACCGAAGACGCCACCGATGATCTCTGGAATATCGATGCCAAGGTCGAATTCGTGCCCAACGCCAAGGATCCGGTGAAGATCCAGATGTTCGTGCCCCCCTTGAGCCGCGACTATGTGAGCCTCAACGAGAGCTTCATTTCCAATAATTACGGCGTGGCGGTGAACCGGGTCGACGGCAACCGCAAGGTGACGTGGTCGGCCCGTCGCGCCAAGGGCAACCAGACCCTCTATTACCGCTTGGTGCTGACCAAGCGCTACAGCGCCGAGAAAACCAAGGTCAAGGGCCCGACCTTCCGCGACAGCATTGCCGTCGAAGGGCCGGAAAAACTCGCCGCCGAAGCACTGCTCGCGCCGATCCGCCAGCATTCGGCCGACGTCGAGACCTTCATCAGCGAAGCGATCAAGCGGGTCAACAACCTCAACGACGACAACGTCAAGCTGTTGCTGGCCGGTGATCCTTCGTCGGCCAACAAGGCACGTATCGTTGAATTGGTGCTGTCCATTGCCCACGTGCCGGTGGAAAAGGTCCACACCATTCGCCTGGTGGCTGACCAACCGCAGACACCCGAGCTGTGGCTGCGCAGTTTCAACGGTACCGATTGGCTGTATTTCAACCCGGATACCGGCGAGCAAGGCCTGCCCACCGACCGTTTGCTGTGGTGGACCGGCGATGAGAACCTGATCACCGTCGATGGCGGCAAGAAAGCCACCGTCACCTTCAGCATGAACAACAGCGAAATGAACGCCATTCGCCTGGCCAAGCTGACGGATGAGAACACTGACGCCAACTTCCTCGAATATTCCCTGTACGGCCTGCCGCTGCAGACCCAGCAAACCTTCATGATCATGGTGATGATCCCCATTGGCGTGCTGGTGATCCTGGTGCTGCGCAACCTGATCGGCCTGCAAACCCTGGGAACCTTCACCCCGGTGCTGATCGCCCTCGCCTTCCGCGAAACCCAACTGGGTTTCGGCATCATACTGTTCACGGTGATCACCACGCTGGGCCTGTCGCTGCGTTCGTACCTGGAGCACCTCAAGCTGCAAATGCTGCCGAGGCTCTCGGTGGTGCTGACGTTCGTTGTGGTGCTGATCGCCGCCATCAGCCTGTTCAGCCATAAGTTGGGCCTGGAACGCGGCCTGTCAGTGGCGCTGTTCCCGATGGTGATCCTGACCATGACCATCGAACGCCTGTCCATCACTTGGGAAGAACGCGGCGCCGGCCACGCGATGAAAGTCGCCATCGGCACCTTGTTCGCCGCGTCGCTGGCGCACCTGATCATGAGTGTTCCTGAGCTGGTGTACTTCGTGTTCACCTTCCCGGCGATCCTGCTGATCCTGGTGGGCTTCATGCTGGCCATGGGTCGCTATCGCGGCTACCGCCTGACCGAGCTGGTTCGGTTCAAGGCCTTCGTCAAGGCTGACTCCTGATGTTCGGCCTCTGGAAGACCTGGAAAGCCCTGGAAGCTCGGGGCATCATGGGCATCAACCGGCGTAACGCCGACTACGTGCTCAAGTACAACAAGCGCAGCCTGTACCCCATCGTCGATGACAAGATCATCACCAAGGAACGGGCTATCGCCGCCGGCATTCATGTGCCGGAGCTGTACGGGGTGATCTCCACCGAGAAGGAAATCGACAAGCTCGACGAGATCATCGGCGGGCGCACCGACTTCGTGATCAAGCCGGCCCAGGGCGCCGGCGGCGATGGCATCATCGTCATCGCCGATCGCTTCGAAGGCCGCTACCGCACCGTGTCCGGCAAGATCATCAGCCACGAGGAAATCGAGCACCACGTCTCGAGCATCCTCACCGGCCTGTATTCCTTGGGTGGGCACCGTGACCGGGCGCTGATCGAGTACCGCGTGACGCCGGACCAGATCTTCAAGAGCATCAGCTACGAAGGCGTGCCGGACATCCGCATCATCGTGTTGATGGGCTACCCGGTGATGGCCATGCTGCGCTTGCCGACCCGTCAGTCCGGCGGCAAGGCCAACCTGCACCAGGGCGCCATCGGCGTCGGCGTCGACCTCGCCACCGGCCTCACCCTGCGCGGCACCTGGCTGAACAACATCATCACCAAGCACCCCGACACCACCAACGCGGTGGATGGCGTGCAGTTGCCCTACTGGGACGGCTTCATGAAACTGGCCGCCGGTTGCTATGAACTGTGCGGGCTGGGCTACATCGGCGTAGACATGGTGCTGGACCAGGAAAAAGGGCCGTTGATCCTCGAACTGAACGCCCGCCCCGGGCTGAACATCCAGATTGCCAACGACTGCGGGCTGACCCTGCGCACCCATGCCGTGGAAGCACGCCTGGAAGAGCTCAAGGCCCGCGGCGTGATCGAGACCGTGGAAGAGCGCGTGGCGTTTGCCCAGGAATTGTTCGGGCACATTCCGCCGGTTGAGGGGTGAAGCTGAGGATGAAAACCGAAGCTGAAGGTTGAACCCGGTGGCGAGGGAGCTTGCTCCCGCTGGGTTGCGCAGCAACCCCAAAGCCCAGCACCTCGATGTATCAGAATGATCGCGCTCAGCTGCCCAGGGGGCCGCTTCGCAGCCCAGCGGGAGCAAGCTCCCTCGCCACGGGTCTCATTGAAGCTTCAGACCTGTTCAATACCGACATCCCTCTAGGAGCAATTCCTACAGGGGATTACAATCGCCACCCCGCCTGAACGGCCGACCCACCCCGCCCATGCCAACCTGCTTCGTACACTCGCTGCCCTACCGCGCCAACCCCGCCGATTATTTCGCGGCGATCCGCCATGCCCCGGGAAGCGTGCTGCTCGACAGCGGCCGGCCGAGCGCCGAGCGGGGGCGTTATGACCTGCTCAGTGCCTGGCCGCTGGAACAACTGGCGGTGCTGCCGGATGAAAGCGGTGGCCATTTCCTACAGCGTCTTCGGATGCATCTAACGCAGCTGGGCCACGCAGAGCTACCTGGCACGGTGCAATTGCCCTTCGCTGGCGGCCTGATTGGCTATTTGAGCTACGACTTCGGCCGACACCTCGAAGCACTGCCGTCCCAAGCACACGATGACCTGCAACTGCCCGACGCACGTTTCGGCCTGTACGACTGGGCATTGATTACCGATCACCAGGCCGCTACCAGCCAACTGGTTTTCCATCCCCATTGCGGCGAAAGTGAACGCCAACGTTTGATTGAACTGTTCAGCCAGCCGCTCGCGGCGCCTGCCAAGGCGTTCAGTCTTGAGGGCCCGATGGCGCCCGACCTCAGCGCTGAAGCCTATAAGCAGGCATTCGAACGTATCCAGGCGTATATCCAGGCCGGCGATTGTTATCAGGTCAACTTTGCCCAGCGCTTTCGCGCCCGGTGCCAGGGCGATGCGTGGGCCGCTTACCAGGCGCTGCGGGCGGCCTGCCCGACGCCTTTTTCCGGTTTCCAGAGCCTGCCGGAGGGCGGCGCGGTACTGAGCCTGTCGCCGGAGCGTTTCGTCAAGGTCAGCGAAGGCCACGTCGAAACCCGCCCGATCAAGGGCACCCGACCCCGCGGCACAACGCCCGAGGAAGACACGGCCCACGCCGCCGAACTGCTGGCCAGCCCCAAGGACCGAGCGGAAAACCTGATGATTGTCGACCTGCTGCGCAATGACCTGGGCCGCACGTGCCGCATCGGCTCGGTGCGAGTGCCGGAGCTGTTCAGCCTGGAAAGTTATCCGAACGTGCATCACCTGGTCAGCAGCGTGACCGGCGAACTGGCGGATGACAAGGACGCCTTGGACCTGATCGCTGGTAGTTTTCCCGGCGGCTCGATCACCGGCGCGCCGAAAATCCGCGCCATGCAGATCATCGACGAACTCGAACCGACCCGACGCGGGTTGTATTGCGGCTCGCTGCTGTATCTGGATGTGCGCGGGGAAATGGACAGCTCGATCGCCATCCGCAGTTTGTTGGTCAAGGATGGACAGGTGTGTTGCTGGGGCGGTGGTGGGATTGTCGCGGATTCAGATTGGCAGGCGGAATATCAGGAGTCGATGACCAAGGTGAAGGTCCTGCTGGAAACCTTGCAGAACCTGTGACCCGGGTGGGCGGGCGCCGGCGCGCTTGGGGGGTGTTCCACCCAGATTTGATGTTGACTGACAAACCGCTTCGCGAGCAGGCTCGCTCCCACATTGAGAAGTGTTACAGGCCGAGGGGGCGGTTCGAAGCCTTGATGAATTCCTGCTTCAACTCGGCAAACGTATGCACCGCCGGGAATTGCGGAAACTCGCGGATGACGTTTTCAGGCGCATGGAACAGTATCCCAGCGTCGGCTTCGCCCAGCATAGTGGTGTCATTGTAGGAATCTCCCGCCGCGATCACCCGATAGTAAAGGCTCTTGAAGGCAAGGACCGACTGACGCTTGGGATCTTTCTGACGCAGCTGATAGGCAGTCACTCGCCCGCCGTCGTCGGTGATCAAACGATGGCAGAGCAGCGTCGGGAAACCCAGCTGACGCATCAGCGGTTGGGAAAACTCGTAAAAGGTGTCGGAAAGAATCACCACTTGGAACCGTTCCCGCAGCCAGTCGACGAATTCGATGGCGCCGTCCAGCGGCTGAAGGGTGGCGATGACTTCCTGGATATCGGAGAGCTTGAGACCATGCTCGTCAAGGATGCCCAACCGTTGCTTCATCAGCACGTCGTAGTCGGGAATGTCCCGAGTGGTTGCCCTGAGGGATTCAATCCCGGTTTTTTCAGCGAAGGCGATCCAGATCTCCGGGACCAGCACACCTTCCAGGTCGAGACAGGCAATTTCCACAAGACACTCCCATTTTTTTGATGTTTATCGGTTGAGCGAACAAAAGGCTTGCCGACTCTAGCCATTCGACGAAGCCCGCGCAACGCACAGGAGCGCGCCAGCCCCCGTTGCTTTTGTTACCATCAGCCCCATATAGAGCGCCCAGCGCCACCGACCTGTAGGAAACCGCCCTGATGAGCCCATCGTTTGACGTCGTGGAACTCGCCACGACCTATGCCAACAAGTCCCCCCAAGACATCCTCAAGCTGGCCTTCGCCGAATTCGGCGATGACCTGTGGATATCCTTCAGCGGCGCCGAAGACGTGGTGCTGGTGGACATGGCCTGGAAACTGAACAAGAACGTCAAGGTGTTCAGCCTCGACACCGGCCGCCTGCACCCGGAAACCTATCGTTTCATCGACCAGGTCCGCGACCACTACAAGATCGACATCGAATTGATCTCGCCCGACCATACGAAACTGGACCCATTCGTTAAGCAAAAAGGCCTGTTCAGTTTCTATAAGGACGGCCATGGCGAATGCTGCGGCATCCGCAAGATCGAGCCGTTGCGGCGTAAACTGACCGACGTGCGCGCCTGGGCCACCGGCCAGCGCCGCGATCAGAGCCCTGGCACCCGCAGCCAGGTGGCGGTGCTGGAAATCGACACGGCATTCTCTACGCCCGAGCGCACGCTGTATAAGTTCAACCCGCTGTCGCAGATGACCAGCGAGGAAGTCTGGGGTTATATCCGCATGCTCGAGCTGCCTTATAACAGCCTGCACGAACGCGGTTTTATCAGCATCGGCTGCGAGCCATGCACCCGCCCCGTCCTGCCGAACCAACATGAGCGCGAGGGCCGCTGGTGGTGGGAGGAAGCCACGCAGAAAGAATGCGGGCTGCACGCCGGCAATATCATCGCCAAATCCAAGACTGTTTAGCCCTTCCTCATTTTCTGTACACAAAAATGTCACTTCAGGTGCCATTTTTGTGTGCATGCCCCGCTTGAATGCCCCTAAAAGTTACACCGACTCTAAAACCCTACCTGCTGCCTCCCCCCGCTTGACGCTAGCGTTGAAAATAGGGATCGGCGCGGCATTGGTGTATGGCTTCATGAACCTGTCCGGCTACATGGGGCAGAAAACTGGAGTACCTTTTCCCGTCATCAGCCGGATCAGTTTCGGTATCCACGGCGCGCAGATTCCTGCGCTGATCAGGGCCGTTATCGCCATCGCCTGGTTTGGTATTCAGACGTACCTGGCTTCAGTGGTATTTCGCGTGTTGTTGACCGCGGTCCACCCTGGCTTCGCCGAGTACGACCAGAACTCCATCCTCGGGCTGTCGAGCCTGGGTTGGGTGTGCTTCGTGGCCATCTGGTTCGTGCAACTGGTGATCCTTGCCTACGGCATGGAGATGGTCCGGCGCTACGAAGGCTTCGCCGGGCCGGTAATTCTGGTGACGGTCGCGGCACTTGCCGGTTGGATGTATCTGCAGGCCGACGCAACCATTGCCTGGTCGATCCGCGAGCCCCTGACCGGAGGCGAGATGTGGCGCAACATATTGGCGGGCGGTGCGCTGTGGCTGGCGATCTATGGCACGCTCATTTTGAATTTCTGCGATTTCGCCCGCTCATCGCCGTGCCGCCGAACCATCGTCGTAGGAAACTTCTGGGGCTTGCCGGTGAACATTCTGGTGTTTGCCGCCATTACCATCCTGTTGTGCGGTGCGCAGTTCCAGATCAACGGCCAGATCATCGAAAGCCCGACCCAGGTCATCGCCTCGATTCCCAATACGTTCTTCCTGGTGCTTGGCTGCCTGGCCTTTTTGATCGTCACCGTGGCGGTGAACATCATGGCCAACTTCGTCGCCCCGGCGTTCGTACTCAGCAACCTGGCGCCCAAGTACCTGACCTTCCGCCGCGCGGGGTTGATCAGCGCCGCCATTGCCGTGCTGATCCTGCCGTGGAATCTCTATAACAGCCCGCTGGTGATCGTGTATTTCCTGTCCGGCCTCGGCGCCCTGCTCGGGCCGCTGTATGGCGTGATCATGGTCGACTACTGGCTGCTGAGAAAAGGCCGCATCAACGTGCCGCAACTGTACAGCGAGGACCCAAATGGTGCGTATTTCTACAGCAACGGGGTCAACCTGCGGGCGGTGGCGGCGTTCATTCCAGCGGCACTGATCGCGATTGTCCTGGCGCTGGTGCCCGGCTTTGACAGCATTTCACCATTTTCCTGGCTGATTGGCGCTTCGATTGCAGGGTTGTTGTACCTGATCATCGCCAAGCGCGAGCCGCACTACGAGGACGTAAGCGGCGAATCCATCGCTGTGGATAACGTCAGCCATTAATCCATGGAAATGGCTCGTCAGGTACGGGCCTCCTGTTTTTCGTTCAAAAGGAATAGCTCATGCGAATTCTAGTGGTCAACGTCAACACCACCGATTCCATCACCCAGGCCATTGCCCGACAAGCCCAGGCCGTCGCCGCGCCGGGTACTGAGATCATTGGGCTCACGCCGCATTTCGGTGCCGATTCCATCGAAGGCAACTTCGAGAGCTACCTGGCGGCCATCGCCGTCATGGACCGGGTGATGTCCTATGACCAACCCTTCGATGCGGTAATCCAGGCCGGCTACGGCGAGCATGGTCGCGAGGGCTTGCAGGAGTTGCTCGACGTGCCGGTGGTGGATATCACCGACGCTGGCGCCAGCACCGCCATGTTCCTGGGCCACGCTTACTCGGTCGTCACGACGCTCGACCGCACAGTGCCGCTGATCGAAGATCGTCTCAAACTCTCCGGCCTGTTCGATCGCTGCGCCTCGGTGCGGGCCAGCGGCCTTGCGGTATTGGAGCTTGAAGAGGACCCGCAACGGGCGGTGGAAGCGATCGTGCAGCAGGCCGAACTGGCGGTCAGGCAGGACAAGGCGGAAGTGATCTGCCTGGGCTGCGGCGGCATGGCCGGGCTCGATGAGCAGATCCGCCAGCGCACCGGCGTGCCAGTGGTGGACGGAGTGACCGCGGCCGTGACGATTGCCGAATCGCTGGTGCGGCTGGGGTTGTCCACCTCTAAGGTGCGCACCTACGCGACACCTCGGCCGAAGAACATCATCGGCTGGCCGGGGCGGTTTGGGCGGTGAGTGTGCGGCTCTAGACCGTGGCGCGCTCCCATATGGATTCCAGCGGCCACACAAACTGTGTTATTGCGAAATCCTGTGGGAGCGAGCTTGCTCGCGACTGGAGCCAACTCGGTCAACGTCCAAATCAGACCGCGCTGAACCGCCGAGCCAACCCCTGTTCGCCAAACTGCTCAATGATGAAGTCCACGAACGCCCGAGTCTTGCCTGGCAACAGTTTATGCTCAGCGTAATAGATGGAAATGTTGCCATCATCGACGTACCAGTCCGGCAGGACCCGTTGCACGGCGCCGCTGTCGAGGAAGGGAAGAGCTACTGGCATGCTGACCAGACCGATGCCCAACCCCTGAGCCGCGGCGGCGCAATCGGCCTCTGAATCACTCATTGTCATGCCGGGTTTAAGCATGAGCGGGCTATGTTGTTGGTCGCGGCTGGTCAATAGCCATGAACGGACACGCCCGGTTTGGGGCGAGCGAATAAGAATGCCTCGATGGTGCGCCAGATCCCCGGGCTCGATGATCTCTGGATATTTCTGCAAATAATCGCCTGACGCAACCAGCACCCGGTGGGCCACGGCCAATTTTCGAGCAACGACGCCCTGAGGCAACTCAAAACCGCCGCCGATAGCCGCGTCGAAGCCCTGGCCGATCAAGTCCACCTGCCGGTTATCGAAATGCCAATCCGGGCTGATCGCCGGGTACCTGCGCAGCAATTCCCCCAACAACGGCACGACATACAACCGCCCGAACGCCGTGCCCATGCTCACTTTCAGCGTTCCCGCCGGTTGTCCGCCGGCGCTGGCCAGGTTGGCGACGGCATTCTGGATGGTGTTGAAACTGCTGCCAACTTCTCCTAGAAACAACTGGCCGGCTTCGGTCAGCCTCAAGCTGCGGGTGCTGCGCTGGAACAGGCGCACCCCCATCCGCGCCTCCAACTTGGCGACGCTTTTACCCACCGCTGCCGGGGTCACGCCCAAACGTCGTGCCGCCTCGGCAAAGCTGCCGACTTCGGCGCTGCGAACAAAACATTCGATACTGCTGAAACTCTCCATGGCGCCCACTATCAACTTTGGGTTTACACAGACTATATCAACGAAGGTCTACCCAGCCGATAGCCTAGTCTTGATACTCGCCCCATCACCGCGGCACCTCGCCCCGGCACCTTATGGAGAACATCATGAATACCCAAGCACTGAACGGCAAAGTCGCATTGGTCCAAGGCGGTTCCCGTGGCATCGGCGCCGCCATCGTCAAGCGCCTGGCTGCGGAAGGCGCGGCAGTCGCCTTTACCTACGTCAGCTCTGGCGCAAAATCCGAAGAACTGCAGAACAGCATCACCGCAGCGGGCGGCAAGGCCCTGGCCATCAAGGCTGACAGCGCCGACGCCGACGCCGTGCGCAACGCCGTCGCCGCCACCGTCGAGGCTTTTGGCCGCCTGGATATCCTCGTCAACAATGCCGGCGTGCTGGCAATGGCGCCGCTGGATGAGTTCAAACTGGAAGATTTCGACCAGACCCTGGCCGTCAACGTGCGCAGTGTGTTCGTCGCCACCCAGGCCGCCGCGCGGCACATGGGCGAAGGTGGCCGGGTCATCAACATCGGCAGCACCAACGCCGACCGCATGCCCTTCGCTGGAGGCGCCACGTACGCCATGAGTAAATCCGCGCTGGTAGGCCTGACCAAAGGCCTGGCCCGTGACCTAGGCCCACGGGGCATCACCGTCAACAACGTGCAGCCCGGCCCGGTGGACACTGACATGAACCCGGCCGACAGCGACTTCGCCTCCAGCCTGATAGACCTCATGGCGGTTGGCCGTTACGGCACGTCGGAAGAAATCGCCAGCTTCGTTGCCTACCTCGCGGGCCCGGAAGCTGCCTATATCACCGGGGCCAGCCTGACCATCGACGGCGGTTTCGGCGCCTGATCCGAGGCAACCCGCAGGGCTGCACAGCAGCCCTTTCGCATCAAGCCCATTCCAGTTCCGGCAAACCGCACAGGCTTGGCTGGAACAGTTTGAGTGATCGGATGATCGCATCGGCGTGGGCGTACTTTTCGTCGGCCATGGCCGAATCCGGAATAGCGATGGCGGTCATGCCCGCCGCTTTCGCCGCCGTGACGCCGAACGGGGAATCCTCGAAGACCAGGCAATCGCGAGGATCGACGCCCAGGCGTCGGGCCGCGGTGAGGAAGATATCCGGAGCGGGCTTGGCCGCACCCACTTCCGGATCATCTGCGGTCACGATGCAGTCGAACAACGCGAACCAGTCCCGATGCAGGGTGGTTTTCAGCTCGAACGATGGGCGAGCCGAACTCGTCCCTACCGCAATCGGGATGTGGTGAGCCTTCAAATGCCGCACCAGCTCCTCAGCGCCAGGCATCCCCATGGCATGAGGAAAACGCTCGCGCATCAAGGGTTCGCGAATGGTCAGGAATTCTTGGGGGGTGATTGGCAACTCCAGCGCCTGGACAACGTAGTTGGCCAAGTCCGTGGCGCCACGCCCGATGATGTTCTGCTTGACGCTCCAGTCGAACGTGCGCCCGTAGCGCTCGGCAATGATGGACGTGACTTCGGTATAGATCCCTTCGGTGTCCAGCAGCAAGCCATCCATGTCGAAAATCACGGCCTTGATCGGGCCAAACTTTTTCAGCGGTGCATTCATCGCATCTGATCCGTTATCAACTCAGCATTTCAGGGATGGCTCAGGTGCGCCCGGCGCAACGTATTCGCCTTAAAGGATTCAGCAGAATAACGAGGCGCGCTCGATACAGGCAATGGGAAATTTTATTAGGACGGTGACGGGGGATTGGCAACTGCAACCCCCCGTCACGAACAGTTGGGATGATCGACGGGAACGTGCGTCAGCTGCCGGAACCACCTGAGCCGGAGCCCGACCCGCCGCCGCTTGAGCTACCGCCGCTACCGCTGCTGCTGCCGGTCCCACTGCTTGAGCCGGAACCGCCACCCATCGTGCTGCCGCCGCTGGTGGAACCGCTACCGGTCCCCGGGCTGGTGCTGCTGCCGCTGGCATCATCGCCGTTGCCTCCACCCACGGAGCCGGGTGGCAGGGCGTTGCCGGTGGTGTCGGTGGTGGATCCCGCATCCATCTGCGTCGAAGGCGGCATGCCTCCCTTGTCCACGGGCGCGTTGTCCGACGATTGGGCGAAAGCCGCCAGTGAACTGGCGCAGAGGACTCCGGCGAATGCCAGAGCCGTCAGGTTTGACTTCATCATGGTCAATCTCCTCTTCAGATGATTACTTCATGTCAGGCAACCCTGGCGCGCCGATGGTGCCGCGAAATCGACGGGCGGATCACGATCAGCTGGGCGTGCCCGAAGCGTCGTCACCGGCGATGTCCGGATCGTCCGGCGTCGCCTCGACATCCTGATCATCGCTTGGCACCTGCTCGACTCCAGTGTCGTCGTCATCAGGGGGTCGCTGGTCGCGGCTTAGCGGGTCGGTGGGTGAACGCAGCGGATATTCCGGCGTCTCGTCGTCGGGTACGGGCGTATCAGCAGTCATGGCAACCTCCTGGTATTTGCAATGAGCGTAAGCAAGACGGACTTATTTGTAGGACTCATCCTCAGCCTGAGCATCTTCATCGTCGATCAAGGGAACCTGTGCATCATCCATCAGGGAACCAGGGTCTTCGTTACCCGGATCGTTGACGCCCGGATCGTTGATGAAGGGAACACCCGACGGGCCCTTTTCTTCCTTGCCTTCAGTTTCCGGCGTCATGGCACACCTCCAATCACACGTGAATGTATGAATTCGAGGCGATAGAAAGCTAATCGTTCCGGGTAAATGCCCATAAGAAAAAACCGGCGCTGGGCCGGTATTTTCAATGCGTGGATCGCTCAGCGATGCTTTTTCTTGTGCTTGTGCTTGTGCTTCTTGCCGCCCGAGTGTCCATCATTATCATTGGACAGGTTGCTGCCCAGCGCACCGCCTGCCGCCCCACCAATGCCCGCGCCGATGGTGGATCCGGTCGATCCGCCCAAGCGGTTGCCAACGATCGAGCCACCCGCCGAACCCAGGCCACCACCGATGGCTGCTTCCGTACGGCTGCCCTTGCGCGCGCCCACCGCACTACCGGCCGCACCGCCGACACCCGCGCCAATCGCGGCGCCAGTGCTGCCGCCCATCTGTTGGCCAACCACATTACCCAACACACCGCCCAGACCACCGCCAACCGCAGCAGTACCGTCGCCAGCGGCCATCGCGCCCTGAGCGAGCACAAGCCCAAGCGCCAAGGTGGACAAAGTCAAACGCATGATAAAAACCTCAAGAATGCCGCATCGGGGGAAAAGGCCGGCGCGCGCGGGCGCGAGTGTACGCCAAACCGCGACAGCCATGGCGGTTGGACCACAAGCAAGGGGGTAGTTTTATGACAGGCAAAAAAAAGCCCGCTGGGGAAACGGGCAGGTACTGCTTTCTAACGGATGAGCTGAGACTACGCGACCGACTGTGAAAGAAACGTGAAAGCAAATCTCTGTAGGAAAAAAATGAAAAATCTCAGGAAACGTCCCGTTTTTACGAAACGAACGGGCGAAAAAAAGCCCCATTCGATGACGGGGCTGCGCTGACGATTATTTCCTGACGGGTATTCGGGGCAGGAATTTGGCTTTTTCCCCTCGCTGTACCTTGGATACTCTCGTCTTGATGGACTTGATCGGCTCGTCGCCGAAATCCGATCGATAGGCCGACTGACCACACTGTAGACCTTCGTTGACCGGATACGCGGCGCCATTTTCCTCGCTGTACTGTGTTCCCATCGCATTTCCCCTTTTGACGAAGCCGATACCGGCAACAACGATTGCCTATAAATATCGACTTTCACGTCAGTGAGACTAGCGGGTCATCAACAGACTGCCTGTCCGCAACCCGCCCTGACCGACGAACGGAACCCACTGTTTCAAAAAGGAAACACTCACTCCGCGCCCAGTATGGTGCGGCTCAGAACCCTGGAAACCTGATCAGCCGAATATGGTTTGGACAGAAACTCGAAACCTTCATGCCCGCTTCGAGCCAGCTCCTCGCTGTAACCAGACGTCAACACCACCGGCAGCTCCGGGCGACGCTTGTGCAATTCCCTCGCCAGGGCGATTCCGCTGATGCCGGGCATGACGACATCGGAGAATACGGCGTCGAACCTCGTCGCATCCTGGCCAATCATCTCCAACGCCTGCTCGGCATTGGTCGCCCAGGCCGTTTCGTATCCCAGGTCTTGCAGGATCTGGTTGGCGAAACGCCCCACTTCCAAGTTGTCTTCCACGATCAATACCCGACGCCGGCCCTTCTCCAGCACCATAGGCGTGGTTTCCTCGCGTTTGGGCGCCTGGACTCCTTCTGGTTCGACTTCCGGAAGATACAGCGTAAAGACGGTGCCCTTACCGACGACGGTGGAAACATCGACGTTGCCTCCCGACTGCTTGGCGAAACCAAATACCTGGGACAACCCCAGCCCCGTGCCCTTGCCCACTTCCTTGGTGGTGAAGAACGGTTCGAAAATATGCTCGAGTATTTGCGGGTCGATTCCCGTCCCGGTGTCCTCCAGGGCGATGGCGGCGAAGGCCTGCCCTGCCCCGGCATGGCCTCGGATCGGCGGCATGCTGTGCCCACAATCGAGTCTCAACCACAACGTTCCCTGGCCGTTCATGGCATCCCGGGCGTTCAAGGCCATGTTGATCAGCGCCGTCTCGAACTGGCTCAGATCCGCGCGGATGTAGCAAGGCTTTTCACACAATTGGACCTTGACGTGGATGCGCGCCCCCGTGACCGTTTCCAGCATGTCCCCCAGGCTCTGGACTTGCTTGCCCACGTCGATGATTTCCGGCTTCAACGGCTGTCGCCGTGCAAACGCGAGTAACTGGCTGGTCAGCTTCGAAGCCCGCTCCACCGTTTCGGAAACCGCGACCATGTAGCGCTGCCGGCGCTCGTCGGACAGGTTGGGCATGCGCAGGAAGTCGACCGAGGACCGGATGATGGTCAGCAGGTTGTTGAAGTCATGGGCCACGCCACCGGTGAGCTGGCCGATGGCTTCGAGCTTTTGCGACTGGCGAAGCGCCGCTTCGGTCTGTTGCAGCCGCGTCGTGCGCTCCTCGACCCGTTGTTCCAGGGTCGCGTTCAGTTCGGCCAGTGCCGCCAGGCCTTCACGCACCGCAGCGTCCGCACGGGCGCGTTCGATGTGGGCCCAGCAGCGCTCGGTGACCTCCATCAGCAACGTCAGGTCGTTCGACGTCCAGGTTCTCGGTGTTTTGTCATGGATCGCCATCAGCGCCGTCAAGCGACCATCCTTGATCAGCGGGACGCAAATGGTGGCCGCGATGCCTATCGACTGGAACGCAGCCGCTTCCTCAGGCGCCAGCTCCGTCAGGTTGTCGTTGATCACCAATGGTTTGCCGGCCCGCAGATTGGTGACCGCCAACCGGCCGAAATCCAGCAGACGGTAATGCCCGATGATGCTGGGCGAACCAGCCCTCGCCCAATCGCCACGAATCGTGAAGCCATCCTCGTCCTCATCCATATCGGCATAGGCGCAGTTGGACAGGTTGAGGTGCGCCGCGAGGATGCGCGCGGTGGTCGCCATGATCGCCTGCGGATCCGTGGCATTGGCCACGGCACTGCCAATGGCATCGAGCACCGCCAGGCGTTGGGTCATGAGCACCGTGGAAGTCGTCTCGGTGACCGTGTCCAGCATACCCACGACCTTGCCGAACTGATCCCGGATGGGGCTGTAGCAGAACGTGAAAAAAGCTTTCTCGGGGCCACCGCCACGTTCGATGACCAACGGAAAATTCTCGATATAGGTCGCTTGTCCCTCGAAGGCCGCGCCCACGATCGGCCCGATATCGCTCCAGGCTTCCTGCCAAACCTGATCGAACGGACGGCCCAATGCTTCGGGTTTGCTACCGAGGATGGGCAAGAACGCATCGTTGTACAGCATGA
Organism: Pseudomonas algeriensis; assembly: GCF_048847255.1. Taxonomy (NCBI): domain Bacteria; kingdom Pseudomonadati; phylum Pseudomonadota; class Gammaproteobacteria; order Pseudomonadales; family Pseudomonadaceae; genus Pseudomonas; species Pseudomonas algeriensis. Next base: position 76,429 of record NZ_JBKKRK010000017.1, on the reverse strand, counting down.
CCAGCTCGGGGCCCCAAACGATTGCTTGGGGAAAATGGGACGCAAAGCTCAGCGCCACGGTGGTCTTGAGCACATCTGGCCATTTTTCGAAGGGTCCGAGGGAGGTGTCGTTCCAATCGTGACGGCGCACCCTTCCAGCCATTTCTCCATAGCTCTGGAGCCAATCTGTCATTGCGTTCGATCCTTCTGGCACGCCAATACCCAGCGAGGGGAAAAGCTTGTGACCCCAGGCAGGGCCGTATTATCCCGCGCGGGGTAGGAAAGTGCGATTGGATTGTGGGATGTGTCGGGCTGCAATTACCCAACAAACGACGAACCTCGACCGAAAGGCTACAGCAACGTCCTACAAACCAGCGAAAGTGGCGGGCATTCGCCTCCTCTGGCGACCAGTACGCATCGTCGGATCAAGGCGATGCAGCGACTCGAAAAAGATGTGGATCATGGGCTAAAGATCGGCTTGCAGGCGCCGATAGACTGGCGCACCTAGTACTTGCCATACCCGCCCGAGACATGGATACGAAGGCGCAAGCGGACGAAACTGCGATAACGCAGGTGTTCGACGAAACAGGCGAAGGACATATAGATAAGAAAATAATCAGGGGCGAAACGGTGAAGAACACCAAACCCAGAAGTGATGTATCTCCAGTATCACGCAACAGGTTTTTCGCCCTTGAACAACGAATGCTATTCGACGGCGCGGCGGCGGTCATCGCCGACACCGCGGTCGTGGCACGTAGCGGCGCCGAAGATGCTTCCGTCGCGATTAGCGGCATCAGCGTCAGCGACACCGATAGCGCAACACAACACGTCACCTTGAATGCCAGCCATGGCACGCTGAACCTGGCCAGTACCAATGGCCTCACCGGCTTGACCGGCAATGGCGGCGCCAGCATCAGTTTCAGCGGCTCGCTGGCAGACATCAACGCCGCCTTGAACGGCATGTCGTTCCGGGGCGACAGCAACTTCAATGGTGCTGCCTCGTTTACGTTGACCAGCGACGACGGCAGCAATACCACCAGCAAAACCATCGACATCAACCTGACCCCGGTCAATGACGCACCGACGATTTCCGGCAGTGGCCCGGCGTTGCAGGTGGACGAAGGCGGGACGGCGAATTTCTCGCCGGCCACCAGCTCCCCCGACGGCAAGGGCTTCACCCAAAGCAACCTGGGCATGACCGATGTCGATAACGTGCAGCAACAGGTCATCATCAAGCTCACCTCCCTGGCGAGCAATGGCACCTTGTTGCTCAACGGTAAGGAGCTAGGGGTAGGGTCAAGTTTTTCCATCGACCAGATCGCCAACCTCAGCTATCGCCACAATGGCGACCAGGTCATCAATCCCGCGGGCCTCACCGACAGTTTCACCATTACCATCGATGACGGGGCCGGCGGCGTCGTTCACGACCACAACGTGCAGGTTCACGTCAATCCGGTGAACCAGGCGCCGACATCGAGCGGCACCATCACGATCATCGAGGGCGAGCAAAGCGTCAACCTGACCGACAACGGCAACCTGGTCAGCCCGATCGGCACGCCCCGTGGCACGATCCAGATCGGCGATCCCGATCAATCCCCGGGTGTCGACTTCACCTATACGCTCAATTCCCTGCCGACCCACGGTACGTTGCGCTATGACGGCGTGGTGATCACCGACAGCAGCTTCGTCATCCTGGACCTCTCCAAGCTCACCTACAGCCACGACGGCAGCGAAGCCAGCGGGGCCGGCGCCACCGATAGCTTCTTGCTCAATGTCACCGATGACGGCGGCGGCACCGGTGTGCCCAAGACGTCGACGTTGACCGTCGATCTCACCATCCTGCCCAACAACGACGATCCGGTCCTGGATCACAGCATCGACCAGAACCTGAATCCTGGGGAAACGATTCGCGTCGTCACCAACGCCATGCTGCAGGTCACCGACAACGACTCCTTCGATTCCAGCCTCAGGTATACGCTCACCGCCGTGCCCGACAGAAACGTCGGTTATTTCACGCTCAACGGTGGGTTGCTGGTGGTGGGATCGAGCTTTACCCAGGCCGACATCAACGCAGGCAACGTGGTCTATCACGTTCGGGCCTATACCGGCACGGCGCGAACCGACAGCATGAGTTTTACCGTCAAGGACGGCGGCGTACGCCTGTATCCAAGCGCGCGCGATGGCGGTATCTACGACACCGACGCGGCCAACAGCGCGTTGACGGTCAAGACGTTCAACGTCCACGTGCCGGCCGAGCCATCGACGTTGCCGGGGGCACTGCCGGCCGACCCCGCGCCTAACCAGGCGCCCGTCAGCGGCGGCGACAAAACCGCGACGATCGACGAAGCCGCCAGCTACACGCTGACGACCGCCGACCTCAACGCCACCGATGACTTCACCCCCGCCGACGGCTTGACCTACCGGGTGCTGGTCACGCCGGGCAGCGGCACATTGCTGCTCAACGGTGTCGCCATCGGTGCGTTCGGCACCTTCACCCAGGCCGACGTGGACGCCGGACGCGTGACGTTCCAGCACAGCGGCGATGAACACTTTGTCGACAGCTTCCAATTCTCGGTATCCGACGGGACGCTGACCACCGCGACCGAAAATTTCAGCCTCAGTATCGTGCCGAAAAACGACACACCGACCGCCACCAATGACGATCGGGTATTCACGGCCGAAGGCGGCACCGTCACCATTACCAACGGCAACATCGTGGTCGCCGATACCGACAGACAAGCCGATGCCAGCGGCGGCACCCAATACGCCACGAGCAACGACGTCATCCTGCAGATCAGTGCGCTGCCACAATTCGGCCACCTGACGCTTGGCGGCGTGACCGTGACGTTGAATCAGACCGTGACCTCGGCACAATTGGCCGCGGGCGACCTGAAGTACGTCCATGACGGCAGCGAAAACTTTACTGACAGTTTTTCCGTGGTGCCCGTTGACGACCAGGGCGTGGCCGTCGGAGCGGGTACCAACCAATCCAGCACCGGCTCGGCTTTGGTGGTGCCGATCACCATATCACCGGTCAACGATGCGCCCGCGTTCAATTCCAAATCCCAACTGGTCGCCGGTGAAGCGGGCGCCATCCACGAAGGGGAATCGGCAGTGATCGGCGGTGCATCGGGTTATGCCAATCCCGATGGATCCGGCACGATAAATGGTTCGGTGGCCGGCGCGCACCTTGTGTACGGCGATGACGATAACTCCAGCCTACAGCGCCAATACCGGCTCACCGCTATTCCGGAGCATGGCAGGTTGATGCTCAACGGCGGCGTCCTCGGGCTCGGCTCGGTCTTCACCCAAGCCGACCTGGACGCCAATCGCGTCACTTATCAACATGACGGCAGTGAAACCAGCAACGACTCATTTTCCTACATCGTCAGTGACGGTGATTTCAGCGCCAACGACAGTGGCTCATTCGCCCAGGGCGTCACCGCCACGGCATCGACCTACAACATCGAAATTCTGCCGACCAACGACAAGCCAACGGTGTCTGCCCCCAACAACCCGGTCAATATCGACAGCACCGTCGCTGGCAACAATCCGGTGGGCGGCTTCACGGTGGGCGATCTCGATGACTTGAGCGGCGTCGGCACGCAGGATTCGGTGCAAGTCATCGTGCGGCTGACCCAGACCGACGGCACCGCTTTCACGGCGGGCGAGTATGCGGGCGTCAACCTCTCCGTCGGCCTGGGCGGCGGCGCTACCCGAGACGCCGATAAAGACGGCAATGGCGATTACCTGGTCCTTCGCGGCACCCGGGCCGAAGTCAACGCGGCGCTGGCCACCCTGACCGCCAGCGTCAACGACCCCAGCAACGAGGACCATCAATACCGCATCCAGGTCGTGGTCGATGACCGGCTGCGTGACGCCGGCGGCAACCTGACGACGGGAGCCAATGGCGGCAGCGAAAACCAGGCGGCCACCCCCGGCGGCAACGGGCAGCCGATCTCCGCCGTTGAATTCGATGGATACACCGACAGCGTCACCGGCACCGACCTCAACCTGGCACAGGCCAGCGTGTTGGTCCGCGTGTCGACAATCAACAGCCTGCCCAGCGTGGGCATCCCGGCGTCCCAACTGATCAACGAAGATCGCTCGACCGCCGTCACCGGCATCTCGGTGGTCGATACCGAGTCCACGGCCCTCGACGTTCCGGTCTCCGTGACGGTCAGTGTCCCATCGGGTCAAGGCGTGCTGGGGATTGGCGGCGCGGGCACGCAGACCACCATTACCCTGCCGTCAGGACGGACGGTGAGCATCAGTGGCGACAACAGCAACAGCGTAACCCTGATCGGGCGGGCGGATGATATCCAGTCGCTGCTCAACGCCGTCGGCACTGGCTTGACCTACACCAGCGCAGCCAACGCCAACCACGACTACAACGGTGCCGCTGCTGGCGACGTTACGCTCAGCGTGCAATTGAACGAAGGCTCCGCCGCCATCGGTGGTGACGTCGGCAGTGGCAGCGTTGCGTCGCCTGCCCAGGCCAGCGAACTGGCCATTACCCTGCAAGCGACCAACGACGCCCCTACCGTAACGGCAGGCAGCGGTAGCCTGGCGGTAGGCCAGAGCGGCGCGGCAGTGGCCGTGCCGGGTTTTTCGGTCTTCGATCGGGACTACAACGACGGTGGGGGCATCAGCGCACCGCCAGGCGAGAGCGCTTCGCCGGAACAGGACTTCACTCAGGTGACCGTGCGCCTGACCGATGCCAATGGCGTGCCGCTGAGCCAAGCGAGCTACACCGACATCATTCTCGGCTCCACCAGCTCGCCCACGGAAGATCACACCAGCTTCGAAATCGATGACACCCATTCCGGCACCGACAGTGCACTGGTCATCCGCGGCAGCCTGGCCAACGTCAATGCTTACCTCGCGGGTTTGCAGGTTACCCTCAGCGGTACCCTTGCCAACACCGACACCAGCTACAGGGTGCAGGTGATTGCCGACGACCGCATTCGCGACGTTGCCACCGGCGTGCTGGATGCCAGTGGTCTGGCCAACGGCGGCTTGAATCCGTCCGGTGCTTCGACCGCCGTGGTCCCCGCCACCGTTATCGATCCCTACGCGGCGTTGCCTGGCTCGCTCACGCTCAATATGGGCAGCAACACGCGGACGCTGTTTGTTTCCAGCCTCAACGACCCGACCCAGGTTACCGCCAGCGACGTCACCGTCAGGGAAGGCTCGGCGACCCTCAACCTGACCGGCAGCGTGGGTGGGTTCACCATCAGTGACCCGGACGCCAACGGTGCCAATACGTTCTTGGCCACCGTACACGTCAGCCAGGGGGTGATTTCCGGCGTGGGCGGCAGTGGTGGTTCGGTCAGCGGTGTGGGCAGCGATACGGTGACGATCAGCGGGGCCACCCAAGCCGAAGTCAACGCTCGCCTTCAGGCCCTGACGATTACTTACCCGACGGCCACGGGCGCGCCGGCAGGCAGCGACTACACGGGCAACTTCACGGTGACGGTTTCCGTCAACGATGGCGGCAGCACCGGGCAGCGTCCTGGAGCGTTGACCGGCGACACCGACGATGCCAACCAGAACCCGGGCGATTTCGACTACGCCGACGGCACCACCGCCGCGCTGATCACCACCCGCACGATCAATGTAACCGTGCTGCCGGTCAACGATGCGCCTTTGGCCTCGGGCCTCGACAGCTCGCAAACCGTGACCAAGGGCGGCAACCCCGTTCGCTTGGATGGCGATGGCAATGTGGCCGTCAGCGATCTTGAGCTGGATGTGAGTGCTGGAAAATGGCAGGGCGCGACGCTGACTATCAACCGTCAGGGCGGCGGTAATGCCGATGATGTCTTTGGCCTTTTCGACAGCGATGCGGGGGACGATGCGGTCGGTGTTCAGGTCAACGGCAGCGACCTGCTCGTCGACGGGGTGGTCGTGGGCAGCATCAGCAATGCCTCGGGCACGCTGCAAGTCACCTTCAACGCCGATGCCGACAGTTCAGTGGTCGGCAAAGTGATGGGCGCCGTCACCTACAGCAACACCAACGCCTCGACATCGGCCAGCGCCGACGTAGCCGTCGACTTCGTGCTCAACGACCAGAACCCGAACACCACCGACAGCGGCACTGCCGGCAGCGGCCAGGACCAAGGCGCCGAAGGGCGGAAAATCGCGACGCAAACCATCACCATCCACCTCAACACAGCGCCGGTGGCCGTGGACGATGGCCTGCAAACCGTCCAGCAAGGCGATCCGGCCAGCGGCAATGTCCTGCCCAATGACAGCGACCCGGACGGCAACCCTTTGAGTGTCACCGGGTTCACCGTCGCGGGGGTCGTCGGCACGTTCAATCCTGGCGATACCGCCACCATTGCCGGCGTCGGCACCCTGACCCTCAATGGCAACGGCAGCTACTTGTTTACACCAGCGCCATCCTTCCACGGCGATGTGCCGGTGGTGACCTACAGCATCACCGATGGCACGGGCGGCGCCGACACCGCCGACCTCACCATCCGGGTCAACGCGCCACCGGTTGCGGTGGACGATGGTCTGCAAACCGTCCAGCAAGGCGATCCGGCCAGCGGCAATGTCCTGCCCAATGACAGCGACCCGGACGGCAACCCCCTGAGTGTCGGCGGGTTCACCGTGGCGGGGGTAGTCGGCACTTTCAATCCTGGCGATACCGCAACCATTGCCGGTGTCGGCACCCTGACGCTCAACGCCGACGGCAGCTACCTCTTCACGCCGATCCCCACCTACCACGGCGATGTACCGGTGGTGACCTACAGCATCACCGACGGCGTGGGCGGTACCGACAGCGCCGACCTGACGATTCGGGTCAACGCGCCGCCAGTGGCGGTAGACGATGGGCTGCAAACCGTCCAGCAGGGCACGCCGGCCAGCGGCAACGTCCTGCCCAACGACAGTGATCCGGAAGGTCATCCGCTGAGCGTCGCCGGGTTTACCGTCGCGGGGGTTGCGGGCACTTTCAATCCTGGCGATACCGCAACCATTACCGGTGTCGGCACCCTGACGCTCAACGCCGACGGCAGTTACCTCTTCATGCCGGTTGCGACCTTCCACGGCGATGTGCCGGTGGTGACCTACAGCATCACCGACGGCGCGGGCGGTACCGACAATGCCGACCTGACCATCCGGGTCAATTCCACGCCTGTCGCCAACGATGACGGGGTGTTGCTCACAGACCGCGACACGCCCATCCAATCCATACAGGTGTTGGCCAACGACACCGATCCGAGCGGCCATCCGCTCACCGTCACCCACGCCCAGAGCGCTGACGGCAGCGTTACGATCAACCCAGACGGAACCCTGGATTTCACCCCGGCACCGGGCGTCACGGGCGATGTCACGATCACCTACGTGATCAGCGATGGCGTGGGTGGCAGCGACACCGCCCAAGTGCGCATCCATATCAATGAGCCGCCCGTGGCCGTCAACGACGGCGTTCATAGCGCGCCCCAAGGAGACCCGATCAGGGGCAGCGTGCTCGGCAACGACAGCGACCCCGAGAACGATGCGATTCATGTGGTCGACTTCACCGTGGATGGCGTGACCGGCACCTTCGCGGCCGGCGACAGCGTGGCAATCCCAGGCGTCGGCACGATTACGCTCGACCTCGATGGCCGCTTCGTATTTACACCGAACGCCAATTATCTCGGCGCGGTGCCGACCATCGATTACCGGATCACCGACGACCATGGCGGCTTCGCAACGGCGCAATTGAGGCTGCGCATGGACTCCTCGACATTGCCGCTGCCGCCCACGTCCGATGTCTCGACGGATCGGAACGCGCCCACCGGCGACGTTCTGCGTCATGAATACCCGGATTGGCAGCTTGATTCGTTGAGCGTGCGGCGCGACATGGTGCCGGGCCTGTTCGTCACGCTTCCGGTGATGGATTCGCAAATCCAGGCCGATGAACGACTCGACCCGCTGCGCTCCGGCTATGCCCAAGCCTACAGCGGCGAAATACGTTCGGAGTCGATCGGGATTGGCCTCGGTTTCGTTCCTAATCTGCACGTCACGCTGGCGGTACAGGATTCGCAAAAAACCGTCGATTACCAGGAAGGTTCGCTCAAATTCAAGGACAGCCTGTATTTCACCGGTGGCCATAGCTTGTTCGGCGATTTCGATGCCTTGCAGCCTGTGGCTGAAGAGCCTTCAGCAAGAGAAGTCAAGCCCAGCCCGCCGTCTGATCAGCCCAAGGCGGCCGTTTCCTTCAGTGACCAAATCAGCCAGGCCGCCAAACAGCGCCAGCCTCATTCGTCCACTCAAGTCGAACGGCTACCGGCGCCCCAGCGCAAAGGTTGACCCAACGTCCTCTACTTTCCTTATAAAAACGGTAATCACATGTCTTTGATGGAAAAAAATCGTTCAGTACTGGGCGCAGGCTGGGTCGCGGCCATGGTTATCGGCCTGGCAGGCTGCTCCGTTGCGCCGAAACCGTTGCAACAAGATGAAATTCACCAACGAGTGGCCGGTGACCAGCTCCAGCTTTACGCCGACCAGGAACCGATCAAGGGGCCATTGACCTTCGCCGACGCGCTGGCACGCTCGCTCAAATACAACCTCGACTATCGCCTGAAGTTGATGGAATCGGCTCTGGCGGCGGGCCTGCATGACGTTTCACGTTACGACATGCTTCCCAAGATGCTGGTCTCGGCTGGCTACACGTCGCGCAACAACGAGTCGGGTGGTACGAGCGTCGGCATTGAAACCAACACGGTTTCGTTGATCCCCTCCTCCTCCGTCGAGCGTAACCGGACACTGGCCAACGCTGAGTTTTCCTGGAACCTGCTGGACTTTGGCGTCAGCTACTATCGCGCCAAGCAGAGTGCCGACCAATACCTGATCGCCGAGGAGCGACGCCGACGCGTGATGCAAACGGTTCTGCAGGACTTGCGCACCTCCTACTGGCGCGCCCTGGGCGCCCAGCGTCTTGAAAGCCAGGCCGACGAGCTGCTGAACCGTGTACGCCTGGCGCTGGGCAAATCACGGGAGGCCGAGGTACAGGGTCTGCTACCGCCGGCACAGGCGTTGGCTTACCAAAGCGCCCTGCTGGACGCGACCACTTTGCTCAACGCTCGCCGCCAGGATCTGGAATTCGCCAAACGCGAATTGGCCGCGCTGATGAGCATTCCACCGGGCACCCAATTCACGCTGGCTGAGGAAAGCGAGCCCTCGCTGCCTGGCGTCCCGGTCGACATGGCCAAACTTGAGGAAATCGCCTTACAGGCGCGTCCTGAGCTGCGTGAGGAAGACTATCGCAAGCGCATTTCGGCGGACGAAGCGCGACGCCAATTGCTGGCACTGCTGCCCAGCCTTGGCATCAACATCAACGATCAGTACGACTCCAACAAATATCTCTATAACAACAACTGGGTCGACAGCGGCGTGCAGGTCAGCGCCAATCTGTTCAAGCTGGCGGCCATCCCGGCCACGCAAAAAGCCAGTGCCTCCCAGGAAAAAACCGACAACGCGCGTCGCCTCGCGCTGTCGATGGCCGTGCTGACGCAGGTGCGCATCTCGGTGGAGCGCTACAAGCTCGCCTTGGTCGATTACGACCTGGCCGACCAGTCGAGCCAGGTCGACCAACGCATGGCCAAGTTCGCCCGGGCGTCGGTAACTTCCCGCACCGATTCCGAGCTTGAAGTCATCCGCACCGAAACCCGCGCCCTGCTTGCCCAGTTCCAGCGATACTCGGCCTACGCCACGGCGCAGACGGCCTTCGGGCGCATCTACAACTCCCTGGGCCTGGACGTGTTGCCCGAAGACGTGCGCGACGCCAGCGACTTGCAGCAACTCTCGCAACAACTCCAGGAAAGCCTGAGCCGTTCAGAACGCCAGGCGTTCACGACGGCGATCGGAGAGTTGCCTTCGCAGCAACCGCTGGCGGTACGCCTGGAATACTCAGGCGATGCTCGGGCAGCCAATGACATGCTCGAAGTGGCTCGCCAAGCATTGAAACGCAACCAGTTCGTGCTTGCCGAAAACAACCAGCCCGGGCCTACGCTGATCATGCAACTGCATATCGCCAACGTTCAGGACGGTATCCGTCGCGGTGAATGGAGCGTCAGCCTGCGCCGTGCCGACGGAAGCGTGGCAGGCACCAGTCACTACCAGAGCACGTTGCGCGCCCAGCCGGACAGAGATTCCTTGAACGCATTCTGCGAAGCCGCCACGGTGGCGGAAGTGCCGAACCTGCGGGCGTGGTTGAAATCGGGCCCAACACAGGTGGCCTCGAAATGAAGATCCGATCTCGTTGTGTTCCTCTTTCTGTGATCGGCAGTTCGTTGCTCGGCCTGGTCGTGGCAGCGCAACCGGCATGGGCACAAAGCGAAACCGATGCCGGCGTGCGGGTCTTGCTGGTGGCCGACCAGGAAACCACCCTGGCGAGCCAGCTGGTGGGGCGGGTACGCGCGGTCAACGCGTCGCTGGGATCGACGTTCAGCAAGGGCGACGTGCTCGTCAGTTTCGACTGTGACGAACAGGTCGCTCGCCTGAAGATGGCCCAGGCCGACCTGAGCTCCGCCCGTGAAACCCATGACGCCAAGTTGCGTTTGCAAGGGTTGCAGTCCGCCGGCGAGGTGGAAGTTTCGCTGGCCGCCAGCGCAGCGGAAAAAGCCGCTGCCCAGGTGGCCCAGTACCGGGCCCAGCAACAACAATGCAACGTCCTGGCACCGTTCGATGGGCGCGTGGTCAAGGTGCAGGTCAAGGCGTATCAGGGCGTCAACCTGGGCCAGCCGCTGCTCGACATCATCAGCAAGGGGCCATTGAAGGTACGTGTGAATGTACCTTCCAAATGGTTGGTCTGGCTCAAGCCCAACCTGCCCTTCCAGGTTGATTTGGGTGAGACAGGCAAACGTTATCCCGCCAAAGTCAACGCCATCAACGGCCAGGTCGACGCCGTCAGCCAGACCATCGAGCTCGAAGGGGTGATCGAAGGCCGGCCCGTCGATCTGCTGGCGGGAATGAGTGGCACTGCGCTGTTCGAAGCACCGCAATGAACGCCCAAGCCAATACAGCGCCCAACCCGGTCGCGGTGCTGTTGCACCTTGAGCAGCGCGCTCAAGAGGCGCGCAGTATTGCCGAGCTGGGTTTTGTGATGGTCAACGAAACGTGGCAGCTTTTGCGTTATCGCCAAGGCTATGTATTCGTCAGCGATGTGCTGGGCAAGCCCTCGTTGAGCAACGTTTCCAGTCTGGCGGTGCTGCCTGAAGAGACACCGTTTACCGTCTGGCTCAAAAGTCTGGCCCAGCATCTGTGGACGCAGCCCACGGCATCGGCCGAATCGACACCAGCCGCCGTCTTGCATCTGTTGCGAGCCCGGGACCTTCCCGAAAGCTTCGCGCAGGGCTGGGCCGAATGGATGCCGATGCATCTGCTGTGCGTACCGCTACCGCCGCGCGATCATTCACGTCGTGGCATGTTGCTGCTTGCTTGCGATACCGCGCCGGACGAACAAACCCAGGCCCTGCTCGCCAGACTGGGGCAGACCTATGCGTACTGCCTCGCGGCGCTGACCAACAAACGCCCCACGCTCGGTGCTCGCTGGCAAGTCTGGCGACAGCGCCCATGGCGTTTACTCGCATTGGGGACGGCCATGGCCCTGGCTTGCCTGGTGCCGGTCCGGCTGAGCGCCCTGGCGCCGGCCGAGATCGAAGCCCATAACGCGATCGCCATCGCCTCCCCACAGGATGGCGTGGTGCACGAGTTCCTGGTGCAGCCCAACCAGATGGTGCAAAAGGATCAACCGCTGTTCAGCCTCGACGACACGACCCTGCGCAATCGCCGCGCCGTTGCCCGGCAAGCGCTGGAAGTCGCCCGGTCCGAAGCGCTGCTCGCCGCGCAAAAAGCCTTCGAAAGCGCACAGAGCAAGGGCGAGCTGGCCGCGCTCAATGGGCAAGTGCAGGAGAAACAGGCCGAGGTCGCTTGGCTCGACGAAATGCTTGAGCGCAATGTGGTCCGAGCGCCACGCGACGGCATCGCGATATTTGGCGACACCAATGATTGGATCGGCAAGCCGGTGGTCACTGGCGAGCGCATCATCCAGCTGGCCGACCCGCAAGATGCGGGGGTGCTGGTCTGGCTCCCGGTGGCCAATGCCATCAACCTCGATACCGGTTCTGAAATTCGTCTGTTCCTGCACGTTGCGCCGCTATCGCCCTTGACCGCCAGCCTGATCCAGACCAGCTACCAGGCCACGCTTTCGCCAGACAACATTCCCTCGTATCGCATTCGGGGGCAGTTCCAGGGTGATGCCAGCCAGTTGGCGCGGATCGGCCTCAAGGGCACCGCCAAGCTGTATGGCGAATCGGTACCGCTGATCTATTACGTCATGCGCCGTCCGTTGGCCGCCCTGCGTGAATGGAGCGGGCTGTGAGCGAACTGGACCTGGCGACTCTGCTGTCGGGCTCATCGGCCGGATCGACATTGCAAGACCCAGACGTACATCTTCCCGAACACCTGCCCGCGGTGCGCGAAGACTTGCGCTTGATTCCCGCGGCCACGCAACGTGATGGCTCGCCAGCCTGGATGATCCAGGACCCGGTCGGTAACCGGTTCTTCAACATCGGCTGGCTGGAGTTCGAGATCCTGTCACGCTGGTCCCTGGGTAGCCCGACCCGCTTGCTCGAGGCGCTCGCGGCCGAAACGCCCCTGAACGTCAGCCGAGCGGAACTGGCGGCCTTGTTGGCGTTTCTGAGCCGCCATCAGTTATTGCATGTCAGCGACGTCACCGGTACCCGACGCCTGGAAGAGATGGCCCGGCAAGGCAAGCACACCGGTTGGCAATGGTTGCTTCACAATTACCTGTTCATGCGCGTGCCGCTCTGGCGTCCGCAGCGCCTGCTAGAAAAAACCCTGCCCTGGGTCGCGCCACTGTTCAGCCGGACCTTTCTGGTGTGCATCGCCCTCGCCATCGTGCTGGGCCTGTTCTTCGTCGAACAGCAATGGGATGTGTTCGTTGCCAGCTTCCAGCAAAGCCTGTCACCGCAAGGCCTGGTCGGTTATCTGGTAGCCCTGGCGATTACCAAGTGCCTTCACGAGCTCGGCCATGCCTATACGGCTACGCGCTACGGCGTGCGCGTCGCGCACATGGGCGTGGCGTTCCTGGTGCTATGGCCGGTGCTCTACACCGATACCAGCGAATCCTGGAAGCTCGCCGACCGCCGTCAACGCTTTCACATCGCCGGTGCCGGCATTCTCGTGGAGCTGCTGGTAGCCGGAGTTTCGACGCTAGGTTGGGCCTTGTGCGAAAACCCAATGCTCAAGAGCGGGCTGTTCTTCCTGGCGACCACCAGTTGGATGATTTCATTGGCCCTCAACGCCAGCCCCTTCATGCGCTTTGATGGGTATTTTTTGCTGTCGGACTGGCTCGACCTGCCCAACCTCCACGAGCGCTCGGGTGCCTTGGCGCAAGCCTGGATGCGCCGTCGCCTGTTGTCCTGGGACGAACCCGATCCGGAAGTCGTAGCGCCGCGCCTGCGTGGTTTTCTCATTGCCTTTGCCATCGTCACCCGTATCTATCGCCTGGTAGTGTTTCTCGGCATCGCCGTCGCCGTGTATTACCTGTTTTTCAAGGCGCTGGGTATCTTGTTGTTCCTAGTCGAAATTGCATGGTTCGTCGTCATGCCTATCCAGCGTGAACTCAAGGTCTGGTGGGGTCGTCGCAAGGAGATCCCCACGCGGCGAGGTCGCCTGCTTTTGCTCGGGCCAGGCGCGCTGATGCTATTGGCCGCCTTGCCGTGGAGCACCCAGGTGCAGGCGCCCGCCTGGCTGCATGCAGAGGTTCAATACACGCTCTATAGTCCCTTGCCGTCCCGGCTGGTGGAGATGCCTCTCGCCGGGCAACCGATCGAAGCCGGTTCAACCTTGGTCGTTCTGGATTCCCCGGTCATACGCGACAAGGCCGAACGGTCTCACAAAGCGACCCTCGCGTTGCGCGCGCAACTCGCCGGACTCCCCGGAACTGCCGATGGGGCCGAAAAATATGCCTCGATTGCCAGCCAGCTCAACCGTCAGCAAGCCGAGTCCGCCGCCCAGGCGGCCGAGTTGCAACGCCTGACATTGCGCGCACCAATGGCCGGAGTGCTCATCGACATCGACCCCGCCGTGCAGCCCGGCGTCTGGGTCAAGCCCAATCAGCCGCTGGGCGTCTTGGTCAGCCCCGATAGCTGGACGGTGGAAGCATTCGTTCGCCAGCAAGACCTCTCGCGCGTGGCCGTTGGCGCTCGCGCGCGCTTTTATGCACAGGGAGGCAGCGGCACGACGCTTGAGGGAGAAGTGATCGGCATTGACGATTCACGCACCCAGAACGTCCCGCACCTGATGCTGAGCACGACCTACGGCGGCCCCATCGCCGTCTCCGCAAAACAGGACCGGAACCTGCAGATCCGTGATGCCCTTTACCGGGTGAGAATACGTTTGGACGCCCCTCCCGCCCAGATGATGATGCGCCTGGGCAACGTGTCCATCGAGGGGGCCCGCATCAGCCCGGTTGCAGAGCTGTTCACCGATGCGTTGTCGATTCTGATCAGGGAAAGCGGGTTCTGATGGGGGCTTTCACCTGCTCCCCCGTGGCGAGGGAGCTTGCTCCCTCTGGGCCGCTCCGACGCCTCGGGAGCAGCGGCCCCTTTTTTGTGAGCGCTTCGCACTCAAGCGGGAGCGAGCTCCCTCGCCACGGGTGCATCGTCGGCTCAAGGCTTGAGCACCACCTTCACACAGCCGTCTTTTTTGTCCCGGAAAGTGTTGTACATTTGCGGGCCATCTTGAAGGCTCACGGTATGAGTGATGACGAAGCTTGGATCGATCTGCCCCTCCTGGATGCGCCGGAGCAGGTCGTCGGTCCAGCGGTTCACGTGGGTCTGCCCCATCTTGAAAGTCAGGCCCTTGTTCATGGCCGCGCCGAACGGGATCTTGTCGATCAAGCCGCCATACACACCAGGGATGGACAACGTGCCGGCGGGGCGGCACACATACATCATCTCCCGCAGCACGTGGGGGCGGTCTGACTCCAGCATCACCGCTTGCTTGACCCGATCGTAGATGGAATCGAACGAACGGGTCGCGTGGGATTCCATGCCTACCGCGTCGATGCATTTCTCTGGGCCCTTGCCGCCCGTCAGCTCGGCCAAGCGGTCCAGCACACTTTCGTCATCGAAGTTGATGGTGATGGCGCCCCCGGCCTTGGCCATGGCCAGGCGCTCGGGCACGTTGTCGATGCACACCACCTGCCTGGCTCCCAGGATCACCGCGCTGCGCACCGTGAACTGTCCTACCGGACCGGCGCCCCAGATGGCCACGGTGTCGGTGGGCTGGATATCGCATTGCACGGCCGCCTGCCAACCGGTGGGGAATATATCCCCTAGAAACAGCACTTGCTCATCGGTCAGGCCGTCCGGAATCACCACAGGGGTAAAGTCCGCATAAGGCACCCGCACGTACTCGGCCTGGCCGCCAGGATAGCCGCCAGTCAGGTGGGTATAACCGAACAGCCCCGCAGTGGTGTGGCCGAAGGCCTTGTCGGCCAGGTCCTTGTTGCGGTTGCTGCGCTCGCAGACCGAGAAGTTACCCCGACGGCATTGATCGCATTCACCACAGCAAATCGTAAAGGGCACCACCACGCGATCGCCAATCTTCAGTTTCTTGTTGGCCGAACCCACTTCCACTACTTCACCCATGAACTCATGGCCCATGATGTCGCCATGCTTCATGCCGGGCATGAAGCCATCGTACAAGTGCAGGTCCGAGCCGCAGATGGCGCACGAGGTGACCTTGATAATGGCGTCACGTGGGTCTTCTATGGTGGGGTCGGGCAGATGATCATCACAGCGGATATCTTTTTTTCCATGCCAGCGTAACGCTTTCATCTTGGTACACCTCCTGAACAGGTCGGTGCGCCAGCCATGAACATTCTCGTTATGCGCACCTACTGATGTTTTCGGTCGGAGGAAAACGCGACAAGTTCAAAGCATGTCTGCCCACATCGGTAAAACGCGATAGACGGTTGCGCCGTCATTCGGGTTATCAAGCGGCTCTTCCCTCCGCTCACCCCAGACTCATTGCCCCCGAAAAACTTGCCTCCACCGGTCCGATAAGAAAGACCGCGCCCACGCCATCCCATCGCACCGTCACGCTTCCACCATCACATTCAACCTCAACGGTGCTGTCCAACAAACCGCGACGGATGCCGTTGACGACCGCACCACATGAGCAAGAACCTGACCCCAGCGCGATCCCGGCACCACGCTCCCAGATGCGTAGACGAATATGCCTTCGATCAATGATCTGGACGAAATGAACGTTGGTCTTGAGCGCAAATAACGCATTGGTTTCGATAGCGGGACCCACCGTGGCGATATCAACGCTGGCCAGGTCTTCGACAAAATAGGTGCAGTGGGGATTGCCCATGCTGCAAGCGGCCGGGCTGCCAGCCAGTGGCAAGTCAGCGGTGTCCGCTGCTTGCGCCAGCGGGATGTCCGACCAGCCAAAAAGCGGTACGCCCATGTCAACGGAAATATCACCGGCTGGGGTGCGTTCGCAAGTCAGTAGACCCCGGTTGGTCCGCAGCATCAGCGAACTCACATTCGCTTCGCGCATGAGCAGGTCCGCCGCCCCCCGCGTCGCGCTGCCACAAACATCCAGCGCCGAGCCATCCGCATTCCAGAAGACCACCCGCGCAGCAGCATCGTCGCAATCGAGCAGTACCGCGAGTTGGTTGAAGCCAATACCCCGGTTGCGGTCGCCCATTCGCTGGGCCAGCGCACCTGTCACCGGATTGGCCGAGTTTCGCGAATCGACAATAACGAAGTCATCGCCGTTGGCATGCATCTTGTGGAAGTTAAGCGGCATGGATTGATCCTGGTCTTGCGACAACTTGCCCTGCGCGAGGTCGGACGAGCATCTAGGGTTTGTATGAAATTCGATGCATTAGATCGTTGAGCATATAGGTGTCCAGAAAGGCGGTCACTTCGATGATTTGCCCATCCTTGAGCGTCATGTGCCACAGGTAAGTGTTGTAATAGGGCTTGTGATCAAGTGCCGTGGCTGTGCCGTTCCAAAGAACAACCACGACGTCGTTCTCGGCAATGATGCTTTGCACCGTTGGCACAATCGGCGTAGCCAGCCGAGCAGTGATCGGGCGCACGGCTTGGGCCAACTCAGCCTTGCTGGTGTAGACGCCTGACACCGGGCTTGTCCCGGCCACGGTCCATTTGGCATCCGGCGCCAGCAGGTCGAAGACCGTGCCGTTGCCCTCCTGCCAATTCGCGAAAGCCTGGCGAACCAGATCCGTATTGGTACGTTGAATATTTTCCGAAGCCCAGCCGTTGCCCGCTGAGAATATAAAAGAAAGTGCAAGCACTTGGGCTTGCCAAGCCAAACTCATCCACCGGGTCATGATGTTCTCCCACAGCCATTAAATTTCAATAGAACCTTAACGGCATACGGGTATAGGTCTTTGCTCGATACTGCAGTGGGGTTGCCTGATGCTGTTTGGCGCTGAGCTATCACGTGGATACCGCCATCAACGCCGTACAACGTCCTCGTAGAAACCCTGCGCTGCCAGATTCTTGTCCTTCGCCTCCAACATAATGTCGAACCGGTCCAGAAACCTGAGGGCGTACTGGTTCGTCCAGCGATTCCACATCTGCGCGCTGTGGCCGTACAGGTCACGCTTGGACACGACCCTCAACAAGGCATCCATCTCAAGCTTATCGTCGGCATCGAAACCCAACGCCTGAAGCCGCTCCGGGGGTTGGGAGTAATGCATGGTGGGCCGCACGCCGCGCCAACTTTCGATGACGCGATCGACTCGTGGGGAATCCGGCGCGATGTAATCGTTCTCGTTGATCCAACAGTGATGAATATCCAGCACGATGGGTGCGAGGTCGGCAAGTTCCAGACAATCATCCAGGCCGTAGGTCTTTTCCTCGTTTTCGAAGGTAATGCAATTGCGCGCCGCCTCCGACAACCGTGGCCAGACCGAACGTATCCCCTCGCCCCCCAGCCGCCCGGCAATGTGCACGTTGCATTTGAAATCCTGGAAATGCCGACCAAAGCCCATCATCCGGATCATGTCGGCGTGGTACTCGAACTCGGCGAGGCTGTTCTCCACCACCGGCGGTTTATCCGAACCGAGCACGCAGTATTGCCCAGGGTGAAAGGACAGGCGGATATCCGCTGAACGCGCCAGGTCCCCGATCGCGCCAAAGCGCTCTTCCAGTTGGGCTTGGATGGCAGGGTCCTGATAGAACGCGCTCACCTTCGGATGACTGTAGAACGGCAATAGATCGCTACTCAGCCGAAGCATGCGCAGGGTCGGGGGAAGCTCGGCGACGTAGGCGATAAGGCGTAACTGCGCGTCGAGATTGTGCGTGATGATTTCCAACAGCTTGTCGCGGGCGACCTGTGGGGAGACGCTGTCCATCCAGCGCAACGTTGTGGTGCGCGGATTGAAGGGGGCTTCGATTGTCTTTAGCGCGGCCGCCGAGAGGCCGCGATCAGGGTGCCGGTATTGGCAGGCGAAGCCAATGCGGGGGTGGGTCATGGGAAGTCCTGGCCTTTGAGTCTGTTGGCGGTAGACATCCTGGCGGCCGAGTCGTCGTTTTTGATTGGTCGTTGAAACAGCCTTCCTCGGAAAGTGTTCGAGATCAGGCAGTGCCGGCCAGAACAGAAGCGTGGGCTGCTCCCACATTGTTCCCATATCGCCCTTTTCCAGACGCCAAAAACCACAAACCCCCGACTTTCTCTAGGAAAATCAGGGGTTTGTGTTTGTAGAATGTGGCGGTGAAGGAGAGATTCGAACTCTCGATACAGTTTCCTGTATACACACTTTCCAGGCGTGCTCCTTAAGCCACTCGGACACTTCACCGTGTCTCGGCAAACTGTTCAGTCTGTCGAGGCGCGCTAATGTAGTCGAAAGCCTTGGCGATGGCAAAGGTTTTTTTCAGAATTTTCATGTGCTTAAGGCAGGCCAGCATTTCAAACGGGTCGGGGCATGGCAAACCGGCCAAACTTCGGCTTTGTCCGCAGGCCCGCTTATAGAAGCAAGCGCGGCCCATCGGGCGGGCGAGGCCGTTTGAAAGGGGCGGGGCTGACCGGTGAGTCAGTCACGGCGCTTTACCTGGCCTGCGACGGTGGGTAACGTCTGCTGACTTCTCTTACAAGGAATAGCGTCATGAGCGACCTGATTGCCTACCATCTCGAAGACGGTATCGCGACCCTGACCTTGAACAACGGAAAGGTCAATGCCATTTCGCCTGATGTGATTGCCGCGTTCAACGCTGCGTTGGACCAGGCAGTGGCCGATCGCGCGGTGGTGATCATTACCGGGCAGCCGGGGATTCTGTCGGGCGGGTACGATTTGAAAGTGATGACCGCAGGTCCCAAGGAAGCGGTGAGCCTGGTGGCGTCCGGTTCGACCCTGGCTCGCCGCCTGTTGTCGCACCCCTTCCCTGTCATTGTCGCTTGCCCGGGGCATGCGGTCGCCAAGGGAGCGTTCCTGTTGTTGTCGGCGGATTACCGCATTGGTGTCGAAGGGCCGTTCACGATCGGCCTGAACGAGGTGCAGATCGGCATGACCATGCACCATGCCGGTATCGAGCTGGCCCGGGATCGGTTGCGCAAGTCGGCATTCCACCGCTCGGTCATCAATGGTGAGATGTTCAATCCCCAGAGCGCCGTGGATGCGGGCTTCCTCGATAAGGTGGTGTCGGCGGACGAATTGCAAGCTACGGCGTTGGAAGCGGCGCGTCAGTTGAAAAAGATCAATATGACCGCCCACAAAAACACCAAGCTTAAGGTTCGCAAGTCGCTGCTGGATGCGTTGGACACCGCGATATTGCTGGACCAGGAATACATGGGCTGACCCCTGGCTGAAGTGAGGTTCCGACACGTGCGGCTTAAAACCCGGCGACCGCTCTAAGCCGCTTCTTACGCGCCATTTCGAAACATCAGCTTAAACATCGCCCATCTCCTACCTCTATAGGGGCAATTGCTGAAAACAGTGCACATCCGTACACTGCGCCACCTTTTGTCCCTGTGGGGCCTGTTGATGTTGTTTGCACTGCGTATGTCTTTGATGGGCCTGCACTTTATCCTGGCGGGTGTGTTGGGGGTGATTCTGGGTGTGTGTCGCCCGTTCAACCCTGACAACAGCCGTCTGTGCGCCAGGCTGTATGCGGTACCCGCGATGTGGATCCTGCGCCTGCGGGTCAAGGCCGAAGTCGACACACTGGCGAATAAAGCCCAGAGCAGCGTGATCATCGCCAATCATCAATCCAACTATGATCTGTTTGTCTTCGGCAATGTGGTACCGCGTCGTACCGTGTGCATCGGCAAGAAGAGCCTGAAATGGGTACCGCTGTTCGGTCAATTGTTCTGGCTGGCGGGCAACGTGTTGATTGATCGGGGCAATGCAATCAAGGCCCGCAAGTCGATGCTGACCACCACCCACACCCTCCAGCATGAAGACACCTCGATCTGGGTGTTTCCGGAAGGCACACGCAACTTGGGCGCTGAATTGCTGCCGTTCAAGAAAGGCGCGTTCCAGATGGCGATTGCTGCCGGAGTGCCGATCATCCCAGTCTGTGTGAGCACTTATATCAAACATATGCAGCTCAATCGCTGGCGCAGTGGTGACATTCTCATACGCTCCCTGCCGGCAATTCCCACGGCGGGCCTGAGCATGGACGACATGCCTCGCCTTATCGCTCAATGTCGTGAGCAGATGCGCGAGTGCATCGAGACGATGGACCGGCAGTTGCAGCCCATGTGAACAAGAAACCCGCCCCTACGGCGGGTTTTCTTTTACGCGAACTTCACGAATTTCGCTGACTCTCAATCAGCGTGGCGCGCTAAGCTGGACGCTGCCCCCACTGCCAATTTCCAAGAAGAAGCGAACCACATCATGGGTAGAGTTGTTGCTGCTGCGGTTTACAGCGCCGGTAAGAAAGTCACCAATATCACCCTCGATGAAGGCAGCGCCTGGGCGGCGAAGCCCGGACACTTCGTGTGGATCGGCCTCGAAGAGCCCAGCACCCAGGAACTGACCAACCTGCAGCGCCAGTTCAACCTGCATGAGCTGGCGATTGAAGACGCGATGGAGAAGCACAGCCGGCCCAAGCTGGAAACGTTCGGCGATGCGCTGTTCATCGTCACGTATTCGCCGGTGCGCAAGGATGGAAAGCTGCAGTTCATCGAAACCCATATCTTCGCCGGCAAGGGCTACATCATTACCGCCCGCAACGGTCACTCGGCCTCCTACGCCCATGTCCGACAACGCTGTGAGGCACGTCCTATCCTGCTGGAGCACGGGGAGGATTTCGTCCTTTATGCAATCCTCGATTTCGTCATTGAAAATTACCTGCCGGTGGGCGAAGCCATTCATGCCGAGATCGATGAACTGGAGCGCAACGTGCTATGCAGCGCCCTGAATGAGCGGGACATCCAGAACCTGCACAGTTTGCGCCGCGACGTGCTGCGCCTGCGTCGCTATGCGGCGCCGATGGTGGAAATCAGCGAAGAACTGCAGCGCCTGGATTTCCCCTTCATCGACAAGAACATGAGCCCCTATTTCCGCGACGTGCAGATCCACGTCACACGGCAGATGGAAGACTTGGCGACCCTGGCGGACATTGCCAGCCAGACGATTGAAATCGGCGTGCTGCTCGAAGCCTCGCGCCAGAGCGTGGTGCAACGCAAGTTCGCCGCCTGGGCGGCAATCCTGGCGTTTCCGACGGCGGTGGCCGGCATCTACGGGATGAACTTCGAAAACATGCCGGAGCTGACCTGGCACTATGGATATTTCCTGGTGCTCGGGTTCATCGGGGTCGGATGTACCGCGTTGTGGGCAAGTTTCAAGCGGTCGGGGTGGTTGTAGGATTTTACGACGGGATTTGCGTAGCCTTCTTCGCGAGCAGCTTCACACCGTTGATCAACAGTGAACCGCTGATCAACGGTGGCATGCCCGAGTAGTCAGCCCTGGGCGGCATCGGCTTGGGGTTTATGGGCGACGAAACGCATCATCCACTCCGCTACCGTCGTACCGTGATGTTCCTGCTCCAGGCTCGCCACGCCCTGGCTGTAGATCTTCTCACCGAGGTGTTGCTGGCGAATCTCCAACAAGGCCCGGGAATAGTCGTGGATGAATTCCGGATGGCCCTGGAAGCACAGGACTTGATCATTGATGTGATAAGCCGCGTACGGGCAGAAATCGCTCGAGGCGATGACGGTGGCATTTTCCGGGAGCTCGGTGACTTGATCCTGATGGCTGATCAACAAAGTCAGCTCCTCCATCACCGGGCTCATCCAGGGGGCCTTGGCCGCGAGTTTGTAGCGATGGGTGCCCACCCCCCAACCCTGGCTGGCGCGCTCGGTCTTGCCGCCCAACAGCAGTGCCAGCAATTGATGGCCGAAGCAGACGCCTAGCAGCTTGTCGCCACGCTGGTAGCGGTCCAGGAGATAAGTCTTGAGCGTCTGTATCCACGGATCGGTCCCGAAGGAATCCGCCTTGCTGCCGGTCACCAGATAAGCGTCGAATTGTTCATCGTCGCCTGGATACTGCCCGTCCACCACGTTGTACACGACAAATTCGGCCGCAATGGGCTGCTGCGAAAACAGGCGCTGGAACATCTGCCCGTAACCCTGATACTGGTCGACCAGTTCTGGACGCAGGATATCGGTTTCCAGAATGCAGATGCGTAGCGACATAAAAAATACCTGACACGATGATGGGAATATTGCACACCCCAGAGCCTGCCCTGAAACACCGTCCCAAGGCAAGCCCCCCGCGCGTAGTCAGAACAGTGCTTGAGCGGCGGCCTTTTCCAGCAACAGTGCCGGGGGAGAAAAACGTTCGCCGTATTGCTCGGCCAAGTACTGGCTGCGGGCGATAAACGCCTGCAAACCGTACTGGTTGATAAACTGCAACGCCCCGCCCGTCCAGACCGCGAATCCGATGCCGAAGACCGAGCCAATATTGGCGTCCGCCGTCGAGGTGACAACGCCTTCCTCGACGCAGCGAACGGTTTCCAGGGCCTGGATGAACAGCAGGCGATCACGGATATCCTGGGCTGGAATCTGCCCCGCGGGTTTCTCGAAACGCGCCTTGAGCCCCGGCCAGAGATATTTCTGCCCTTGAGTTGGGTACTCATAAAAACCGGCGCCGGCCGCTTTACCTGGCCGTTTGTATTCTTCGAGCAGCAGATCGATCACAGCGAATGCGGGGTGCTCGATCGGAGTTTTCCCCTCTGCTCGCAAGTCTTTGGCAGTCTGCGTGCGGATATGCCTCATCAGGCTGAGTGAAACTTCGTCGGAGACAGTCAGCGGCCCGACTGGCATCCCGGCCTTGCGTGCCTCGGTTTCGATCATCGGCGCGCTCACGCCTTCGCCGAGCATCGCGATGCCTTCGTGGGTAAAGGTGCCGAACACCCGCGAAGTGAAAAACCCACGACTGTCGTTGACGACAATCGGCGTCTTGTCGATTTGCCGGACGAAATCGAAGCCTCGGGCAAGCGTTTCGTCAGAGGTGCGGGCACCCTTGATGATCTCGACCAAGGGCATTTTTTCCACTGGACTGAAGAAATGCAGTCCGATGAATTTGCCCTCGTCCGGCACCGCCATCGCGAGGCCGGTGATGGGCAAGGTCGAAGTATTGGACGCAATCACCGCGTCCGGCCCGGCCACTGCTTGGGCTGCGGCCGTCACGCTGGCTTTAAGGACGCGGTCTTCGAATACGGCCTCGATGACCAGGTCGCAGCCGGCCAGGTCCGCATCGCTGTCGGTCGGCTGGATCCTCGCCAGGATGGCGTCGCGCTGTTGCGCGGTGAGTTGGTCACGGACGACTTTCTTGTCCAGCAGCAACGCCGCGCGGCACTTACCCTTTTGCGCTGCGTCCAGGTCAATGTCCTTGAGTACCACGTCGATGCCGGCCGCAGCACTGACATAGGCGATACCCGCGCCCATCATCCCGGCGCCGAGCACAGCGACTTTTTTCGTCAGAAAAGGCACAAAACCCTGCGGGCGAGAACCTCCAGCCTTGATCTCGTTGAGTTGGAACCAGAACGTACCGATCAGGTTTTTCGCCACCTGGCCGGTCGTCAGCTCGGTGAAGTATCGGGTTTCGATCAACTGCGCCGCATCGAAGCCTACCTGCGCACCTTCCACCGCCGCACAGAGGATTTTTTCCGGTGCGGGCAGACAGCCCTGGGTCTTGCTGCGCAGAATCGAAGGCGCGATCGCCAGCATCTGGGCGACCGCCGGGGCGGACGGCGTGCCCCCAGGGATCCGATAGCCCTTCATGTCCCACGGCTGGGCCACGCTCGGGTTAGCGAGAATCCAGGCCCGGGCCTTGTCCAGCAGCTCGTCGCGATCCGTCGCCAGCTCATCGATCAAACCAGCCAGCAGCGCTTGTTGCGGACGAACCCTGGTGCCTTCGAGCAAATACGGCAATGCCTTCTCCAAGCCCAGCAAGCGCACCATCCGCACCACACCGCCGCCGCCCGGCAACAGGCCAAGGGTGACTTCCGGCAGGCCGATCAACACCGAGGGATGGTCCAGCGCCACCCGATGATGGCAGGCCAGGCAGATTTCCCAGCCGCCGCCCAGGGCCGCACCGTTGATAGCGGCGACCACCGGTTTGCCGAGGGTCTCCAATGCGCGCAGCTGCGCCTTGATCTCGGACACCGTTTCGTAAAAGGCCTGGGCCTGGGATTTGTCGACCTGGACCAACTCGTTCAGGTCGCCGCCTGCAAAAAACGTCTTTTTGGCCGAAGTGATGATCACGCCGGCGATCGAGTCTTTTTCGGCGGTCAGGCGAGCAACGCAGGCGCCCATGGCCTCGCGGTATATCGCGTTCATGGTGTTGGCCGCCTGCCCCGGCATGTCCAGGGTCAGCACGACGATCCGGTCCGGGCCGGTTTCGAAACGAATGGCATGGGTCATGAAAAGTGTTCCTTCAAAATCGGGGCTCAGAGGCGTTCGATAAGGGTGGCGATGCCCATGCCGCCGCCGACACACAGTGTCGCCAGGCCATAGCGCAGGTGACGCGCCTCCAACTCATCGAGCAGCGTGCCAAGGATTGCGCAACCGGTGGCGCCCAACGGATGGCCCATGGCGATCGAGCCGCCGTTGACGTTGACCTTGGCGGGATCGATGGCCATGTCCTTGATGAACTTGAGCACTACCGAGGCAAAGGCTTCGTTGACTTCGAACAGGTCGATGTCCTCGACCCGCAGGCCAGCTTTGGCCAATACCTTGCGGGTGGCAGGGGCCGGACCGGTGAGCATGATGGTCGGCTCGCTGCTGGTGACGGCAGTGGCAACAATCCGCGCCCGGGGTTGCAAGCCCAGCTCGCGACCTTTGGCCGGGGAGCCAATGAGCATCAGCGCGGCGCCATCGACGATGCCCGAGCTATTGCCCGGCGTGTGCACATGATTGATCCGCTCCACATGGCTATAGACGCGCAATGCCGTGGCGTCGAAGCCCATCTGGCCCATCGCTTCGAAGCTTGGCCGTAGTTTGCCCAGGCCTTCGAGCGTCGAGTCGGCGCGGATGAATTCGTCATGGTCGAGCAGCACGATGCCATTCTGGTCCCGTACTGCCACCAGGGATTTATCGAACGAACCGTTCTCCCGTGCTCGCGCGGCTTTTTGCTGGGATTGCAACGCAAAGGCATCGATGTCCTCGCGACTGAAACCTTCGAGGGTGGCAATCAGGTCGGCGCCGATGCCCTGGGGAACGAAATGGCCGTGCAGATTGGACTGCGGGTCCAGCGCCCATGCGCCGCCATCGCTGCCCATAGGCACACGGGACATGGACTCGACGCCCCCCGCCACTACCAGGTCTTCGAAACCGGAACGAACCTTCATCGCGGCCAGGTTCACCGCTTCCAAACCCGAAGCGCAAAAGCGGTTGAGCTGAACGCCGGGCACGCTGACATCCCAGTCAGCCACCAAGGCGGCGGTCTTCGCGATGTCGGCACCTTGATCGCCGATCGGCGTCACGCAGCCGAGCACAATGTCGTCCACCTGGCTGGTGTCCAGGCTCATGCGGTGGCGCAACGCCGTCAACAGGCCACCGACCAGGTTCACCGGCTTGACGGTGTGCAGGGCGCCGTCAGCTTTTCCCTTACCGCGAGGCGTGCGTATTGCGTCAAAAATCATAGCTTCGGTCATGACATCCTCAAACCGCGATCGGCTTTTACAAACACCTCTAACCTTAAGCCCAGCGGCGGCGGATTCAATGACCTCAGTGCTCAACGACATTGACAGGCACGCTCAGACGAACGGTAGCGAGCTATCGGATTAACCGTTTCAGGTAAGCAAGCTGTCTAGCAAAAGGGCCCGCAAGAAGCTGGCAATAGGCCTCATGCTGTTTTGATAACCTGGACCCATAAACTGATACTAATTGGGTCTAAGCCAAGCCGGCTGCGGCCCCTAATGTAAAGCTTGTACAAGTAAGTCGTCGGGTTTTGCCGAGGCGCTTGTCAGACAGGAAGTGCACCGCCAGCCGTCACGGAGTAATGCAGGCTGGCCTCAGGAAATAACAAAAAGGCGGGTCAGCCATGTTCAAACATACGAAAGTTCGTCAAGCCGGACTCATTCTCTTCGCCACGACGCTGCTGTTGATCTTGCCGAACATCACTAAAGTGATCGGCTGACCCAGACGCGCGATGTCCGCTTTATTACAGTCGTTTCGCTAAATAAATGTGAGAGGGTTGATTGTTCCGGCAACGGTGGCTGTGCCAACCTTTGCGCCTCCCTCTCGACATGGACGGCGATTCACTTGAAAGCACTTATTGTCCTCGGGGCACTGCTGATCAGCGGCCCTCTGTATGCGGCGCAGCTCACGCTGGAGCTGGGCGCGGGTACCCGCACCTGGCAGACTGAAGAGCTACTCAAGCATCCCGACGTTCAAACAGTTCAGATCAACGAAGACGTTTCCTACAAGAAACCCATGAGCTATCGCGCCGTGCCGTTGACCTCGCTATTGACCGGGGTGCAACCGAACGATCATCTGCAAGCCGTAGCCCTGGACGGTTTCGCAGCTGAACTGCCCGCAGCGCCATTACTCAATGCACACGGCGCCCGCGCGTGGCTGGCGATCGAGGACCCGACCAAACCCTGGCCGGCGTTGGGGGAAGGCAAGCAAAGCGCCGGTCCTTTCTATCTGATCTGGACCGATCCTCAAGCGGGCCATATCAGCCCCGAGCAATGGCCCTATGCGCTGGCAAGCATCAAGCGCCTGTCGCCAGTGGCCGATCGCTTCCCCGCCCTGCTGCCCTCGCCCACCCTGGCCAAAAACGATCCGGTCAACAAAGGCTTCGAGTTGTTTCAGAAAAACTGTTTGGCTTGCCATCGACTCAACGGCGCGGGTGATGCGCAGTTCGGACCGGACCTGAACATTCCCTTCAACCCTACGGAATACTTCTCGAAAGATTTCCTCAAACGTTACATCCGTGACCCTCAAAGCCTGCGCCACTGGCCACAGGGTAAAATGCCGGGATTCTCCGCAGCGGTGTTGCCGGATTCTGAGCTTGACCTGTTGGTGGGGTATTTGAAGCACATGGCAGGACGCAAGCAGCCGTTGAAGCCGTAGGCGCGTTCCTTCGCCGCAAAGCCCGTTACCACCGGGCGTTGTGGCGGATCGCAGACCGACTGTGGGAGCAAGCTTGCTCGCGATGACGGCAGAAAATCGATCAGCACCCAACATGAAAACGGCCGACACAAAGGTCAGCCGTTGCTGGATGCATAAAACAATCAGGCCTGCAGGCGACGGATCTCCTGCTTGACGCCCCACCCTTCGATAACGCCACCCAAGGGCTCGACCACGGCCTCGAAGTTCAACTCGAAATCGCCGATGTCATCATAAGTGGCGTACATCACCCGGCTCAGTTCGAGCGACCAGGCTCCATCGTCCCGCGCGCTGATCTGCGCATTCAGCGATTCCCCCCTGAATTGGCCTGCCGCCCTGCGTGCCCGTTCCTCGTCGGGGAAAATGGCATAGAACTCGATGGGATGAAATTGGGAGAAATCGAAACCGCCTTCTTTCATGCGGCGCAGCACACTGGTGCTGATGTCTTCTTGATAGGCTGTGCTCATGAAACGTCCTCCTCAGACCGATGGATAGACTTTCCGTCTTCCCGTGCGTGCAACCGCTGGTTACAAGCAGTACGGCATCAACTGGCCGTCGGGACACAAGCATGTAGCTGACAAGACCGGACCTTGGCGATCCTTTCGCTGATCTCGGTTGCAGAGTAGCTTCAAGTCATCGCCACTGCCAAGCGGGACCGAACAATGAATTTCATGAAATCGGTTTAATGCTGATGATTTCAATGCTGTTTTGGGTCTTGAGGCTTTTGAGCGTAGGGTCTTGCGTGCGACCTTCCAGGTCGTTGAGATCAAGCTTGGCGGGCACGGGGAGCAGTCTCTGGCGGATCAATTGGGCGGCCTGTTCCATTGTGGGCTCCTGGTCGTAATCGAACTGCTCGGCGACGGCTTCGCCGTGATCATCAACGAAAGTGATTTCCCACTTCTGCATCGGTGTCTCCTCGATCAATACATGGCCGGGCTTACGTCTATCTCGACATTGATGGCGAAACAATCGTTCCGCTGAGTTCGCTGACGGCACCAATGAAAAAACCGCCTCGTGGGCGGTTTCTTCATCGCGGCCTACCGATTATTTTTCGGCGCGCTCTTTCAGCGCTTTCAGCGTATTGAACGGCGCGTCCACCACGAACTTGTTAGCCAGCCAGGACGGTACATCACCCCCCGGCTCGGTGTGGACTTGGTAAGTCACTTCGATCTGGTTCGCCGCCTTGGGGGTGAACTTCCAGAAGCCTTCGACCTGCGTCACGCGCACAAAGCCTTTCTCTTCCGGCAGATAGGTAGGCACGCCCTTGAGTTTGCGAGTGAGGCTGCCATCAGCTCCTTCAACGGTAGTGACTTCCAGCACGGAGTCGCGGGCCGTGACCGGCCACGGCGTATTGAATTGGGTGTACGTCCAGCTCTTGTCGCCCTCGTGCTTGAGCAACTTCTGGCTCTTGCATTCATGGATCCATCCACACGCATCCGCAACGTCTTCCTGCAGGGCCCGCAGTTTGGCCATGGTGGTTTTCATGACGGTCACGCCGCGATAGGCCTTGTACTTCGAGCCAGCGACCTCACTCAGCGACACCTGGATACCTTCCTTTTCCTTGGCGACTTGCCAGTCTTCTGCCTGGGCGGTAGCTGTTGCCAACAGGACGGTCAATCCACACAACACAGCCATACGATGCAGCGAACCCATAATTGTTTTCCTTATCGTCCAAGTTCGTTCATGTCGTTTCCGATCGTTGTCCCACTACGCCGCCGTGACCTGCTCCCACCAGCCAATCAATCGAATGGCTTCTTCGCTGCTATTGCCGCAGACCTCAAGGTCCGCCTCAAACGCCGAACACACCGCCGGGCGTTCAGGCTGGCCGAAGATCAGGCAGAGATTACCGGCCGACAACTGCACGCAACGTTCTCCCGCCGGCTTGCCTTGTGGCATGCCAGGGATGGGAGAACTGATGGAAGGGGCGATGCAACAGGCGCCACAGCCTTCACGGCACTTCATGACGACAGGATCCTCACGACAGGTAATGATTGGTAACAGGACACAGGGTAACGGCTAAAACAGCCGTTTGAAATCGCCGTCCGGGGGTTTTTTTCGTAGTGGGTGGAGTGACCCGGCAGTCAGCGACGAACAGCAGCATTGCATGGCCTTATTGCTTGAATTCGAATTCCAGTGCCGCGCCTTCCACTTCGTTGCGCTCCTGATTGCGCAAGGGCAGCTGCATCTCGTTGCTCAACAGACGGCCGTTGAGCTGGAACGGGCCCGGCTTTTCCCCAAACATGGACGGCAACAGTGGCTCACGCTTGGGCAGGGGCACCTTGCCGGGTGGCTGCAACTGATCGACCATATCGTGTGGCAGGCTCAGGTCCAGCCTGGCCGGTGGTAAAGGGGTCTTGGCGACTTCGCGGGCCGATTTGCTCTTGGAGGCAATGGGGGCGCGCTTTTTCTTTGTGGCGGCCGTTTTGGCGGGCGTCTTTTTGACAGTCTTCTTTATCTCGGCGGTTTTCTTCGCGGTGGGCTTGGCGGCGCTGGCGGCCGGTTTCTCTTGGGCCGAAGCTGCCATGGCACTCCCCATGTCGAGGACACTCAACAGGCCGATCAAAACCCACGCAGCAGGAACAATGGCTTTCATAGACACGACGACACCTACGGCAGAGATGTCCATGCTCGCCCGATATTGAGGCGCTGACAAGCACATCGGGCCAAGCCGCTGATTTCTATAAAAACCCGCTGGCGGTCTCCTGGCACAACTGGGTCGCCAGCAACCCCAGGGTCATCAACGCACGCTCTGCCTCGCGATTCCAGGGTATGCCGCAATTCAGGCGGATGCAGTGGTTGAATTGCTCCGTATTACTGAAAATCAGCCCGGGGGCGATGCTGATGCCCTGTTGCAGCGCGCGGACGTGCAGTTCCTGGGTGTTGACCCGCCCCGGCAGGCTGACCCAAAGAATGAACCCACCGGTGGGACGACTCATCTGCGTGCCTTCCGGAAAGTGCTGTTGCACCGCCAATTGAAAAGCGCTGAGGTTCTTGCGGTACTCCTGGCGAATGTAGCGCAAGTGCCGGTCATAGCCGCCATTCTCCAGGTAAGCCGCGATCCCCATCTGAGTGACGCTGCACGCCGAATGGGTGCTGAACGTCTGGAGTCGCTGGATCTCCTGCTGGAACTTGCCGGCGATCATCCAGCCAATCCGAACGCCGGGCGAAAGGGTCTTGGAGAAACTCGAACAGTAGATCACCCGATCCAAGCGATCGTAGGCCTTCAATGCCTTGGTCCGGCCCTGTTCGAACATCAGTTCGCCATAGATATCGTCCTCGACGATCTGGATATCGAAATCCGATGCCAGGCGCAGCAGTTGTTTTTGCCGCTCTTCGGGCATCGTGCCACCCAAGGGATTGCTCAGGCGCGTGGTCAGGACCAGCGCCTTGATCGACCATTGGTTGGCCGCCAATTGCAAGGCTTCAAGGCTCATGCCAGTGACCGGGTCGCTGGGGATCTCGATGACCTTCAGGCCCAGCAGATCCGCCAGTTGCAGCAGCCCGTAGTAAGTGGGCGACTCGGCGGCGATCAAATCCCCGGGACGCGTCAGCACGCGCAAGGACATCTGCAGGGCGTCGACGCAGCCATGGGTGATGACGACCTCGGAAGGATCCACCACCACGCCGGCGTCACGCATGCGGATCGCGACTTGGCGGCGCAACGGCTCGAAGCCGGGACTGAACATGTAGCTGAACGCCCGTGGGCTGTGGAAACGCGTGACCTTGGCCAACTGCTGATGCAACGCCCGCACGGGCAGATAATCAACGCTCGGCACCGCCGCGCCCAGCGGAAACACCCCTTCGCGGCGCGACTCGACCAACACCTGTTGGATAATGCTGCTACGCGTCACCAATCCGGGGCGCTCGACCCGGGCAATGTCCGGCGTCGGCGCGGTCAACGCTGGCGTCTGGTGCACGTAATAGCCCGATTGCGGCCGCGCGCGAATCAGCCCCTGGTCTTCAAGGTTCGCATAGGCCTGGAGGACGGTGGCATGGCTGACGTTGAGCTGCGAACTCATCTTGCGCACCGAAGGCACGCGTTCACCCGGCTGATACACCCCACGCCGGATGTCTTCCGCCAACTGTTGCGCAATACGTTGATAGAGCAGGAGGTTGGTCATGACGCAGTACTCGATTTCGCAGGCGTTTTATTCTTGTCGGAAATTCTACCGGCACAGTTTAGAAGTGTACTGGGACAGTTGCCAGATTACTCGACAGTACAGTGGGTTGACAGCCCCAACTGTACTCATCCCAAACATCAAGCGAAAAAAACCCGGCGCCTCGAAGGGGCCGGGTTTTCCAGTGACGCCGTCCTCAACGGGCGGCGCCGAGCTGGCCCTTGTCATCGGAGAATACGATTTCAACGCGACGGTTCTGCGCCCGGCCACGCTCGGTTGCGTTGACGTCCACCGGGTATTGATCGCCGTAGCCTTCGACCTGGATGCGCTTTTCGTCAATGCCAAGGTCCACCAGCACGTCCGCCACGGCCTGAGCGCGGTCGCGGGACAGCTTGAGGTTTTCCTGCTTGCCGCCGGTGCTGTCCGTGTAGCCCTCGATGCGCACCACGCGCTTGGGATTGAGTTGCAGGAACTGCACGATCTTGAGCACCACGCGATTGGCCGAGTTTTTCAGCTCGGCTTCGCCGGTATCGAACAGCACATCCCCGAGGGTCATCACCAGGCCGCGATCGGTCTGGGTGGTCGCCATCGCCATGATCTGCTCTTCAAGCCACTTGCCCTGCTGCTGGACACTCAGCAGCTTGGATTCGCGCAGGGCCAGCTGCAGGCGCTGGCGCTCCAGCTCGAGCTTCGTCGCGCGCTCTTCGTTGAGCACCTGGTTGCTGTGCTCACGGGCAATCTGACTGTAGCGCTGACTCAAGTAGGCGTAATGCTGCACGTCCTCACCGCTGCCCCAGTAGCTGGACAAGCGATCGGCGCGGGCCAGGGATTCGCCGGCCCGGATCACGTCCCGGGGCGCCGCACGCAGCACATTGGCATCTTCCTTGACCTTCTGGAAGTCATCGCTGGCCTTTTCCAGCGCCACCTCGCTGCGCTGTCCGGCGCAACCGTACAGACTGGCCAGCCCCGCGAGGACCAGGACGCCCAATACTTGGGAGTGCTTCATTGGGCGTCCTCCCTCAGCTGTTTGCGCAAGCGTTTGATGCGAGTGTCGAGCACGTTCAATTGCTCCTGGCTCTTGAGCGTCAGCACCTTCGCTTCGGCCAGGCGTGCATCCAACTCGGCCTGTTCAGCGCGCATGCGCGCCTTTTTATAGGATTCATCGGCCATGTTGGATTTGGCGCGCGTGAATTTTTCTTCAGCCAGTTTCAATTCGGGTACTTCGTCGGTGGTGGCACCCACCGCACGCGCTTGCTCAATGGCCTGTTCAGTCAGGCGGATCTGTTCATTCGGCGCTGGATCGGCTGCGCAACCCGCCAGAGCCAGAACGGCCAGGGCAGCGAAAAGAGGTCGAATAGTCACTAATATTCCCTACTGTTTGGGGGCGCTGACGGGGGACTTCAACTGTGCTCTCCAACGCTCCAGATTGCGCTGCAACACAGCCTCCGCCAGGCCAGACGCGGCCAATTCTGTCATCTTTTGCGCCAGCTGTCCGCGTAACCATGGGTCATTGCAGGCGGAGTTATGGGAAAGCGCGAGGAACAAGCCCGGCTTGTCCACCGCTTGCGGTGCGGCTTGCAAGTCATTCGCCATCCCTAGCGTCTGCGCCATCGCCAGGCCCGAGTAGCGCCCCGCCAGTACATATTCCACTTCACCCAGGAGCAGTTTCTGAAAGGCCTGGGTCAGGTTGGGCGTACGGGTCACGGTGAGATTCTGCTCAGCGAAAAGGCCAAATCCCTGTGTCATGCGAGCCTTTTCCGACAAGGCGCCGTTATGCCCGTGAAGATCCTCCGGTCGCTCGACCACCAGCGTCGAATCCTTGCGTGTCCAGACCAGGTAATCGTTCTCCAGCAGTGGCGGGTGCACGTAATCCAAGGCTTGCAACCCAGTCGTGGTCAGCGGGGCATCGGTGAGCAGGTCCATGCGTCCGCTGCGCACTTCGTCCAACGCCTGGGCGCGTTTGCCGGCGTAGAGCAATTCGATCTTGATCCCCAGCGCCTGCGCCACCTGCGCCAGCAGGTCGGCCCCGGCACCGATCAAATGCTTGGGATCCTGGGGATCTTGCCAAAGATACGGCGGCGCATCGGGGCTGCCAGTAGCGATCAGGCGCTCGCATTTGCCAGCGGCGGCAGACAGCCCTGGCGCGCACGCCAACGCCCAGAACAACGACGAGCAAGCCAAACGGCGAAGATCCATGGCACTAAGCGCTCCGGAAACAGAAATAAAAAACCCGGCCAAAAGGCCGGGCTCTTTATAAGTGAAGATGCCGGATTAGACCAGCTTCTCCAGCTCAGGGATGGCTTCGAACAGGTCCGCCACCAGGCCGTAGTCGGCCACTTGGAAGATTGGCGCTTCTTCGTCCTTGTTGATCGCAACGATCACCTTGGAGTCCTTCATGCCGGCCAAGTGTTGGATCGCGCCGGAGATACCGACGGCGATGTACAGCTGTGGTGCAACGATCTTGCCGGTCTGGCCGACCTGCATGTCGTTGGGAACGAAACCGGCGTCGACCGCTGCGCGGGATGCGCCAACGGCAGCGCCCAGCTTGTCGGCCAAGGCGTACAAGTGCTTGAAGTTGTCACCGTTCTGCATGCCGCGGCCGCCGGAAACGACGATCTTGGCGGCGGTCAGCTCAGGACGATCGGACTTGGCCAGCTCTTCGTTGACGAAGCTGGAAATGCCCTTGTCGTGGGCAGCGCCCACGGCTTCAACGGCAGCCGAACCACCTTCGGCGGCAACCGGGTCGAAACCGGTGGCGCGAACGGTGATGACCTTGATCGCAGCGGTCGATTGCACGGTGGCGATGGCGTTGCCGGCGTAGATCGGACGCTTGAAGGTGTCGGCGCTTTCTACCGAAATGATTTCGGAGATCTGGTCGACGTCCAATGCAGCAGCTACGCGAGGCAGGATGTTCTTGCCGTTCGATGTCGCGGCCGCCAGGATGTGGCTGTAGCCACTGCCCAGCTCAGCTACCAATGGAGCAACGTTTTCCGGCAGTTGGTGCGCATAGGCAGCATTATCGGCGTTCAGGACTTTGCTCACGCCAGCGATCTTGGCGGCGGCTTCGGCAACGGCGCCAGCGCCCTGCCCGGCGACCAGGACGTGGACATCGCCACCGATTTTGGCGGCGGCAGCAACGGTGTTCAGCGTGGCCGGAGCCAGCGCCTTGTTATCGTGTTCGGCGATTACCAAGATAGTCATATCAGATTACCTTCGCTTCGTTTTTCAGTTTCTCGACCAGTTCAGCCACCGACTTGACCTTGATGCCGGCGCTGCGTGCAGCCGGCGCTTCGACTTTCAGGGTCTTGTTCGTGGAGGCGGTGGAAACGCCCAAAGCGTCAGGAGTCAGCACTTCAAGCGGCTTCTTCTTGGCTTTCATGATGTTTGGCAGGGACGCGTAACGCGGCTCGTTCAAACGCAGGTCGGTGGTGACGATGGCCGGCAGTTTCAGGGAAACTGTCTGCGCGCCGCCGTCGATTTCGCGAGTCACGGCAACGCTGTCGCCCGACACTTCGACTTTCGACGCGAAGGTGCCCTGGCCGTAGCCGCTCAACGCAGCGAGCATCTGGCCGGTCTGGTTGTTGTCGCTGTCGATGGCCTGCTTGCCGAGGATCACCAGCTGTGGCTGTTCCTTGTCAACTACGGCTTTCAACAGCTTGGCAACGGCCAGGGAAGTCAGGTCTTCGGCGGATTCGACGAGGATGGCGCGATCGGCACCCAGCGCGAGCGCGGTGCGCAGTTGTTCCTGGGCGGTGGTCGGGCCGATGGAAACGACGACGATCTCAGTCGCCACGCCTTTTTCTTTCAGGCGTACGGCTTCTTCTACGGCGATTTCGCAGAAAGGGTTCATCGACATCTTGACGTTGGCGAGGTCGACGCCGGAGTTGTCCGCCTTGACGCGAACCTTGACGTTATAGTCGACCACTCGTTTGACAGCTACAAGAACCTTCATGGATTCCTCGTTACTCTCCGGTGAAAAGAAAGTCGCCTGGGCGAACCTGGCGGTTGATGATCATGGGCGCAAGGGCACCTCTAAAAACGCCGGCATGAACCACACATGACCTTTGCTCACGGGAGTGAAGACCATTCGTCAGTGATGACCGATGAGTCATTCATTATCGCGGCGTGTAAACTGCGCGTCCGAACCGCGCAACTCGTCACTTTGTGCTGCCTTCGCCCTGTCTTTAGAGGTGCTCTTGGAACCAACAGTCAGCCTACGGCGAGCGCAAAACCGCCCGTATCTTGACCGGAACGTCTATTCCGGTCAATACGGCAAAATGGTCAGTCATAAGCCGTACGTCAGTGATTTATCTGGGCTGCGGCAATTTCAAACAAACGTTTGTATTGGACCCTGAGAGTGGTGTAGATATAATGCGCCGCTTAAGAGAGAAGCGCGGGTCATCCATTGTCGCTTTCGTCGCTTCGCGAAGGAAACAACGGATGCAACGCCAAACCTCCAATTAGAAAAAACTGTTGAGCCTTGAGTAGGAGATAGCCTGTGGAACGCGAATACATGGAATTCGACGTGGTCATCGTCGGTGCCGGCCCCGCTGGCCTGTCTGCCGCTTGCCGACTGAAACAGAAGGCCGCCGAAGCCGGTAAGGAAGTCAGCGTCTGCGTGGTCGAAAAAGGCTCCGAAGTCGGCGCGCACATCCTCTCCGGCGCGGTGTTCGAACCGCGCGCCCTGAACGAACTATTTCCGGATTGGAAAGAACTCGGCGCACCGTTGAACACGCCGGTCAAGCGCGATGACATTTATGTCCTGAGAAACGCCGAGGCCGCGAGCAAAATCCCTGACTTCTTTGTGCCCAAGACCATGCACAACGAAGGCAACTATATTATTTCCCTGGGCAACCTATGCCGCTGGCTGGCCCAGCAGGCCGAGAACCTGGGCGTGGAAATCTACCCGGGCTTCGCCGCCCAGGAAGCGCTGTTCGACGAAAACGGCGTGGTTCGCGGCATCATCACCGGCGACTTGGGTGTCGACCGCGAAGGCAATCCGAAAGAAGGCCTCTACACCCCTGGAATGGAGTTGCGCGGCAAGTACACGCTGTTCGCCGAAGGCTGCCGTGGCCACATTGGCAAGCAATTGATCAAGCGCTTCAACCTGGACAGCGAAGCCGACACCCAGCACTACGGCATCGGCCTGAAGGAAATCTGGGAAATCGACCCGGCCAAGCATCAACCAGGCTTGGTGGTGCACACCGCCGGCTGGCCGCTGGACATCATGGGCACCGAAAATACCGGCGGCTCTTTCCTTTATCACCTGGAAAACAACCAAGTGGTCGTCGGCTTGATCGTCGACCTGTCCTACAGCAACACCTTCCTGTCACCATTCGACGAGTTCCAGCGCCTCAAGCATCACCCTGTGCTCAAGCAGTATCTGGAAGGCGGCAAGCGCGTCAGTTACGGCGCTCGCGCCATCGCCAAGGGCGGCCTGAACTCGCTGCCCAAGATGGTCTTCAAGGGCGGCGCGCTGATCGGTTGCGACCTCGGCACCCTGAACTTCGCCAAGATCAAGGGCAGTCACACCGCGATGAAATCCGGCATGCTCGCTGCCGAAGCCGTGGCTGATCGCCTGTTCGCCGAGTCCGAAGGCGGCGATGAACTGACGGCCTATGTCGACAGTTTCAAGAACAGCTGGCTGTATGAAGAGCTGTTCGCCAGCCGCAACTTCGGCGCGGCGATCCACAAGTACGGTGCGATCATCGGCGGCGGTTTCAACTGGCTCGACCAGAACATTTTCGGCGGCAAGATTCCATTCACGCTGCGCGACACCAAGCCAGATTATGCTTGCCTGAAACCTGCGGCCGAATGCAAGAAGATCGACTACCCGAAGCCGGACGGCAAGATCAGCTTCGACAAGCTCAGCTCGGTGTTCATCTCCGGTACCAACCATGAAGAAGAGCAGCCTTGCCACCTGAAGCTGACCGACCCGAGCATCCCGATCAGCAAGAACCTGCCGCTGTACGACGAACCGGCCCAGCGCTACTGCCCGGCCGGCGTTTATGAAGTGGTTACCAAGGAGGATGGCGAGAAGCGCTTCCAGATCAACGCCCAGAACTGCGTTCACTGCAAGACCTGCGACATCAAGGACCCTGCACAGAACATCACCTGGGTCACGCCGGAAGGCGCCGGCGGACCGACTTACCCGAACATGTAAGCCGGAACGCTGAACATCGAGGCTCCCGCAATGGGGGCCTTTTTGTTGCCCGCGATTCCGGGAAGCACACCGAACCAAAGTGGGAGCGAGCCTGCTCGCGAAGTGGTGTCTCAGTCGACATGTGTGTTGAATGGTAAACCGCTTTCGCGAGCAGGCTCGCTCCCACAGGGTTCCCTGCACAATTCAGGCGGCGCGTTCGTCCCCTGGGTTGCGCTCGAAGTAACGCTTGTACTCCCGGCTGAATTGCGACGGGCTCTGATACCCCACCTGGTGCGCGACCTGGGCCACGCTCATGCCCTCGCAGAGCAGCAGCCGCTGGGCCTTGAGTAGGCGCAATCGCTTCAGGTACTGCACCGGCGATAGCAACGTGCTGCGCTTGAAATGCTCGTGAAAGGTCGAAGCACTCATGTTCGCGCGACTGGCCAGGATCTCGACGTTCAACGGTTCGGTGAAGTGCGCATGCAAATGGCCCAGGGCAGCGGCAATCCGGGCGAACTGGCCCTGTTGTTCCACCAACGCCCGCAGCACATCGGCCTGGGGTCCGCGCAACGCGACGAACAGCAGCTCCCGCAGCCGCGCCTGGCCCATGACCTGGCATTCCAACGGGTCGTGCAAGCAGCGCAACAAGCGCTCGACACACCCACGCATGGCGTCATCGAGCACTGCGCAAGTCATGGACTCCGGCGTCTGAGGCGGCAGATTCCGCCCCGGCATCAACCCCATGGCCAGCACCAGGTCGCCCAGCATCGCCCGATCGATCGCAACGGAAACTCCATACAGCGGAGCATTGGGCATGGCGTAGGTTTCGCATTCGAACGGCACCGGCAGGGCCTGGATCAGATAATGCCCCGCGCCATATTCCATTGTGCGGGGCCCCAGGTACGCCAGTTTGCTGCCCTGGGCAATGATCACCAGGCTCGGTTCGTAAAGCTGCGGGCCACGAGCGACGTCCTGGCTGGCGCGAAGCGCGTGCACCCCTGGCAGTCGCGTAGGAACAAAACCGTCGTGGGTCGCCAAAGGTTCTATCAGCGAAACCAGCGTGGCGTTGGCATCGAGATGACGGGTCAGCAGCATGAGAGAAAACTTCACGAAGAAAGGGATGAAAACATCATCGCAGGTCTGGCGCCACATGGAATCGAATCCTGGCCAACGCCGTAGGATTAGGCATGACAGGCGTAGGAATCGCCATCGCCACCGGCCGCCCTGCCTCCCAGAATGAACCCCTCACCGTTCAATGATAGCGAGGTCCATCATGTACACAGCCATCGGCTATGCCGCCCAATCGGCCACCACGCCCCTCGCCCCCATGAAGTTCGAGCGCCGCAGCCCGCGCGCGGACGATGTGGCGATCGAAATTCTCTACTGCGGCGTCTGCCACTCCGACATCCATCAGGCCCGGAACGAATGGGGCATCGCCGTCTATCCGCTGATGCCCGGCCACGAAATCATCGGCAAAGTCACCGCCGTGGGGGCGAATGTCACCCATCACAAGGTCGGCGACCTGGTAGGCGTAGGCTGCATGGTCGACTCCTGCCGCGAATGCGAAGCTTGCCGTGCCGATCTGGAACAATACTGCCTGGAAGGCATGACCCAGACCTACGCCAGCCCGGACCACGTGAGCGGCGGCCACACCATGGGTGGCTATTCCGACAGCATCGTGGTCAGCCAGCATTTTGTACTGCGCGTCCCTCAGACACTCGACCCGGCCAGCGCCGCGCCGCTGCTCTGCGCAGGCATCACCACCTACTCTCCCCTCAAGCATTATGGCGTGAAGGCCGGAGACAAGGTCGGCGTGCTGGGGATGGGTGGCCTGGGCCACATGGGCATCAAGTTCGCCAAGGCCATGGGCGCGGAAGTGACGTTGTTCACCCGCTCGGCGAGCAAGGCAGAAGAAGCCCGTCGCCAAGGCGCGGACCATGTGATCGTGTCCACCGACGCCGAACAGATGGCGGCCGCCGCCGGACGTTTCAACTTCCTGCTGGACACCATTCCGGTGCAGCACGACCTCAATCCCTACCTCGATACGCTGCATTTCAACGGCGTGCACATCATCGTCGGCCTGGTCGAGCCGGTCGACCCACCCGTACACGCGGCAAAGCTGATCCTGGGTCGCCGAGTGTTGGCCGGCTCGCTGATTGGCGGCATCGCCGAAACCCAGGAAATGCTGGATTTCTGCGCAAAACATAACATCAGCTGCGACATTGAAATACTCGACATCCGCCAGATCAACGAGGCCTACAGCCGCATGATCGCCGGGGATGTGAAGTACCGCTTCGTCATCGACATGGCGACGCTCAAGGCCTGACGTTCGTCAAACCTTGGCACCCAGTTCCGCCGACAGCCGGGCTGTGACCCCTTTGACCAGGGGAATCAGCTCGGCCATCTTTTCCAAAGGCATGTACGGCACCGTGCTGGCGATGCTGATACCGGCGACGATGCGCTTGCCGGCGTCACGGATCGGCGCCGCCACACAGCGGATCGACGGTTCGTTGTCCTCCAGGTCGAAGGCATAGCCCCCCGCCACATACTCCACCATCCGTTGCTGGAACTGTTCCCAGGATTGCTCCTGGTGCTGCGGCCAGAATTGATTCTTCCCACCCGCCGGCAGGCTGATTTCGTACAGCCGCTTCCATTGTTCCTGGGCATCATCGAGCATCAGCGCCTTGCCGATCCCTGTCCGCGCCAACGGCATGCGATGGCCCACGCGCGAACGCATTTCCGGCCCGTTACGCCCCGGATTCTTCAGCAGATACAAGACCTCGTCGCCCTCGCGAATCGCCAGGTGAACGGTGTCCCCGGTGAGCGCCGACAACTCGTCCAGGTACGGCCCCGCCAGGCTCACCAGTGGCAACTCTTCCCGAGCCTGGAAACCCAGCTCGATCAACTTCGGCCCCAGCAGGTAACCCACTTGCGGCACCACGCGCAGGTAACGTTCGTCCACCAGGCAACTGGCCAGGCGGTGGGTGGTGCTGCGGGTGGTGCCGATCAGCCGGGCGATTTCCTTCAAGTCGCGAGCACCGCTGGCGACCGCCTGGACCACGCCCAGGCCGCGCAGCAAGGTCTGCGTGCCAGTAGGAGCGGCATCCTTGATGATTTTTGGATCGTCTTGCTGCATATCCGGCCTTCAACAGTGCGGGGAACGGGCGGCATTATGGTCGCCCGCCCCGTCGGACTACAACTCGATGCGCTCGACCTTCCCGACCAGCAGGATGTAGGACAGCGCCCCGGCCAATGCCAATACGGCGATATAGGTAATGGCCGGGGCAAACGAATCACCGCTGGCAAGGAAGCCGATGACAATCGGCGTGGCGATGGCCGCCAGATTACCGATGAGATTGAACACCCCGCCGGTCAAACCGAGCAACCGCGCCGGTGCCAAGGTGGAAACCAGTGACCACGTGATCGACGCCAGGCCATTGCCGAAGAACGCCAGGGCCAGGAAGGCGATCACCAGGGGCGTCGACTCCACGAAGTTGGCGCCGATGATCGAGGTGGAAATCAGCAGCCCGCCAATGATCGGCAGCTTGCGCGCAAAACCCACCGTGGCGCCCCGGCGGATCAACCAGTCCGAGAAGAAGCCGGAACACAGCACGCCGACGAATGCCGCAAGGAACGGCAACGACGCCAGCAAGCCGGACTTGATGAAGTCCATGCCGCGATACTTCACCAGGTAGGTCGGGAACCACGTCAGGAAAAACCACAGCGTGGAGTTGAGGCAGAACTGTCCCAGGTAGATACCCCATAACTTGCGTTGGGTCAGGACGATGCCCAGGTCGCTCCAGCTGAATTTGGCCTTGGCCTTGGCGGTATCGGCCTGGATGTCCACCAGCCCCCCACCCTCACGGATCAACTCGATTTCCGCGGCATTGGCGCCCTTGAAATCCCGAGGCTCGCGATATACCGCATACCAGATCACCGCCCAGAGAATGCCCACCGCGCCCGTGGCGACAAACACCATGTGCCAACCAAACGCGTGTTGCAGCCACGCCAGCACCGGAGTCAAAAATGCGAGCCCAACGAACTGCCCGGAGGTATAGAAACCAATGGCCGTGGCCCGCTCGCGCTCGGGAAACCAGGTGGTGACCACGCGGCTGTTGATCGGATAAGCCGGCGCTTCCAGGGCACCGACGGCCATGCGCAGCACGAACAGCGCGATGAAACTGGCGGCAAAACCGAGCATCACCGTGGCCGCCGACCACAGCAACAATGCCACGCTATACAGGATGCGCGGCGGAACCCGGTCCACCAGCCAGCCGCCGGGGATCTGCATGGCGGCGTAGGTCCAGCCGAACGCCGAGAAAATCAGCCCGACGTGGATC
This sequence comes from Pseudomonas algeriensis, assembly GCF_048847255.1. Classification (NCBI taxonomy): domain Bacteria; kingdom Pseudomonadati; phylum Pseudomonadota; class Gammaproteobacteria; order Pseudomonadales; family Pseudomonadaceae; genus Pseudomonas; species Pseudomonas algeriensis. The sequence goes on along the minus strand of NZ_JBKKRK010000017.1, from coordinate 34,226 downwards.
GGGTCGATGCCCAGGTCGCTGGTCAATGCGGGGGCCGCGATCGAGAGATTGCTGCGGTCCAGGTAGTTGATCACCACCGTGATGAACAGCAACACCATGATGAAAAAACGCTTGCGGCTGGGCGTCACCGACGACGCCTGCGCGCTCAGGGTGTGCGCTTGCATGTGAGGTGCCTCTTTTTATGTTTATTGAGGAAACGGGCGCATCGAAGAAGATCTCCTGCTTGCGAAGATCAAATTGTGGGAGCGAGCTTGCTCCCACAGGGTCAGGCGTGACTCACCATTCGGCAAAACTGCCATCGGCATGGCGCCAGATCGGGTTGCGCCAGCGATGGCCAATGGCCGCGCGCTCGATGACGTATTCCTCATTGATCTCGATACCCAGGCCAGGACCGTTCGGAATTTTCACGAAGCCTTGGTCATAGTCGAACACTCGCGGGTCCTTGATGTAGTCCAGCAAGTCATTGCTTTCGTTGTAATGGATGCCCAGGCTCTGCTCCTGGATAAACGCGTTGTAGCAAGCCGCGTCCAGTTGCAGGCACGCCGCCAGGGCGATCGGACCCAACGGGCAATGCAGTGCCAGCGCCACATCGTAGGCCTCGGCCATGTTGGCGATCTTGCGGGTTTCGGTGATGCCGCCGGCGTGGGACGCATCCGGCTGGATGATGTCCACATAGCCTTCGCTGAGCACCCGCTTGAAATCCCATCGCGAGAACAACCGCTCGCCCAGGGCAATCGGGGTACTGGTCAGCGGCGCCAGTTCCTTGAGGGCTTCGTAGTTTTCGCTGAGCACCGGTTCTTCAATGAACATCAGCTTGAAGGGGTCGAGCTCCTTCATCAGAACCTTGGCCATTGGCTTGTGCACACGGCCGTGGAAATCCACGCCAATGCCGACGTTCGGCCCGACCGCGTCGCGCACCGCTGCCACGTTGGCCAGGGCCAGGTCGACTTTTTCGAAGGTATCGAGGAACTGCAGTTCTTCGGTGCCGTTCATCTTCACCGCCGTGAAGCCGCGTCCCACCGCCTCTTTCGCCGCTCGGGCGGTGTCCGCCGGCCGGTCGCCGCCGATCCATGAATAGACACGGATCTTGTCCCGCACCTGGCCGCCCAACAGATCGCTGACCGACACACCCAGGGCCTTGCCCTTGATGTCCCACAACGCTTGGTCGATACCGGCCAGGGCGCTCATGTGGACGGCCCCGCCGCGGTAGAAGCCACCGCGATAGAGCACGGTCCAGATGTCTTCGATGTTGCGTGGGTCTTTGCCGATCAGGTAGTCGGACAATTCTTCAACCGCAGCCGCCACTGTGTGGGCACGGCCTTCGACCACGGGTTCGCCCCAACCGGTCACGCCCTCATCGGTCTCGACCTTGAGGAAGCACCAGCGCGGCGGAACGATAAACGTGGTCAGCTTGGTGATTTTCATCTTGTTGTCTCTCTTGTCAGATGCAGCGCTCGGAGCGCTGGAAAAGTCTTCAGTTCAAGGCATTCCATGCGGCCACATAGGCCTTGGCGCGCACCGCCACTTGATCTGCTGTCAGGCCCGGCTTGAACAACCCGGAACCCAGGCCGAAACCCTTGACGCCGGCTTCGACGAACACCGCCATGTTGTCCGGCGTAATCCCGCCCACCGGCACCAGCACGGTCCCGGCCGGTAACACCGCGAGCCAGGCCTTGACCACCGCCGGGCCCATTTGCTCGGCGGGGAACATCTTCAGCACATGAGCGCCCTCGGCCAGCGCGGCGAAAGCTTCGGTCGGCGTGGCGACGCCGGGCGACAGGTACAGGCCCGCCGCTTTTGCCGCCCGCAAGACCTTCGGGTCACTGTGAGGCATGACGATCACCTGGCCACCGGCGGCCTTGACCTGCTCCACCTGCTCCGGGGTCAGCACGGTACCCGCGCCGATCAGGCAATCGGCGGGCAAGGTACTGCGCAGGATGCGGATACTTTCGTACGGTTCGGGGGAATTGAGCGGCACTTCGATGACTCGAAATCCCTCGCTATACAGGACTTCGCCGATAGGTGCCGCCTCCTCGGGGCGCAGGCCGCGAAGAATCGCGATCAGCCCGTTGTGCGCCAATGCTTGTTTGAGCATGTCAGGTCTCCAGTCAGGTTTAACGCGACGCGGTGGGTCCGAGCAGCCCGGCGGCCAAGGCCAGTTGCCACAAACCGCGCTCGGTGGCCTGTTCGGCCAGGATCACGCGGGCGAAACCGCAGGCGTCGAGGGCCCGCTGGTAACGGGCGCAGAGTTGAGAATTGCCAATCAGCACGACCGTCGGCAGGTGAACGCTGTTGCGCCGTTGACGTTGCACGGCGGCCAGGGCCGTCAACTCATGGCCGATCAGCACACCCGACAGGTAATCGGCCTGGGCGCTCGCGCCGAGCTCGCCGGTCAGGCCCAGGCTGCGGGCGCTGAACACGGTGGACAGCGGGCCAATCTGCCCATCCGACGACAGCGCCACCTGCACGCCGCGATCGAAAGCCACGCCATCGAACGCCGCGCCGCGCTGCTGGGTGCGGCCGAGAATGCTGTGGTCGCTGAGCACGGCGAAGATCTCGCCGGTCATGAAGGTGTCGAAATGGACGATGCAGCCCTCGGCCGCCTCCACCCATTTCGAATGGCTGCCCGGCAAGCCGATCAGCACCGCTTCGTTGGGCAAGCCAGGCAACGCACCGAGCACCTGGGTTTCTTCGCCGCGCATCACATTGGGCAGTCGGGAGCGTTGGATTACCCCTGGCACGATGTGAACATCAACACCGCGAAGGCTCCGGATAATTTGTAGGGAATGTCCGAGATTGGCGACGTTTGCCGGCGTGTCGCAGTAAGGCGCTTCCCGCCAACCTTGGGCGCTGCCCACCATGCCGCAGGCGATGACGGGCAAGCCTGGCTGCGCATCGAGCCAATCGCCGCAGGCTTCATCGAAGGCCAGCTCAAAACCGTCGATGCAGACCTGGCCCGCTATCGTCCGCGGCCCGGACGGCAACTGCATGATCCCCGACGACAGCGAACGCTGCTCGAGCACCTCGCCTCCCGCGGCTAGTTTGTAGGCCCGTAATGAGGTCGTTCCCCAATCGAGCGCGATCAATTGCGCCTGCATCCGCTTCACCTGTTTTGTTTATTGGGCAGTGAGTGACGCGGACTATAAACCCGGACGCAGGAAAATCTCAATATATAAATATCTCTCCCACATATTGGGATATCAATTCTATCGTGAAGGCATCGCCATCCACCCAAGACCCTGCTACGTTTCTGACCGGACGCCAAACAACTTAGGGAAAAAGTGATGGGACAATTGTTGAAGATCCTCGGCCGCACTTCCTCGATTAACGTCAGAAAGGTCTTGTGGACTTGCCAGGAACTGGAAATCTCCTACGAGCGCGAAGACTGGGGCATCGGCTTCGCGTCGACCCATGACCCGGCGTTCCTGGCATTGAATCCCAACGCCCAGGTGCCGGTGATTGTCGACGAGAGCGGCGTGCTCTGGGAGTCGAACACCATTTGCCGCTATCTGGTGGGCAAGCACGGGCGCAGCGACCTGCTGCCTGTCGAGCCTGCCGCACGGGCGCGTGTAGAGCAGTGGATGGATTGGCAAGCCACCGAGCTCAATCCGTCGTGGGGCGATGCGTTTTACGGACTGGTGCGCAAGCACCCGGATTTCCAGGACCCACAACTCATCGCCGCCGGCGTCAAAGGCTGGAATGAGAAGATGGGCTTGCTGGAACAACAGCTGGACCACACCGGCGCCTACGTAGCCGGTGCGGACTTTTCCCTTGCAGACGTACTCATTGGCCTATCCGTACACCGCTGGCGGCAGACGCCCATGGAGCGTCCGGACTATCCAGCCGTAGCCGCTTATTGCACGCGACTCCAACAGCGACCCGGGTTTACCCAGTGGGCGTCCGACGCGTACTCATGAACGTCAGTTGCCGTTAGCGAAGTCCCGGAGCACCTTGCCATCCATCCGGTAGCGCACCCACTCTTCCTGCGGTTGCGCGCCGAGGGATTTGTAGAAGTCGATGGCCGGGGTGTTCCAGTCCAGCACGCTCCACTCGAAGCGACCACAATCGTTGTCGCAGGCGATCTTCGCCAGATGTCGCAATAAGGTTTTGCCCGCCCCGCCACCGCGCTGTTCAGGCGTGATGTACAAGTCTTCCAAGTACAGGCAATTACTGCCCAACCAAGTGGAATAGCTGAAGAAAAACACTGCAAAACCGATCGGCACGCCATCGCGCAGGCAGATCAAGCCGTGGGCGGTGGCGCCTTCGCTGAACAGGCTGCGCTCGATGTCGGCCACGCTGGCGATGACTTCGTGGCGAGCTTTTTCGTAATCGGCCAGCTCAGTGATGAAAGCAAGGATTTGCGGCGCATCGCTGGGCTGCGCGGGACGGATTTCGATGGACATGAACAGGCCTTGTCGCCAATTGAAAGCATCATACTAAGCCGCTCTGAGGCGCTCGTCACACCTTCTAAAGACACCCCCAATAGCGCCGTTCGTCGCCCCTGCGGCACCAACCCCACTCCAGCGCGGCCAAAAATCTGGCAAGCATTTCAAAAAATGGAGGCGACACCATGATCAATTCAAGGCTGACTGCACTCACATTCGCCACGCTGCTGTCTTCGGCGGCTTTCGCGGCCACGACCAGTGGCACCGGACCGACCGACCCGGTTCAGGCACCCAACTCGCCGGCCACCCAAGGTTTGCCCAAACTGAACACCGATGGCACGGGCGGCACCTTGAACAATGGCCAGCCGCCTGCCACAGGCACCGATCCGCGGGTCCAAGGCAACGACACGGGCCGCCAGGGCGGGATGAACACACCTGACTCCACTGCGCCCGACAATGCCGATACTGGCGTGGGTTCAAAAACCACAACCGGAGGTTCAGGCTCTGAAGGTGGTGGGGCCTCCAGTCAATAACTTCTACCCAGCCATTGAGGAGGACCGTCCCATGCCTCGTGGAAGCAAAGACAAGTACACCGATGAGCAGAAGCGCAAGGCCGAGCACATCGAAGACAGCTATGAGCAAAAAGGTGTGTCGCAAGGCGAGGCCGAGGCTCGGGCCTGGGCCACGGTGAACAAGCAATCGGGAGGCGGCGAACGCTCTGGTGGATCCGGCAAGAAGAAACCCGCCGAAGCCAAGCAATCCGACCGCAAGGAATCGGCCCGGCGCGCCGCCAAGAGCCGCGAAGGCCAGCCGCGCACCAGCAAAGCCTCCCATGAGGCTCAGACCGTGGACAGCTTGATGAAAGAAGCCCGGGCAAAAAATATTCCCGGACGCTCGAAAATGCGCAAGCAGGAACTGGTCGAGGCGTTGCGCAAGGCGGGGTAAAGCGAAAACTGTGGAAGCGGGCCTGCTCGCGAATGCGGTGGGTCAGCTAAGGAAGTGTCGGATGTGCCGACGCCTTCGCGAGCAGGCTCGCTCCCCCAGGTTTTTGTGCCTGGCTCAGGACTTCGGAACAGTGCAGAGCCAGTGTGGGAGCGAGCCTGCTCCGGGCGGCGATCCGACGATGGCGGCAGGTCAGCCTCCAATAATCTTCAACGCTGTTTCAACCTGTCAATCACCACCGCCAGCAGCAGGATCGAGCCGCGGATGACGTACTGGTAGAACGTATCGATGTTCTTCAGGTTCATCGCGTTCTCGATGATCGCCAGGATCAGCACGCCGGCGATGACATGGCGAATCATGCCGATGCCGCCGCTCAACGAAACGCCACCCAGAACACAAGCAGAGATCACGGTCAGTTCGAAACCCTGGCCGATCATCGGCTGGCCCGAGGTCATGCGCGACGCCAGGATGACGCCTGCCAGCGCACCAATCACACCGTGCACGGCGAAGATGATGATCTTGGTGCGATCAACGTTAACGCCTGCCAGCAATGCCGCTTCCTGGTTGCCGCCGATGGCCATGGTGTTGCGCCCATAAGTGGTGTAGTTCAGCAGCCAGCCGAAGAACAGAAAGCAGGCAATGGTGATCAGGATCGGCACCGGCACACCGAACATCTGGCCGTTACCAAAGACGAAAAACGATTCTTCCGACACCCCAACCGCCTTGCCGTTGGCAAAGATGTAGGCCAGGCCGCGTACGATCTGCATGGTCGCCAGCGTGGTAATCAGCGCATTGACCCGCAGCTTCGCGATGACGATGCCGTTGATCAGGCCGACAATCAGCCCCATCACCAACGCCGCGCTCACGCCGAGAAATACGCTATTGGTGTCACGCATCACGACGGCCGCGACGACGCCGGCGCAGGCAATCACCGAACCCACCGACAGGTCGAAATGCCCGGACGCCAGGCAATACAGCATGGTGCATGCCGCGATGCCGGTGGTGGAAATCGCCAGGCCCAGGCCGCGCATGTTCAGCGGCGACAGGAAGTTGTCGATCATCAGGGTGCAGAGCACGAAGATGCCGATGGCCGCCAGCAGCATGACCCAGTCGTCGAGGAAGCGGCGCAGGTCCAGGGGTTTGCGCGCCGTTGGCAGTGCATTGTTTTGGATGGTCATGATTTACCTCTCAGTTCGCCGCGTCGGCAACGCGTTGGCGCGGCAGCGCCAGTTGCAGCAGGTTGGATTCGTCGGCCTGGTCACGCGGCAACTCGCCGCGCATGGCCCCTTCGCACAGCACCAGGATCCGGTCGGAAATGCCCATCACTTCCATCAAGTCACTGGACACCACAATCACCGCGATGCCATCGGCCGCCAGGTTGTGGATAATCTGGTAGATCTCGGCCTTGGCGCCGATGTCGATGCCTCGCGTCGGCTCGTCAAGCAGCAGGACTTTCATCGGCATGGAAAGCCAGCGTCCCAGGATTGCTTTCTGCTGGTTACCGCCGGACAAGTACATGATTTTCTGGCTCGCCGCCGGGGTCTTCACTTTGAGCGACTTGATCTGCTTGTCGGCATTGCCCCGCTCCCACTCGCCACGCAACAGGCAGCCGAGCGCGGAATGAGCCGGACGGGCGCTGATGTTGATGTTCTCGGCCACGCTGCCCAACGGAATGATGCCCTCCTTCTTGCGATCTTCCGGACAGAGCAGCACACCGGCGGCGATGGCATCCCGGGGGGAACGCAGTTTCAATTCCTTGCCGTGCAGGACCAGGCTGCCCTCGCTCTGACGTTCCAGGCCACTGAGCAAACGCAGCAGCTCGGTACGACCGGCGCCGACCAGCCCGAACAAGCCAAGGATCTCGCCCTTGTGTACATGGAAACTCACCGGTTCGCGCAAGCCCGGCCCGAGCAGGCCTTTCACCTGCAACGCCACATCGCCGCGCTCCCGGGGGCGGTAGTCATAAATGTCTTGGATATCGCGACCGACCATGCACGTGACCAACTGATCGTGGGTCAGCTCACTCATGTTCTCGAAGGTGCGGACATAACGACCGTCCTTGAAGACCGTCACCGCGTCACAGATGCGGAACACCTCCTCCATGCGGTGGCTGACGTACAGCACCACTTTGCCCTCGTCCCGAAGGCGGGCAATGATCGTCATCAAACGGTCGATTTCCCGGGCCGACAGGCTGCTGGTCGGTTCGTCGAAGGCAATGACGTGGGCGCCACGGGACAAGGCCTTGGCGATTTCCACCAACTGGCGCTGGCCAAGGGACAGACGACCGACTTTTTCCTGCGGGTCGATTTCGTCCGCCAGCCCTTTGAGCAATGTCAACGCCTGCTGACGCAGTACGCCGCGATTGACGAGGCCGAAACGCGCCGGCAAATGACCGAGGAACAAGTTCTCCGCGACGGTCATTTCCGGCACCAGGTGCAATTCCTGGTGAATCACCGCCACACCGCTGGCGATGCTGTCGGCGGTGCCTTTGAAGGCCATCGTCTGCTCGCCGATCTGCAAGTCGCCGCTGCTCGGGATGTAGGCGCCCCCGAGGATTTTCAGCAACGTGGACTTGCCCGCGCCGTTCTCGCCCATCAAGGCATGCACCTGCCCCGGATGAGCAACGAAACTGATATTGGCCAGCGCCTGCACGCCAGGAAAGGACTTGCCGATCCCGTTGAATCGCAAGCTGCCGCCGATGTTGTGTTGCCGTGTCGCTGTTTGCGCTTGCATAACCACCTCGAACTCACAGAGATCAAGCGACCCTGCCACTCATGTGGCCAGGGCCGCTTTTGAATCAACCGGCCGTCAGTTCCACAGGCCGATCTTTTCCAGCTCTTGCTTGAAGTTCTCCCGGGTGATCAGCGTCACCTCGTCCATGGCGGTGTACTTCGGCGGTTCCTTGCCGGTGGTGATCCACTCGTACATCATTTCGGCGGTCTTGTAGCCTTCGATGTGCGGGCTTGGCAACATCGAACCGAAGAAGCCGCTGTCCGGTTTCTTCAACTCGCCGATGGCGTCGGTGCCGTTGATGCCGATGCCGATCACGTTGGCCGCCTTGAAGCCGGCTGCTTCGGTGGCGCGCACGCCGCCCAGCACGGTGTTGTCGTTCATACCGCCGATGATCAGGTTTTTCGCAGCGCTTGGCAGCTTCACCAGCGCCGAGTTGGTGGAGTCCATGCTGCCGGGGACGTCGAGGGTCTTGAGCGCCGCAAACAGAATGTGGTCTTCCGGCATCCCGGCTTTCTTCAAGGCATCGACCGAACCGTCGGTGCGCTTCTTGCCGGTGTCCAGTTCGTTGAAGGTGTTGATCACCGCGTAGGTGTCTTTCCAGTCCCAGTTACGCTTTTTCGCCTCGGCGGCCATCGCGGCGCCCTGCTTCTGGCCCACCTCGAAGGCCGCCATGCCCAGGTATGGCACGTCCTCCATGAACTTGCCTTTGGCGTCGACGAAACGGTCGTCGACGGCGATCACCTTGAGATCGTTAAGCTTGGCCTTGGCCATGATGGCTGGGCCGAGAGACACGTCCGGCGGGCAGATCACGAAGCCCTTGGCACCGTTGGCGGCAAGGCTGTCGATGGCCGAAAGGGTTTTTTCGCCATCGGGCACGGCGATTTTGATCAACTCGAAGCCCTTGTCCTTGCTCGCCTTCTCGGCGAAAGCCCACTCAGTCTGGAACCAGGGCTCCTCCGCCTGCTTGACCAGGAAACCGATTTTTACCGGATCCGCTGCCAGCAGGCTGCTGCTAAGGCTGACCGCGGTCACCGCCAGGGCGGCACGACACAGGGAACGGATCCCACGACGATATTTCATAGCTGACTCCTTGTTTTTTTTATTGAAAGCCAAACGTCCAGGGATCTGCTCCACATGGGTGGAATTGCGCAGGCTGGCCGGTCAAATCGTGTTACTGCACAAGCATAGGTGTAAATAGTCATATCGTATGATGATTGGATTACAGGCGAAGTTTCCCTCCGCAATCCAAGAATGCTCAGTCGTGGTACATGACCGAACGCCCACCATCGATGGTGATGCATGAGGCATTGATGAACGGTGCTTCGTCACTGGCCAGGAATACGGCCGTCATTGCCACTTCAATCGGCTGCCCGATGCGCCGTGGCGGGTGCAGGTCCAGCGCGCGCTGGCGTTCGGCCTGGGGATCGGCAAAGCCGTTCCAGTAGTCGACGTTCAGTTGAGTCTCGATGTAGCCCGGCGCAATGGCGTTCACCCGCACGCCCTTGGGTGCGTACTCGATGCCCAGGGCACGGGTCAGGCCCAGCAGGCCATGTTTGGCTACGGGGTATGGGAAACAACCGGGAATGATGTGGGACGAATGGGTCGACGCGATGTTGATGATGCTGCCCACGCCCTGTTCGATCATCTGCGGCAACACCGCCTTGCAACCGTACCAAGCACCATCCAGGTCGATGGCGAAGCAACGGCGCCAGTCCTCTTCGGTCATTTCCAGTGGATCGCGGAACACGTTGATGCCTGCGCAGTTCACCAGCACGTCGATGCGACCATGCAACTCGACCGCCCGGCGGGCCATGACGTGCAAATCCTGTTGGTTCGAGACATCAACCTTCAGCGCTTGGACATCCGCACCCTGTCGACGCCAATGGGCGGCGACGGTTTCGACCTTTTCCCCCTGGATGTCGCTGATGACCAGCCGGGCCTGTTGCGAAGCGAACGCGGCGACAATGGCCTCGCCGATGCCCTGGGCAGCGCCGGTCAACAGCACGACCTTGTCTTTCAGGCGTTCGCCCTTCATGGGCTCAGGCACCGGCGGCAAGCAAAGCGCTTCAGCCATGGACGGGGCCTCCAGTGCAAACACACGACAAAAACCGGACACCCAACGATGGCCGGTTCAAAAGCTGTGGGCTCAACACTGATTCGCGAACACCGCCGAGGCGTTCCGGGAAAAAACGATGCATCACTTCACCTGTTTTGTTTTTTTAAGTGTGAGTGCGTATTGCTGATGGAGCCGACTATAAACCCGACCGCCAAATAATCTCAATATATATATTTACATCCCATATTTTGGGATTCACCCCGCGAACCGTGTACAAGCCACGCCCGGCACATCGACGCGCATCGATAGCACCGCCCCGTCCAATGGGTGATTGAGGGGACTTTGCGCACTGGTGATATACAAAGTCCGTAGGTCTTCACCACCGAATACACAACTGGTAGGGCGACTGACCGGCAATTCGATCACCTGATCGACGTGACCCTCCGGATGCAACCGCAGCAGGCAACTGCCGTCCCAACGGGCGTTCCAGATATAGCCCCGCGCATCCATCGCCGAACCATCCGGCCCGCCACGGGAATGGGGTCCGAACCAGACTTCGGCGGGCGCGAGTTTTCCATCGGGGTAAATGAAGTGCCGATAAAGGGTCCCGTCCAGGCTCTCGCCGAAATAGACGGTCGTGCCATCAGGGCTCCACAACAATGTGTTGGGGATGCCCAAGCCACGCAACAGCGGCATCACGCGGCCATCGCCGCCGACACGAAACAGCCCACCGGAGCGCTGCTCGATGGGCAAGTCTTCGCCATCTTCCCCGATGTTGTTCTGCATGGTGCCCAGCCAGAGCTGGCCCAACGCATCGCAGCGGGCTTCGTTGGCGCGATTGCCCGGCTGGGGATCGGCCATGCACAGCAACTTCAGGCGCGGTTCCAGGCCTGGGGAGTCCAGGTCCAACCGGTAAACGCCACTGCTCAACGTCACCAAGGCATCGCCGCTCCGGGTCGGGATGAATGCAGAGACGTGCTCAGGCATCTGCCAGATCTGCACGTTCTTGCCAATCAGCCGCAACGCCTGCTTGCCGGCAATATCGACCCAATACAGCGCCTGGGTCGGCTCGTCCCAAAAAGGCCCCTCGCCCAGCTTCGCCCGATGCTCCGTCACAGCCGTCCACTTCATTTAAAACCTCCTGTTCCCGAGTTTCCCGGCGTTGTCTGTTCGACCGGCCATGACATTGGGGTAAAAACGCTTGATGGCCAGGTCTGCGTTATCGATCAGCGTCATGCAGGCCCAGATGCCTCGCGTCGCGTCCCGAGCGGCGATGGCTTCGGCGATGTCCTTGTGGATCGGCAGCGTGCGGCGCAGCTCGTCCGGGTCGGCGGCCGACACCTCGAACGAAACCGCCAACAACGCTCCGAGGGCTGGGACCATTTGTTCGATGAATTGATTATGGCTGGCCGCGAGGATGCATTCGTGGAAGAACTGGTCGGCGCGGTTGTAATCCGCACCGCTGTCCACCGCCCGCTCAAGCGCATGATAGGCCAGGCGGATCGCCTGCACCTGGTCGCCCGTCGCCCGTTCACAGGCCCAGCGCACGGCCATCGGTTCGATGGTGCGGCGCAGGTCCAGCAGATCGTCGACAAAATTCTCCGGCAAGCCGCTGCGCGACAGCCAGCCCACCACTTGTGGATCAAAGAGGTTCCAGCGGCGCACCGGCAACACCCGCGTGCCGACCTTCGGCCCGACTTCCAGCATGCCTTTGGCCACCAAGGTTTTGATGGCTTCGCGAATCACCGTGCGGCTGACGCCCAGTTGCTCGCCCAGATCCGCCTCGACCTTGATGGTTTGCCCAGGCTTGACCTGGCCGGCGGCGATCCAGCCCCCCAGCCAATCGACGGTCGACGCGTGAAAACTGCTGGACATGAGCACCCCGTGGGCATTTCTTGTTAGGTGCCCACGCTAATCATCATACGATTGGGTGTCAATTTGAATTTTTGGCGCCTTGTGAAAGCGAGCAAGCTCGCTCCTACAGAAAAATCAGGGCTCCAGGCCGATAGGGAAAAACTCGCCACCACTCCAGACGCCCAACCAGCGCTGCCCATCTATCTCACGGCTGACCGCAAGCTCCACCAATTGATAGAACACATTGCGATGAATCAGCGCTTCGAGATTGCTGCGCACATGAATGTAAGGCGCCGGTTCCTGGGTCTGGGGATCGATCATCACCCGCATCGGATGTTCCGGGCCGGCTTCGGTGACTTCCTCGACATTGGTGGTAAAGCGCAACAACTGCCCTTCCCCCTCTCCTTCGACCTCCAGGGTCACGGCCACGAACGGCGCGTCATCGACCTTGATGCCGACTTTTTCCACAGGGGTAATCAGAAAGTAATCATCGCCGTCGCGGCGAATGATGGTGGAGAACAGCTTGACCATCGGCTTGCGTCCGATGGGGGTGCCCAGGTAGTACCAAGTGCCATCGCGGGCGATGCGCATGTCGATGTCGCCGCAGAAGTCAGGGTTCCACAAGTGGACCGGCGGCAGGCCTTTGGTCTTGGGGATCTGCCCCAGCAGGTCATTGGCTTTTTGCGGTCCGCTCATGGTGCCCCCTTCTGTTTATTCGTTGCTCATCCCCAACAAGCTGCGGGCGTACTCACGCAACGGCGCGGCGATGAGGTCTTGTGGCTGCTTGTCGTGCAACGTCAGCAAACCGCCACGACTCTTGATGCGTGCAGTATCAATCAAATACTGGGTGCTGGTCTCGATCAACATGATTTGAATCACACTGGTGTCGACACCCAGGCGATCCACCGCCTCTTCATCCAGCCATTCGTCGGTGTTGCCGATGCGGTTGTCCGCCTTGGCAAATCGGGTGTAGAGCAAATAGTGGGCACCGGCGGCACGCGCTTCACCCATCGCCTGATCGAGGCCTTCCGGAACCCGGGCGCGACGAACCATCGGGAAATATTCGATGAATCCATTGAAGGCTTCTTCAGCCACGACGTTGGGTCGCGGATAGGCGCTACCTGGCGGAGCAAAAGCGCCCTGAGCGATGTAGATGAAGGAATCCGGCTGGATGCGCAGGTTGTTTACACGGCGGCTGTCGCTATGGTCCAGCAGGCCGGCATCGCTCATGTGATAACGAACGCCCTCCCCCATATCGCTGACATTCATGCAGCCACCAAGCGTCAAAACGGTCAGCAGCAAAAACAGGCTACGCATCCTATCCTCCAAAAACCGGTGACGGAAAACCGGCGAATGGCCGTGAGATGCAGCTTTTGCGCCAGCTTGCAGGGTATGCGCCTCGCCACGAGAAGCCAGTCAGCCGCCAATGATTTTCATGATGGTCGCGCCACCCGAGAACGCTACTTCCTGCTTGTCTCCCAACGCCTTGACCAGCAAGCGCTGGAGCGCCGGCAACGCCTGGTGTCGGGGCTTGTCCAGCAGATCGCCGACGTAATGACGGTTGCTCGACGACAGGCAGCCGTGCAGCCAGCCAGTGGAAGACAACCGCAGTCGCGAACAGGTTCGGCAGAACGGCACGCTTTCGTTGGCGATCACGCCAAAGTGCCCGAGCCCGGGAATTTCATAGCGCACAGCCGTGGCATCGACGGGAGCGTCGGCTTGCAGATATTCGTATTGGTCGCCAATCAGGCCCAGCAGTTGCTGAAGGCTGACGAATTGCTGAAGGAACGCATTGGAATCCTTGGCCAGGTGCCCCATGCGCATCAACTCGATGAAGCGCAACTCATAGCCACGTTCCAGGCAGTATTCAAGCAACGGCATCACCTGATCGAGGTTCTGCCCGCGCAGCGGCACCATGTTGACCTTGATCTTCAGGCCCGCCGCCCGGGCCTGCTCCATGCCATCGAGCACAGTCGCCAGGTCTCCTCCGCGGGCTATGCTGCGAAAGGCAGCGGCGTCCAGGGTGTCGAGGGAAACGTTGATCCGGCGGATACCGGCATTCATTAGCAGGGGCAGCTTCCTGGCCAGCAACTGGCCGTTGGTGGTCAGGCTGATGTCCTCAAGGCCCATCTGCCCTACCGCTGTCATGAAGCTCTCAAGCTTGGGGCTGACCAGCGGCTCGCCACCCGTGATGCGCAACCGCTCGATTCCAGCCGCTTCGATCAGATACGCCACGCCTCGCGCCATGGCCTCGGCCGACAGTTCATCCTGCGCAGCCACCAGCCGCTTGCCATCAGGCACGCAGTAGGTACAGGCGTAATTGCAGGCTGAAGTCAGGCTGATCCGCAAATTGCGAAAACGCCTGCCTTGACGGTCAACGATCATGGATCACTCCGGCGAAAGAAGAATCGAGCCCGTGAAAATTGACCTAGAAATCAAGTTTTCGCAAGACCCAAGCCCGAGTATATTCCTGGGGCACTGCGCCATGTAAGCGGACATGGCGCAATTAAGCAGCTGAATGCCTCAACTGCTCGGCGTATCCGTGTCGCGCTTGCGCTTGTTTCCCATGCGCACACCGATATCCATCAGGAATTGGAAGAAGCCTTCCTGGTCTTCCAGCACATTGCTCCAGAACGGCGAGTGGTACAGCGCCACCGCGCCGTGCACCAGCGCCCAGGCAGCGCAGTAGTGGAAATACGGCGGGACGTCTTCAAGCTTGCCTTCGCTGATCCGGCCCTTGATCAGCAAGGTCAGGCGATCGAAATTCGAGGCGCGGATCTTGTGCAGCTCCTCGACCATTTCCGGCACCTGGTTGCCCTTGACCACCTTTTCTTCCAGGCGATCGAACAAGCGGTAACGCTGCGGGTCGCGCATGCGGAACTCGAAGTACGCTCGGGACAGCGCTTCCTTGTCCTTGTCGACATCGGCCGAATGCAACAGCTCGTTCAAATCCCGCTCGTAATCGAGCATCAGCCGCAGGTAGATCTCTGCCTTGGACTTGAAGTGTTTGTAAATCGTGCCTTTGCCGATACCCACGGCATCCGCAATCATCTCGACGGTGACGCTGTCTTCACCCTGATCGAGGAACAACTTGAGCGCGGTGTCGAGAATTTCCTGCTCGCGGCGACGAAACTCACGGACCTTACGAGGTTCTTTGTGCATAAGAAAAAGGTCTGAAGGGTCAAAATTCGAAGCCGGGTATTATGCCTAACTTACGCAAAAATGCACGGATCATCCGCGCACGGCCACAGTTCTTCACAAAACGGTGCGACCTCGGCTCCTCAGTTGGTTGGCGCGGACCCGCCTGGGCAGGCTTTGCCGGCAATGAGAACTTATCCGAAGCGAACGTATTCCAAATTTGTTTAAAAACCACCGCGGTCAAACTGGACTCATCGCCAGACTGATCAATACTTGAACTGTCGGCACGACATCTCCCCCAAGTGACGCGCCGATAAAGGTACCAACGGACCGCGTGCCTTTGTTTTACTCCTAATGGTCTTAACCCGGATTCACCCCCCAGAACCCGGGTTTTTTTTGCCTCGATTTCAGGCTCTTGCCGTACGGACCCGAGCCAACGGGAACAGCCGCTTGAAATTTTCGGTGGTTTGCTCCGCGAACCGGTCGTACGGTTCCCCCCGCAGCATCGCCAGGTATTCGGCAACCTCCCGGACATACTGCGGAAGGTTGGGCTTGCCACGATAAGGGATGGGCGCCAGATAAGGCGAGTCGGTTTCCACCAACAAACGATCGGCTGGCACTTTGCTTGCGACGTCGCGCAGGGCGTCGGCATTACGGAACGTGACGATGCCGGACAAGGAAATGTAATAACCCATGTCCAGGGCAGCCTTGGCCATATCCCAATCCTCGGTGAAGCAATGAAGCACACCGGCGTGGGGCAGCGCCGCGTCCCGCAGCAATGCCAAGGTATCGGCCCGCGCGCCACGGGTATGGATGATCACCGGCTTACCGGTCTGCCTGGCGGCCTCCAAGTGCAACCGGAACGACGCCTGCTGGACTTCGGCGGCCTCCGGCTCGTAGTGATAGTCGAGCCCGGTCTCGCCGATAGCCACGACTCGCGGATGATCGAGTTCGTGCAACAGCCAATCCAGGGCCGGCGTGGCATCGGGCTGCACATCCAGTGGGTGGATGCCCACCGAACAATCGACGTCTTCGTATCGTTCAGCCACGCGCTTGACGTCGGCGGCGTTGTCGGCGCTGACACCGATGCAGAGGAAATGCCCCACCCCTCGCTGGCGCGCCGCATCCAAGGCGGCGTCGAGGGATCCGCCATGGGCGGCGAGGTCAAGGCGATCGAGGTGGCAATGAGAGTCTACGAGCATAAAGGGCCAGGCTACATCGTATGGGTGGGACGGTCGGACTTGAGCGTTCCGGCCAGGTGGGTTTCGATCTGGTTGCGAGCCGAGTTGTCGCCTTCGTTGAACTGCACGCCAACGCCGGCGGCCCGGTTGCCCTGGGCGCCTTTGGGAGTCATCCAGATCACCTTGCCGGCGACCGGGATTTTTTCCGGTTCGTCCATCAGGCTCAACAGCATGAACACCTCGTCGCCCAGGCGATAATTCTTGTTGGTGGGAATGAACAGGCCGCCATTTTTGATAAACGGCATGTAGGCCGCGTAGAGCACCGATTTGTCCTTGATGGTCAGGGACAGAATGCCGTTGCGTGGTCCGGGACTGACAGGTTCGTTCATGCTGGTCTCCGCTGCGATTGAGCTGAGTCTAGTGCCTCTGTCAGGTACGACCAGGCAAACTCGCCCATTGCACCAACAGCGCCTCCAACAGCAATACGCGATTGAGGTTGGCCTTGCTCAACACCTTCTGACGTTGGGCAAGAATCCAGTCCTGGATGTTCAAGATTTTGTCCTGGCTGCTTTTTTGCGCCAGGTATTGGATGACTTTACGCATGTCGGTCAATCCGAGGCCGGCTTCGTCCTCGGTAAGCTGATAACGCAGGATCAGGCTCGACCAATCGCAGAACCAGTCAAACAACAGCAACAGGGGAATGGCGTTCCAACCTTCGGCCAGTTGCGTTGGAGATTGTTGCTGCTTGAGCAGCTTCTTCACGCCGTCCACCACCAACGCCCGCTGCTCGCGCACGCCTTGGGCCTGCAGGCTGACGGCCGCCAGCGGCGAACCGGCGGCCAGGGTCAGCAGTTCGCCACGTTCCTCATCGGTGCTGTCAGGCATGGCCTGGGCGAGCCATTGCAAACTCATCGCCTGGCTGGGCAGCGGGCAGGCCTGCTGCACGCAGCGGCTCTTGATGGTCGGCAGCAAACGGCTCGGCTGATGACTGACCAGCAACAGGACGGTATCGCCGGAAGGCTCTTCAAGGCTCTTGAGCAAAGCGTTGGCGGCGTTGATGTTCATTGACTCAACCGGCTCGACCAGCACGACTTTGCGCCCGCCCATCTGCGA
This sequence comes from Pseudomonas algeriensis, assembly GCF_048847255.1. Classification (NCBI taxonomy): domain Bacteria; kingdom Pseudomonadati; phylum Pseudomonadota; class Gammaproteobacteria; order Pseudomonadales; family Pseudomonadaceae; genus Pseudomonas; species Pseudomonas algeriensis. The sequence continues at coordinate 16,824 of NZ_JBKKRK010000017.1, read as the reverse complement.
GGTCTGGACCACGAAGCAGACCAAGTCACGGACCTGGTCGACCTTGATCGCTTTGTCCGCTTCTTCAGGTTCCAGCACGTAATTGTCCGGATGACTGCCAGCCTTGAGCAGCAGGCACGATTTGCATTCCCCGCAGGCATTCGTGGCCGTCGGGGCCTGGCACAAAAGGCTCGCCATCAGGCGCTCGGCCAACGCCCGCTTGCCGATACCGGCCGGGCCATGCAGCAGGTACGCGTGGGCATGCTGCGTGCGGCCGGCCAGTTGCTGCCAGAGACCGTCCTGCCAGGGATAGGCTTCAGCCACGGGCACGCTCCAGCAACCCGGGCAACACCGCATCCAGCGATTGCTGGACCTGGGTCAACGGCTGCGCGGCATCGATCAACAGGTAACGCGTCGGATCGGCCTTGGCGCGCTCGATGAAGGCGTTGCGCACGGCATTGAAGAACGTTGCCCCTTCAAGCTCGAAGCGATCCAGCCTGCCACGAGCGCTGGCCCGCGCCAGGCCGATTTCCACCGGCAGGTCGAAAACCAGGGTCAGGTCCGGCCGCAGGTCGCCCTGGACAAACGTTTCCAGCGCAGCGATACGCTCGACGGACAAGCCTCGGCCACCGCCCTGGTAGGCGTAAGTCGAATCGGTGAAGCGGTCACAAAGCACCACGGCTCCTCGGCCCAGCGCCGGTCGAATCACTTCGGCCAAGTGCTGCGCCCTGGCAGCGAACACCAACAACAACTCAGCGTCAGGGTTCATGACTTCTTCAAGGGGCGCCAGCAACACCTCGCGAATCCGCTCGGCCAGCGGCGTACCGCCCGGCTCGCGGGTCAAGACCACCTCGATGCCGGCGGCCTGGAGGCGTCCGGCGAGGTATTCGCGGTTGGTGCTCTTGCCGGCGCCTTCCGGGCCTTCCAGCGTGATAAACAAACCAGTCACGGGGCGATCCTTAGTCAAAGTCATTGCGGGTTCGGTGGCTCACTGGCATCCGGTTCGGGGGCCGGATCCTGAGGCGGCACCTGGGGCCCGTCTTGCGGCGCGGTATCAGGTGACGCGGCGGGAATCGGCGCCGAATCTTCAGGTGTGGCCGGGGCCGGGCTGGAGCGGTAGTCGGCGCGACGTTTGAGCTGGTATTCCCGCACCGCATTGTTGTGCGACTCCAGATCATCGGAAAACACATGGCTGCCGTCGCCCCGCGCAACAAAGTAAAGGCTGTTGCCGTCGGCCGGGTTCAATGCTGCGTGAATCGCCTCGCGCCCGACCATCGCGATAGGCGTAGGCGGCAGGCCCGGCACCAGGTAGGTGTTGTAGGGATTGGGTTCTTTCAGATGGGAACGGGTGAGCTTGCCGGTGTAGCGCTCCCCCAGGCCGTAGATCACAGTGGGATCGGTCTGCAGCAGCATGCCCAGGCGCAGGCGCCGCACGAACACCCCGGCAATCTGACCCCGCTCCTGGGGCACACCGGTTTCCTTTTCTATCAGCGAAGCCATGATCAATGCTTGATAGGGTTGGGTGTAGGGCACGTCGGCGGCCCGTTGCGCCCATTCCTTGGCAAGCACATCGTCGAGCCGCTCGTAGGCATTCTTCAGCAGGTCGGCATCCGATGTACCGCGCACGAATCGGTAGGTGTCCGGAAAGAACCGACCCTCCGGAAATACGCCGGAATGGCCAAGGCGATCCATGACCTGGCTATCACTCAGGCCGGCGAGCGTCTGCTCGAGCTTTTCATCCTTGGCCAACGCCGCGCGCACCTGGCGAAAGTTCCAGCCCTCCACCAGCGTCACGCTGTACTGCACCACTTCACCGCGCTTCCAGACGCCGATCAGGCCTTCCATCGTCATGCCCGGCACCATCCGGTATTCACCAGTGTGCAACGGCTGGCCGGCAAGATTGAAACGCCAATAGACGCGCAGCCAGAACGCATCCTTGATCAAGCCATCGGCTTCGAGACGATTGAGGGTTCCGGTCGGCGTGGTCCCATTGGGCACATCCAGCAACTCTTCCTGGGTGATGTTCAACGGCTGCTGCAGCGCCGAATGAATTTTCCAGGCCGAAGCGCCCAACAACAGCCCTGCCAGAACCAGTCCGGTCTCCAGCAACAACAAGAATTTACGTCTCACGAATCAAGCATCCAATAGCGCACGGGCAAGGGCCTGCAGTTTACGGGTGAGCGGGCCAACGGGCCAGCGCGCCGAACCGCACCCGCGTACCGGCCACACGCCATAAACGCTGTTGCAGACCATGACTTCATCGGCCTGGTGCAGCTGTTCGAGGCTGATGTCGGTGATTTGCGTGGCGATGCCTTGGGACTTGGCTTGAAACAATAATTCGGCGCGCATCACACCGGCCACGCCACAACGGCTCAGGTCCGCTGTGAACAGAACGCCATCGCGCACCAGGAACAGGTTGCTGAAGACGCCTTCGATCACCCGTCCGGACGTATCAAGCATCAATCCCTCGGCATGCTCGATGTCGCGCCACTCGGCGCGGGCCAGCACTTGCTCCAGGCGATTGAGGTGCTTGAGGCCGGCGAGCAAGGGCTGTTCGGACAAACGCACGGTGCAGGGGAACATTTGGATGCCTTGTTCGGCATGGGTGGCGGGATAAGCAGCCGGCGGGCTTCCTTGCAGAATACGCCTGGCCGGACTCGACGGATCGGCCGCATAACCACGCAGGCTGTTGCCCCGGGTCACGATGAGTTTCAGCACGCCATTGCCCAGGCGCTGGGCATAGGCGCTCAGCTCAGCACCCAGCACGCTCAAGTCGACGTTGAACGCCAGACGCTGGCAACCGGCCTCCAGACGCTGCAGGTGGCGTTCCAGCAGTACAGGTGCGCCATTGCGCACGGCGATGGTCTCGAACAGCCCATCGCCATAAGCCAGGCCGCGATCTTTCAGCGACAGGACGTCTGCCGGCTGACCGTCGACCCAGCTTTCCATCAACCGGCGAACCGGCGGAACACCAGCGATCCGTTGGTTCCGCCAAAGCCGAAGGAGTTGGACAACACCACATCGATGTCCATGCTGCGGGCCGTATGCGGCACGAAGTCAAGGTCGCAACCTTCGTCCGGCTCATCGAGGTTGATGGTCGGCGGCGCGGTCTGGCTATTGATCGCCAGTACGCTGAAGATGGCTTCCACCGCCCCCGCCGCTCCCAACAAGTGACCGGTCATGGACTTGGTGGAACTGACGGCCAGCTTGTAGGCGTGCTCGCCAAACACCGTCTTGATCGCCTGGGCTTCAGCGAGGTCACCCGCCGGGGTCGAAGTGCCGTGGGCGTTGATGTACTGGACCTGCTCGCCATTGATCTTCGCATCACGCAAGGCATTGGCAATGCAGCGGGCAGCACCATCGCCATCGGCCGGTGGCGACGTCATGTGGTACGCATCGCCGCTGGTACCAAAGCCGATCAGCTCGGCATAAATGGTCGCACCGCGAGCCTTGGCGTGCTCCAATTCTTCGAGCACCAGCGCACCGGCGCCATCGGACAGCACGAAGCCGTCGCGGCCCTTGTCCCAAGGCCGGCTGGCCCGTGCAGGCTCATCGTTGCGGGTCGACAGCGCGCGGGAGGCGCCGAAACCGCCCATGCCCAGACCGCAGGCCGCCATTTCGGCGCCGCCGGCGATCATCACGTCGGCTTCGTCGTACATGATGTTGCGCGCGGCCATGCCGATGCAGTGGGTGCCGGTGGTGCACGCCGTGGCGATGGCATAGTTAGGCCCCTGTGCACCGAGGTGGATGGACAGGAAACCGGAAATCATATTGATGATCGAGCCCGGCACGAAGAACGGAGAAATCCGTCGCGGCCCCGAATCATGCAGCGTGCGGCTGGTTTCTTCGATATTGGTCAAGCCACCAATACCTGAACCCATTGCCACGCCGATGCGCTCGCGGTTGGCGTCGGTGACTTCCAGGCCGGCGTTACGCACTGCCTGAAAACCGGCAGCCAAGCCGTATTGAATGAACAGGTCAAGCTTGCGAGCTTCCTTGACCGACAGGTATTCCTCGACATTGAAGCCCTTTACCGAGCCGCCAAAACGGGTGGAATAGGCAGAAAGGTCGGTGTGTTCGATCAGACCAATGCCACTACGGCCAGCCAGAATGCCCTGCCAGCTGCTCGGCACATCCGTGCCCAGTGGCGACAACATACCCATACCGGTGACTACGACGCGTCTACGCGACACAGCACTCTCCTTTTTCAAATGACGACTTTGCATCAGGCCTAAAGAAAAAACCGCACGCCGTGATGGCAGTGCGGTTTTTCCATGACAGCTAGCGACGACTGAATACGATTACGCCTGGTGGCTGGTAACGTAGTCGATAGCAGCTTGTACAGTAGTGATCTTTTCGGCTTCTTCGTCAGGAATCTCGGTCTCGAATTCCTCTTCCAGAGCCATCACCAGCTCAACGGTGTCAAGGGAGTCGGCACCCAGGTCTTCAACGAAGGAAGCGGTGTTCACAACTTCTTCTTCTTTAACGCCCAGTTGCTCGGCAACGATTTTCTTGACGCGCTCTTCGATGGTGCTCATACCTTGTTTTCACTCCTAATGGACAAATTCAGGCAGCTGGCCGGTGGGTAAGTGTATAGAAAGACTTTTCGGTTTTTCAACCGAAAGCTTCACTCCTCGAACCTGGGGCCCGCCGCCTATAAATAGATTGCAGCTTTATAACGGATTTTAGACAGCTCGTATGACATTTTTTTGAAGCAATCCGTCACATTTAACTCATGTACATCCCGCCGTTCACCGGGATTGTAGCCCCAGTCACGTATGCCGCACCGTCCGAAGCAAGAAAAGCGACCACGGACGCGATTTCTTGAGCTTGCCCCAGACGACCCAGCGGAATCTGTGTCAACAAGGCTTCACGCTGCGCTTCCGGCAGTTCACGGGTCATGTCGGTGTCGATGAAACCCGGTGCGACCGAGTTTACCGTAATCGAGCGCGAACCGACTTCTCGTGCCAGCGCACGGCTGAAACCTTCCAGACCGGCCTTCGCTGCAGCATAGTTTACTTGGCCTGCGTTGCCCATGGCACCCACAACCGAGCCGATACTGATAATTCGGCCCCAACGAGCCTTGGTCATGCCACGCAGGACGCCCTTGGACAGCCGGTACAGGCTGTTCAAGTTGGTATCGACCACGTCGAACCACTCGTCATCTTTCATGCGCATCATCAGGTTATCGCGGGTGATACCGGCATTGTTGACCAGGATCGCCGGCGCGCCGAACTGCTCCTGAATGCTGGACAATACCGCCGCAACAGACTCATCGCTGGTCACGTTGAGCTCAAGACCGGTGCCCTGGATGCCGTTTTCCTTCAAGGTGGCGGCGATACGCTCGGCGCCCGAAGCGGACGTCGCGGTGCCGACAACGATGGCGCCTTGGCGACCCAGTTCCAGGGCGATGGCCTGGCCGATGCCGCGGCTTGCACCGGTCACCAGTGCAACTTTACCTTGCAGACTCATGCAAGCTTCTCCTGTTCAGGCTTGCGCTGCGCGAGCGGCAGCGAAAGCGTCTGGGGTGTTGAGGTTGGAAGTGGACACGCCTTCGGCGCAGCGCTTGTTCAGGCCTGCCAGCACTTTGCCAGGACCGCACTCGACCAGTTCGGTCGCACCCTTGGCTGCCAGCATCTGGACCGATTCAACCCAACGAACCGGCTTGTAGAGCTGCTCCAGCAGGTCGCGCTTGAGGGTTTCCAGGTCTGCTGCGACGTTGGCGCTGACGTTCTGCACCACGGGAATCTGCGGAGCCTGCCAGTCGATGGCGGCGATGGACTCGGCAAAACGCTCGGCGGCTGGACGCATCAGCTCGCAATGCGACGGCACACTGACCGGCAACGGCATGGCGCGCTTGGCACCACGGGCCTTGCAACCCTCGATGGCGCGCTCGACGGCGGCCTTGGCCCCCGCGATGACCACTTGGCCCGGGGAGTTGAAGTTGACCGCACTGACCACATCACCCTGAGCCGCTTCGGCACACGCTGCCAACACGTCGGCGTCTTCCAGGCCGAGGATCGCGGCCATGCCGCCCTGCCCGGCCGGAACGGCTTCCTGCATCAATTGGCCACGACGTTCCACCAACTTCACCGCGTCGCCGAGACTCAGGCTACCCGCAGCCACCAGGGCGCTGTATTCGCCCAGGCTGTGACCGGCGACAAACGCCGGGCGGGCGCCGCCCTCGGCCAACCATAGGCGCCACAGCGCAACGGAGGCCGTCAGGATTGCCGGCTGGGTTTTATCGGTTTGATTGAGTTGCTCTTCCGGCCCTTGCTGGGTCAGTGCCCACAAGTCGTAGCCGAGTGCATCGGATGCTTCTTTGAATGTTTCGAGGATCAGCGGGTATTGCGCGCCCAGCTCGGCCAGCATGCCGAGGGACTGCGAGCCCTGTCCTGGAAAGACGAATGCGAGGGAAGCAGACATGAAAACAAAGCCCCTAATGATCTTGTCGTCAAAAATTGACGCCCCTGGGGGCGCTAGGAAACTGACAGTTGGATGACGGCTTGAACCGACCGGTCACATTTAAGCATTGTCGGACGAAAACGCCTAAGTTAACAAATCCTCGAGGCGCCCATGAAGGCGTTCCGGCAGGTTTTCCTGGATCTCGATCACCGCACGGTTGATGGCGCTTTGGAACCCCTGCACCCCGGCCGAACCATGGCTCTTGATCACGATACCTTGCAGCCCCAGGAAACTTGCACCGTTGTGCCGCGCCGGCGCCAGGTCCGCCTGCAACCGACGCATCAACGGCAGCGCGAGCGCACCCACCACCCGCGAGGCCAAACTCTGCTTGAACAACGCCTCGATGCGTTGCCCGATCATGGTGGCCAATCCCTCGCTGGACTTGAGCAGGATATTGCCAACAAAGCCGTCACACACCACCACATCGGCCTCGCCGCGATACAAGCCATCGCCTTCGACGAATCCGATGTAATTGATGCCGGGTGCATTTTGTAACAAAGTCGCCGCCAGCTTGACCTGCTGGTTGCCCTTGATCTCTTCGGTGCCAATGTTCAGCAGCGCCACGCGAGGACGCGCAATGCCAAGGGTCTGCGCCGCAACCGAACCCATCACGGCGAATTGCAGCAGGTGCTCGGCGCTGCAATCGACGTTCGCGCCCAGATCAAGCAATTGGCAGAACCCGCGCTGGGTCGGGATCGCCGCCACCATTGCCGGACGATCGATGCCCGGCAACGTTTTGAGCACGTAGCGCGACAGCGCCATCAGCGCCCCGGTATTGCCTGCACTGACGCACGCCTGCACCTTGCCATCGCGCAACAACTCCAAGGCCACCCGCATCGACGCGTCAGGCTTGCCGCGCAGGGCCTGGGCTGGCTTTTCGTCCATGGCGATGACTTCGGACGCGGGCATGATCGACAGGCGCGCGCGATCCGCAGCCGATTGGCCGCCGAGCAGTTCTTCTAGAAGGGAGGGTTGACCGACGAGGGTCAGGTGCAGCGAGGGCGTGGCACGCAGGCAAGCAAGGCTGGCCTGGACAATGCTGCGGGGACCGAAGTCCCCGCCCATTGCGTCAATCGCGATGACTTGAGCGGACAAGTGATTACTCGTCAGCGCCCTTGTCGATCACTTTACGGCCACGGTATACGCCTTCTGGCGATACGTGGTGACGCAGGTGAACTTCACCAGTGGTTTTTTCTACAGACAGGGTGCTAGCCTCGAGAGCGTCGTGCGAACGGCGCATGTCACGGGCAGAGCGGGATTTTTTGTTCTGCTGAACAGCCATAATTGATTAACTCCTAAACGTTTGGGTCACGCTTTAACTGCGCCAATACACTGAACGGGTTGGACCGCGTTACCTCGTCCTCGCTCGGTTCGGGCTCATCTGCTCCCGCCGGCTGCTGGCATTCTTCCGGATGATGAGCAGGCACAATGGGCAAGGCGAGCAAAAGCTCCTCCTCGATCAGTGACTGCAGATCCAAAGGATCTTCGCCCAGTTCCAGCACGTCATAACCTTTCGGCAACGACTGGGTATTCGCACCCTCCTTCACCACCGCGTAACTGCATTCGCTGTGGATCGGCAGGGTGACCAGCTCAAGACAACGCTGGCAAACCATTTTGACTTCAGTGTCGATAAAGCTGTGGATTACCACAGATTTACGTTCATCTCGTTCAAAAACGAATTTGGCCTGGACCGTACCGACATCGTCGGAAAGCGGGTCGCAGAGTCTCTTCAAATCGGCCAGCAGCAGTTCACCTTGGAGGGTGGTGCCACGATCAGCCAATTTGCGCGGGTCAACGTGAGGTGGAATCGGGTCATTCAACATAGGCGCAGCATTATAGGGATGCACCGGGCCATGTCAAAGGAAATTCAGCCCTGTCCGTCACTTGCGTGCCTGGCTAGAATCCTTCCCTGCCCATCGGAGATAGCCATGCTGCCCTTATTACTCGCTTCAAGCTCGGTTTACCGCCGGGAACTGCTGGCCCGCCTGGGGCTGCCATTCGTCTGCAGTTCGCCGGACATCGACGAAAACCGTCACGCCGACGAACCTGCGGCCCAACTGGTAAAGCGCCTGGCCCGGGAGAAAGCCCTGGCACTCGCCGACAGCCACCCAGGCCACCTGATCATCGGCTCGGATCAGGTCGCCGTGCTCGGCGACCGCATTCTGGGCAAGCCTCACACATTCGAAAATGCCCGTGAGCAACTGATGGCCGCCAGCGGCGCCAGAGTGACATTCCTGACCGGCCTGGCCCTGCTTAACAGCCAGACCGGCAGATGCCAGGTCGACTGCGTACCCTTCACCGTGAATATGCGGGCATTGGATCAAGCTCGCGTAGAGCGCTATCTGCGCGCCGAGCAGCCGTACGACTGCGCCGGCAGCTTCAAGGCCGAGGGCCTGGGCGTGAGCCTGTTCCAGAGCACCGAAGGCCCGGACGCCACAAGCCTGATCGGCCTACCGCTGATTCGCCTTGTGGATATGTTGCTGGCTGAGGGCGTGCAGGTTCCCTGAAACCCCAGACAACCCATTTGTGGCGAGGGGCCCCGCCAGAGCCTAGCGCAACGCCGGCCCCTGGAAGCCCATCCACATCGCCAAGTGCTCAGCGATGCTCGCCCCCAACTTCTTGGAGAAGCGATCGAACGGCGATTCTTCGATAGTGAAATCCACCAGGTCTTTCTGACCGATTACATCCCGAGCCACGGAGCTGGCACTGCCCAGGCCATCGATCAAGCCCAGCGGCAGAGCCTGCTCGCCAGACCAGACCAGCCCGGAAAAAAGCTCCGGATGCTCCTTGTCTTTCAAACGCTCGCCCCGACCCTTCTTGACGCTGGCGATGAATTGCTTGTGAGTGGTGTCCAGCACGCCTTGCCAGAATGCGGTTTCCTCCGGCTTTTGCGGCTGGAACGGATCAAGAAACGATTTATGCTCGCCTGAGGTGTAGACCCGCCGCTCCACGCCCAGCTTCTCCATGGTGCCGACAAACCCGTAGCCGGCCGCCGTTACACCAATGGAGCCTACCAGGCTGGCCTTGTCGGCGTAGATCTGGTCCGCCGCACTGGCGATGTAATAGGCCCCGGACGCACCGAGATCGGCGATCACCGCGTAGACCTTGATGTCTGGATGCAATCCGCGCAACCGAACGATTTCGTCATAGACGTAACCCGACTGAACCGGGCTACCGCCCGGGCTGTTGATGCGCAACACCACACCCTTGACCTTTGGATCCTCGAACGCCGCCCGCAGGCTGCCGACAATATTGTCCGCGCTTGCAGGTTCCTTGTCGGCGATCATACCTTCGATGTCGATCAGCGCCGTATAGGCCGAGCCGCTCACGGCCCCCTTCTCTATGCTCATCAGCGGCGTAAACAGCATCAGCGCGGCAAAGAGATAGATGAACGTCAGCAGCTTGAAGAAAATCCCCCAGCGACGGGACCGGCGCTGCTCCTGGACGCTGGCCAGCAACGTCTTCTCCAGCAGCTTCCAGCTCTTATCGTCACCGCTCTCGGCGCTCGCCTTGGCCGGTGCCTTCCATTCATCCGTCATGCATGCATCTCCATCAGAACTTAATCGGCACGCTGGCTCAACCAAGCGTGCAATTGCGCAAAATGGTCGATCGCCAGGCACGGCTCGAAGGCCTTGAGCGCCTCGATCGTCTGCGCGCCATAGCTGACAGCCACCGACCCCATGCCTGCGTTACGGGCCATTTGCAGGTCGAACGATGAGTCGCCGACCATCAGCGCCTGGCCAGCGGACACATTGCAATGAGCCAGGATCTGCTCAAGCATCAGTGGATGTGGCTTGCTCGCCGTTTCATCCGCGGCACGAGTGATATCGAAATAATCTTCCCAACCATGCGCCTTCAATACCCGATCCAGCCCACGCCTGGCCTTGCCGGTCGCGACCGCCAGCCGATACCCCTCCTCCCGCAAGGCCCCGAGGGTTTGCACCACGCCGTCAAACAGCGGCGAAGGCTCGGCTTCCAGGGCAATGTAGTGATCGGCGTAGTGCTGGCGAAAAACGATCAGCTCTTGATCATCGATTTCCGGGTACAGGCTTCGAATCGCCTCCGGCAAGCCGAGACCGATGATGCCTTTTACCGCGAAATCATCCCGCCGGGGAAACCCCGTGCGATCCGACGCAACGTGCATCGCATCCACGATCCGACCGATGGAGTTCGCCAGAGTGCCATCCCAATCGAATATGAGCAGCTTGTAGTCAGGATGCACTCAACCGCTCCACGGTCTTGGCCCACATGTCATCCACGGGAGCCTGCAGCTTCAGCTCGCCGCCGTCAGGCAACGGCACCGTCAACATATAGGCATGGAGAAACAGGCGCTTGCCGCCCAAGTCACGGATTTCCTTGGTGAAATCGTCATCGCCGTATTTGCTGTCGCCGGCGATGCAGTGCCCGGCATGCAGAGTGTGCACGCGGATCTGGTGGGTACGCCCGGTGACCGGCTTGGCCTCGACCATGGTGGCAAAGTCGCCGAAGCGTCGAAGCACCTTGAATACGGTCAGCGCTTCCTTGCCTTCCTCGTTGACCTCCACCATGCGCTCGCCTGAACGCAGGTTACTCTTGAGCAACGGGGCGCGGACCTGCTTGACAGAGGTCTCCCAGCGGCCACGCACCAACGCCATGTAGCGCTTGTCGACACCATCGCCGCGCAATTGCTCGTGCAGGTGGCGCAGCATGCTGCGCTTCTTTGCGATCATCAGCAGGCCGGAGGTGTCCCGGTCGAGACGATGGACCAACTCCAATTCCTTGGCGTCCGGACGCAACTGACGAAAGGCTTCGATCACACCGAAATTAAGGCCGCTGCCGCCATGGACCGCAATACCCGCAGGCTTGTTGACCACGATCAGGGTCTTGTCTTCGAAGACGATGGCAGCCTCCAGGCGTTGCAACAGGCCCTGGGCCAAAGGCACCGGCTCGTCACGTTCCGGCACGCGAACCGGTGGTACACGCACGACATCACCGGCCTGCAGCTTGTATTCGGGCTTGATCCGACCTTTGTTCACCCGCACTTCGCCTTTGCGCAAAATGCGATAGATCAAGGTCTTGGGCACACCTTTGAGCCGGGCAAGGAGAAAATTATCGATTCGTTGGCCGGCATATTCCGGCGAGACCTCGAGCATTTGAACGCCAGGGGTCGAAGGGGCAGTAGTCGTCATGGCGGCGATCATAACAATTTTTTATGGAATTGAAGCACTTAATCATTGCTGCTATAGTCGCGAACGCCGCCAAAAGTGGCTGGACAGCGGACTAACGGTCAAAAACCGGCCCTGACCAACGCAATTCACGAGGACGAGAGGCCGTCCTACGGGGTTCTTTCTACGTAACGGCAGAGTTTGCAGGTGCAACGAGCGCAGGTGACATGAGGCCTGAAATACGCCGCAAAGCAGAGTTCTGACTCGCCTTGCGCGCCACATTCACGGCCAGTTCACAAAGTGCAGTCACCCGGGAACGACCCCGAGCGAGAGCTTCGGAAACAACGCCTAAATTAGCCATGATGCGTGACTTCCCCTTTCGGAGCTCACGGTAAATGCCAACCCGCTGCGGATTCTGCGCGCGGCAGCACCCGAACTATCAGGGATACGTGTAGGGTGGAGATGTACAACCGTCGGACTGTGTAGCACTAGGCTTATATTTAGACGCTTCATCTCGTCCACAGGCGCCGGTTGATTCCTCCTCCTGACTGAGTGCTTGAGTACCAGCAAGCAGGACGCGTCCGTCGCGACTTCGCCATCATTGGGTCGAACTCGCTGGACACTGGAATGGCCCCGCCATTTCCAGGACGCACCTGACACCGACCGTGAGAAGTCGTGTGTGCCGAACGCCGTTTCCGGCAGCCCGGAAACCGACGGTACTACATGAAAAGAATGCTGATTAACGCAACTCAACCCGAAGAGTTGCGTGTTGCACTGGTAGACGGCCAGCGCCTCTACGACCTGGATATCGAATCCGGTGCACGCGAGCAAAAGAAGGCCAATATCTATAAAGGCCGGATTACTCGCATCGAACCAAGCCTTGAGGCTGCCTTTGTCGATTTCGGCTCCGAGCGCCATGGCTTCCTGCCCCTTAAAGAAATCTCCCGCGAATACTTCAAGAAAGCCCCTGAAGGCCGCGTCAACATCAAGGACGTGCTGAGCGAAGGCCAGGAAGTCATCGTCCAGGTTGAAAAAGAAGAACGTGGCAACAAGGGCGCCGCCCTGACCACCTTCATCAGCCTCGCTGGCCGTTACCTGGTCCTGATGCCGAACAACCCACGCGCCGGCGGCATCTCCCGCCGCATCGAGGGCGAAGAGCGCAACGAACTGCGTGAAGCCCTCAACGGCCTGGTAGCCCCCGCCGACATGGGTCTGATCGTGCGCACTGCCGGCCTGGGCCGCAGCAGCGAAGAAATGCAGTGGGACCTCGACTACCTGCTGCAACTGTGGACCGCCATCAAAGAAGCATCGCTGGATCGCTCCGCGCCGTTCCTGATCTACCAGGAAAGCAACGTGATCATCCGCGCCATCCGCGATTACCTGCGCCAGGACATCGGCGAAGTATTGATCGACAGCGTCGAAGCCCAGGACGAAGCCCTGACCTTCATTCGCCAGGTGATGCCGCAGTACGCCAGCAAGATCAAGCTCTACGAAGACAGCGTTCCGCTGTTCAACCGCTTCCAGATCGAAAGCCAGATCGAGACCGCCTTCCAGCGCGTCGTCGAGCTGCCGTCCGGCGGTTCCATCGTCATCGATCCGACCGAAGCCCTGGTGTCCATCGACATCAACTCGGCGCGCGCCACCAAAGGCAGCGACATCGAAGAGACAGCCCTGCAGACCAACCTTGAAGCCGCCGAGGAAATCGCCCGTCAGTTGCGCCTGCGCGACATCGGCGGCCTGATCGTCATCGACTTCATCGACATGACCCCGGCCAAGAACCAGCGCGCCGTGGAAGAAAAAGTCCGTGAATGCCTGGAAGCCGATCGCGCCCGCGTACAGGTCGGCCGTATCTCGCGCTTCGGCCTGCTGGAAATGTCCCGTCAGCGCCTGCGTCCATCCCTGGGCGAAAGCAGCGGCATCGTTTGCCCACGCTGCAGCGGCACCGGCATCATTCGTGACGTTGAATCGCTGTCCCTGGCGATCCTGCGCCTGATCGAAGAAGAAGCCCTGAAGGACCGCACCGCCGAAGTTCGCGCCCAGGTGCCGATCCCGGTCGCTGCGTTCCTGCTCAACGAAAAACGCAACTCGATCACCAAGATCGAACTGCGCACCCGCGCCCGCATCGTGATCCTGCCGAACGATCATCTCGAGACGCCGCACTTCGAAGTGCAGCGCCTGCGTGATGACAGCCCGGAAGCCCACACCAACCAGTCCAGCTATGAAATCGCCGCTGCCGCTGCCGAAGTGGAAGACATCCAGCCGGCCGCCGCCACTCGCACCCTGGTTCGCCAGGAGGCAGCGGTCAAGACCGCTCCGGCCCGCGCCAACGCTCCGGTTCCGACCGAAGTGACCGCTCCGGTTGCCGCCCCGGCCGCCGCCCCGGAACCGAGCCTGTTCAAAGGCCTGGTGAAGTCGCTGGTCAGCCTGTTCGCCACCAAGGAAGAGCCGGCTGCCCCGACCGTCGTCGCCAAGCCCGCCGCTTCCGAGCGTCCGGCCCGCAACGAAGAACGCCGCAACGGTCGCCAGCAGACCCGCAACCGCAACGGTCGTCGCGACGAAGAGCGCAAGCCGCGCGAAGAACGTGCCCCGCGTGAAGAGCGTGCGCCACGTGAGCCGCGTGAAGAGCGCCAACCTCGCGAAGCCCGTGAGGAAGCGCCGGCCGTAGCCCGCGAAGAGCGCGCACCGCGTCCGCCGCGTGAAGAACGCCAACCGCGTGCGCCGCGTGAAGAACGCAAGCCTCGCGGCGAGCGTGAAGAACGCGTTCGCGAACTGCGAGAGCCATTGGATGCGGCCCCGGCCGTTGCCGCCGCCGTCGCTGAAGAGCGTCCGGCTCGCCAGCCTCGTGAAGAGCGCGCACCGCGTCCTCCACGCGAGGAACGCCAGCCACGCGCCGAGCAGGCAGCCGCCCCTGCCAGCGAAGAAGAAGTGCTGAACACCGAAGAGCAGTTGCAGGAAGACGGCCAGGACACCGCCGAAGGCGATCGTCCACGCCGCCGCTCCCGTGGCCAGCGTCGTCGCAGCAACCGTCGTGAGCGTCAGCGCGACGCCAATGGCAACGTGATCGAAGGTTCGGAAGAATCCGAATCCACCGAGAACGCCGAAACGCCAAGCGCTGCTGACCTGGCCGCTGGCCTGGCGGTCACTGCGGCAGTTGCCAGCAGCGCGATCAGCGCCCCGGCCGAAGCCCAGGCAAACGAGCAGGCTGAACGTGCCACCGCTGCGGTGGAAAACGCGCCGGTTGAAGCGCCTGTGGTCGAATCCTCTGCCCCGGTGGAAGCTACCGCTTCACCTGAAGTGGAACTCGCACCGGCATCCGAAGCCCAGCCTGAAGTTGAAGTCGCCGCCGAGCCTGCGCCGGTCGTGGAAGCACCCGTTGTTGCTGCCGAGCCGGTTGTCGAAGCACCGTTCGAGGAAAAGGCGCCAGAGCCTGCCCGCGAAGAGCAGACTGCGTTCAACTGGACCGCGGAGCCAGCCGCAACGGCCGCCGTTGTCGAGCCTGAGCCGACGCCAGAGCCCGTGAAAGCGGCCGAGCCAGAAGTGGTCGAACCTGCTCCAGTGGTCGAAGCGCCCGTGGTTGTCGAAGCACCGGCCCCGGTTGAAGAGCCTGCCCCTGTCAGCGCCTTGACTCCGAACGGTCGCGCTCCTAACGATCCGCGCGAAGTGCGTCGCCGCAAGCGTGAAGCCGAGCGTCTGCAGAAGGAAGCCGAACAAGCTGCCGCTGCCGCCGCCCAAGCCCCTGCTGCCGAGCCCGCTCCGGCCGTGGAAGAAGTCGCCGAGGCCGCTCCTGCCCCGGTCGCCGAAACCCCGGTTGAACCGGCTCCGACGTTTGACGAACCTCAGCACACCGCTGAAGAAGTCGCACCGCGTCACACTGAAGCGCTGGAAAAAGAGCACGAGCCTAAACCTCACGCTTAATCCCACCGCTGTCTAGTCCTGAAATAGGTTTACACCTGTTTCATCTCAAAGCGCCCGATGCACCGCATCGGGCGTTTTGTATTTCAGAGACAAATGAGGTCGCTTACGGTTATAAATTTCTATCGACTCCTCGACCATGCGCTTGGCTTGGGCAAGGTCTTTGGGACGGTGTAAAAGAAACTCCGTTTTCAGAATCCCATTCACCCGTTCCGCTAGGGCATTCTGGTAGCAGTCGTAGCCATCAGTCATCGAACACCTGACGCCGTGCTTGGCATGCAGCCTCTGGTAGAGATCAGAGCAGTATTGCGAGCCCCGATCAGAGTGATGTACCAGCGGCTGATTGCTTCTTCGATGCCGAAGGGCTTTGGTCATTGCCTGGATGACTGACTCGGTATGCAGGCTTTCATGCACATGATGGCCGACTATTTTGCGCGAAAACGCATCGGTGACCAGGCTCACATAAGCGACGCTTTGTTCGGTAGGCAAGTAGGTTATATCTGCTACCCATACCTGTTCAGGCCCCGTGGCAGTGACTTGGTCAGGGCCGGGTTTGAGCCGATTCGGATGTCGACGGAAGCGATGATGACTATCGGTAGTCTTGTGATAAGCGCGTTTGCGTAGGACCAGTTGTCGATGGTCTCGCAAGATATCGAACAACCGATCTCGACCTACCGTTCGCGTCAGTTCAGGTTCGGACTGCATGAGGCCATGCAGCTTGCGGGTGCCCAACCGGGGCATTTCAAGGCGTGTCTCCAGCACAAACCCCAGCACCTTTTGCGCGTGGCTAGCTTGCGCGTCGTAAGCTCGATTGCGCTTGTAATACGCCTGCCGTGAGATGCCCAAAAACTGGCAAGCCCTGGTAACACTCAGGCCTTCGATTTGCCCTTGGCTGAGGACCTGCCGGATCGCTTTTTTACGACAGAAACACCGTAATCGTTCTTCAGCACGTCAACGACAGCTTCAAAAAATTGGGCTTTCTGGTTGGCAAGGGCCAGCTTTTCTTCCAGCTCCTTGATTCGCTGCTCTGGTGTCAGCGGCAAATTTGGCTCGGCCATCGGTCGATTCCTCTGGGCACGAATGGAGGCGCCTTGGCTCCAGTCCTGCCTTCCATGCTTGCGTAACCACACCAACACAGTCGACCGACCCTGAATCCCATAACGCCGTTGAGCCTCTTTATAACTCAGTTCGCCCTTTTCAACTTGATCGACGACCGCCAATTTAAAGCCCAGCGTGTAATCACGCTGACTGCGCCTTTTTCCTGATTCCATTGGTTCCTCCTGAGGATAGGTCAGAAGGTGTAAACCTTATTCAGGACGAGACA